>PAWY01000023.1 GCA_002714305.1 Methanobacteriota archaeon | reverse complement strand
CGAGAGCGAGGGAGGAATGCAGACCGACGCCATTCGTCGTGTCCACGTTTGAAGACACCCACGACCCGCTTGAGTCGGTGGCGTAGATCAGATCATCAACGCCGTTTCGCTCTGCAGAAATATGCGCGTTTCCAGAGCCGTCAAACGCCAACGAGTTGTCGCGCCCGACGTTGCTGCTGTCAACGGTTACGGTGTCCCACTGATTCAAGGTCTGCGAGGTCTTTTTGGTGAACTTGAGGTCGGCGTTGTCGGCGTCAAAATACGAGATGCCGGGTAAATCGGTCGACGGGTCGATGGCGATGTCCACCGCCATGTTGCCCCCTGCGCCGATGTCTTCGAGATTGGCGTAGGACCAATACCCGTTGTGATTGGTGACGTAATACAGGTCTTCGTCGGTCTTATCGTACACCGCAAGATGCATCTTGCCGTCGGCGTCAAATTCAATGGACGTGTCCTCGATGTCTTCGCTCACGAAGAGGAAGTCAAAGGAATCGAAGGCCCAGTTGCTGCCCGACTTGTTGGCAATCGCTAGGTTTCCACCGCTGTCCCGATAGGCGATAAACGGTTTATCGTTGGAGTCGATGGCGATGTCAGTGTATTTCCCACCGGTGTTGTCCACCGTGGACTTTGACCACGACGAGCCGCTGGACGATTTGTAAGCGTACTTGAGCGAATTACCGGTGTTGTACTGATAGGAGACGTGAAGGCCGTCGTTGGAATCAATGGCGATGGCGCAGTATTTTCCGACATTGTTGCTGCTGTCGATGGACGACACGGACCACGTGCCCGAGGTGTTGTGGGCGTACATCAGGTTCGAGTTATCGTTTCTGTAGAACACCATGTGCACGTGGTCGTCACTGTCCAAGGCGATGCTGGTGTAGTCTCCCGACTGGCCGTTCGTGTACACGGTATCCGTGCTGTTGACGACGTTGGACGACCACACCGTCCAATTGAAGGAAACCGGCGACAAGGCGGTGTTTCTCTGAAGCTTCTGATACGGTACATCGGGCAACAGACCAGCGAGGATGGTGAGGTCGATGCTTGTCGAGGCCGAGGTTGAAGAGGTGTTGACCCAAACGGTGTAGGTCGTTGTGTCCTGCGGAGAGACGGGGGCTCCGTGGATGGTGGCGTTTGACTGCCCAATCGAGAGGCCTTCGGGAAGATCGGGTTGAACTTCGAAGGTTTGGTAGTTGCCAACGCTTCGTTGAGCTGCATAACCTGCCTGATTGCCGAGCGGGTAGCTGATGTGAAGATCGCCGTTGGCGTCCATGACGTGGTTGGTGCCGCCCGAATCAGCCGAGGCAGTCACCAAGACCCGCTGCCACGAACCCAACGCGTTGGACATGTAGAACAGGTCATCGTCAACCTCGTCCAAGAACACCACGTGAGGGTTGCCGTCATCGTCCAGACCGATGGAAACGGCGTTGCTGTGGTTGTTGGTGTCCAACACCGTCTTGACCCAACTACCGCTGAAATTTGTCATGTACGCCATGTCGGAAGCGTCGGTTTCGTAAGCGACGTGGACCTTGCCGTGTGCGTCAACGGCAACAGCGGTTCCCACACCTGCTCCTGTTTGTGAGTCGATGGTTGATGTTGTCCAGGATGAACCTTGCTTGTGGGCGTACCGAAGATTGTTGTTCGTAGCGTCGTGGTACACGATGTGCGGAGCGTCGTCACCGTCAAGAGCAATGGAGGAATATTGACCGACATCGTTGGTCGAATCCACGACCGAGGCCGCCGACCATGAGCCGCTTGAGGTCTTTGTGCGGTACTTCAGGTCGCCGCTCCCCTCGTAATAGGAGAGGTGGAGCGTGTCGCTGCTGTCCACGGCCAGCGAAAAGACCTGGTGAGAACCATCAACGTCGGTGAGGGCAGAGGTTGACCAGTGCCCAGTGTACAAATGCGCACCTGCAAGCGTTTTGGTTGAGTAGAGGAGCTGGTCGTTGGTATCGTCAAACGCCACGATGTGAATTCGGTCATTGGAATCCAGCACGATTTGACAAGCATGCCCGACCTGATTGCTGGTGACCACCACGCCCGATGACCATTGGCCCGACTTGTCCGTGGCATAACCCAAATTGAACACGGTTGAACCAATGGAATAGCACATGTGTCGAGCACCGTTTGAATCAAGAGCGATGTCAGAAAACTCCCCGACGTTGTTGGATGAGCATCCGTTGGCGCAGACTCCAGAGATATTCGCAACGAATGGATTGGTGAAGTTCAGTTGGTGGGAGAATTCGTCACCAACGGTCAACTCAAACGAGGTGGTCGAGGAGGAAAGAGCCGTGTATCGACATGAACGATCGGCGAACACGGCCGTGGAGTCGTGGTTCAAGGCACGGGTGTCCATGCAGCCAGAAATCGGGTCGCTCATCGGGCTGTACGTCCACGAAACACCGGCGGCCCAGGGGTCGGCATCGCCAGCGTCGTAGGCTCCAGCGCTGAGTTGATGCAACGGCGAGCCCCACGTTGGACGGAAATCATCGTTGGCAGGATCCACGAGCATCTCATGAACGGTCAACTGACGAATTGAACTCACGTTGCTGACGACCACCGGCATGAACGCTTGTGTCGTGTTGCCAAGTCCCAACTGCGCCTTGTGATTTCGTCCCCAACACGTCAAATCGCCGTTGTCCAAAACGGCGCAAGCGTGCCGATAATTCAGGCTGATGGACGCCGCTGTTCGGCCGTTTCCAAAATTAGCGTACTGGGTTGCTGTTGAGGCGACACGCGAGGTGTAAGAGGTCGTGCTGTTTCCATACAAGCCCCACAGATCTTCTCCCCAACAGGCCATGCTTCCGTTGACCAAATGAGCACAACCAACGTCTTGACCGAGCTCAACGGTGTGAGCAACCATGTCCAGCCCGACCACGTACTTCCACGATGTTTCCCGTGCTGACTGGGCTCCCTGACCAAGTTGATGTTCGGCATTTCGCCCCGCACATACAATGGAGCCATTGTCCAGGGCCATGCACATGAAATCCTTGGACACACTCATGGAAGCCACCGTTCTTCCGGTTGGAAGCGTAAGTGAAATCGGTGAGGTCTGCGAGGTGGTGTTGCCAAGCCCAAATTGGCCTTCTGCGTTTTCTCCCCAACAGGCTGCTGAGCCGTTGTCCAATTGTGCACAAAACTCATTTCGCCCCGCATGAAGACTGATTGGGTTACTCGAACCGCTGAACGAGACGGCGTGTGGTGTAAGCACGTCGTTGCTGGACGAGTTGCCGAGGCCAAGTTGGCCGAAATTGTTCTTGCCCCAGCATTTCACGCTGTGGTCGCTGAGAAGAGCGCAGGTCGCTGCGTTCCCAACGGCCACGCTGATGGTGGTGAGGCTTGAGCCAACGTCCACGGTGGTCGGTTCCCAGACACCGCTCGTTGAGGTGTTTCCAAGGCCAAGTTGCCCGTCCCCATTGGCACCCCAACACACCAACTCGCCGTTATCAAGAACAGCGCAGGCATGAGAATTGGGCGCCCATCCTTCGGCTCCAGAATCTCCGATGCCCAAGGAAGTGATGGTGCGGCCGGTGCCAAGGTCAACGTACTGAGGCGCCTCCTCTCGGCCGCTGGTGTAGCCCAGGCCGAGTTGTCCATGGTCGTTTCTCCCCCAGCAATAGAGCGAGCCGTTTTCGTAGATGGCGCATGAAATCTGATTGCGAGCCTCAAACATACCGTCGTAGCCTTGCAGATACCCATTCCAATTGCTCCAATGGGAGCCATTTGGAAGCGGGTTCGCATACACGTCGTCGGAGCGGTGGTCAGCCATGCTATCGATGGCGTTGCGATGGAACGTTGAGTTCTTGTTGTTGATGTCGCCATCGGTCAATGCGATGATGTCGTTCTTGCTGGCTGAGGAATTGAACACGGTGTTGTTGTGGATGTTGTGATAATCACCCTTGACCATCAATCCACCAGCAGCGTTCCAAATCACGTTGTGGTGCATGGTACCGTTTTGGCCCGTTCCCACTTGGCCGATGGGAGCGTCAAAACGAACGCCGTACTTGATGATGTCATGAATCCAGTTGTACGCAACTTCAGCACCTGGGGCCTCACCTTGCATGATCTGCACCACGGCACCATCCGTTTGCAAATGCCCAACATCCCACACTTCGTTGTAGAAGACCTTGGGCGCATCACCAATCGATAGAACGGAGGAGGCACCGGTCAAGTGAACGGTGTTGTTGGTGAAGTACATGTCTCGTCCGCCTTCGTAAATCGTGGTCATCAAGCCCTTTTGGTCGGCCGCTGACCAGTCGATGGCGTGGAAGTAGGAATTGTTCACGGTGTTGTTGTGCGATTGGCCGGCTGAGCCTTGGAATTCAATAGCGCCTCCATCGGTATTGGTGATGGAGATGTTGTCAACAAAGCTGTTGGTGCTTCGGTAGAAACGAGTCATCCATCGGTCGTCTTCGGATTCACCGGCAATGCCCAAGCCACGCTTTGAGGTGCTTGGATACTCGAGGGTAGCGTTGGTGAACGAACACCCATCGCACTCGTTGAAGTTCACGGTTGTTCCAAAGAAATCNATGCCNTGNACGGTNACGCCGTCCGAGTTNTCAACGGAGATNGCGAAGGGTTGCACCTTCACGCGGAGGTCCAAATCGTTCGCATCTTGNCCGGATGGNGTCTTGTANTACAGNCGNTTGTTCGTGTTGTTGAACCACCACTCGCCGTCTTGGTCGATNAGTTCCTGCTTGCCTTCGAGGAAGTAAGCATGGTGCTTGTTCTTCCAGCCGACGCCNCTTCCATCGTAGGCAAACGTTCCATTGCTGGCGTTCCAGTCGGTGATGATTCGGCTGTTGCTGCGAAACGACCCGAGGTTCATGACCGCAATGGCACCGACGGGGTCAAGTCCGGTGGCATTGATGGTCTCGTTCAGACCGGTGTGAACGCCGGATTCAGGCCCGGCATCCGTCAACCAGCCTTGGGTGTAGGCGCTGTTCGAACCGGTCAGCGTACCTTCGGCCCAGTAGGAGCGATTGAACACTGTCTCATCAGAGAATTGGGCGTTTGGCCAGCGGGCTGGCACCTGTTCGTCGTAGGCCAAAAACAACTGCCAACCATCAACCGGTAGTGTTGTTTCCTGAACGCCGTTGCCATCAGCGGTGCCCCAAGAAACGTTGAGGTCGTCAGCGATGCTCTGAGTCCCGTCAAAGACCACACGGGCGCCGTCGGCCGCTCGAATCAAGAGGTCGTCTTTGCCGTTCACCGTGACGTTTTCGTGGTACAGGCCGGTGGCGAGAATGATCTCATCGTCGGACGAGGAGTCGTTCAGGGCATCAGAGAGCGTGGCTTTTGGACAGGACGATGTGCCGTTCCAGTCGTCGGATCCTTGGGAGGCATCAACGTAAATCGGTGTTCCAGCCGTTCGGCTCAGACCGTCACAAGCTGCGTTNAGTCGAGCAGGATTTGCTTCGTCCGAAAGCGTCCATCCACGGTAGGATTCGACGTAGGCCGTTTGTGCCAACATCACCATCAACAACGAGAGGACCAGCGCCTTCCGTTGTTGTGGATTGTTCAGCATGACGCCACCTTGGGAATTAACCCTCGTGTGATACCGATATAAAGCCCCACCCAATAAAGAAGGCGCCTCCCCCTTAGGGGGAGGCGNTGAGCATCACTCCTCTTCTTCTGCNGAGGCATGATTGGAGGGTCGNTCCATTGGCCAATGGCCCTGAAGTTCAACCGGCCAACCGGNTTTTTTGGTGTTGAACCCGAGCTTNGAAAAACGCCGGCGTGATTGCCTCCAAACGGGCAACAGGTAGCCAACCTTGGACCGCTCACCGAAGGACCAACGCCANGGGCATCGGTCCATTCGAACGACCCAGTGATGAACCAGTGTTCGGAAGAGTTCACCTTCGTGACCACCGGGGACCAACCATGAGGCGATGTTGACCGCTCCCGATGAACCCCGAGTTTCCGACCAGCACGTCAATTCCATGCCGCGCATAGGCCCATCCAGCACCTTGAGCCCCAGGGTGCGAGCCGATTGGGCCATGGGCATGATGATGGCAAATCGATCCACAAGGCGAGAACCCTCATGGCGTTGAAGTGACCAACCCGCTTCTTCGGCAAGTTCGCGAAACAATCGGATGGCCTGAATGCTTGAAACGCTCACTTCAAGGTCGAGCGTTGCTTTCCTGACCATGAACGTTCGAGGTGTGGTCAAGGGATGAACCCTTTCATGACCTGGCTTTCGCTCAGTGCTTTTGGAGAATTCGTGCGTGCGATTGCGGCGCTTTCACGGCCATCGCCCAAAAGGGCGAGGTGTTCCCGTGGACAAAGACCGATGGACGAGCCGCGCTCACACGAAAACCGGTCGAACCGGCGTGCGAATCGGCAGCGATCGGACCTTGCTCAACCAAAGAGCGAGCCAAGACCGTCGAAGCCTGCTTCCTCTTCTTCTTCCTCTTCCTCTTCAACAGGGGCAGGGGCGTCAGAACCGCCAGCGGCGGCAGGGGCAGCAGCTGCAGCGGGTGCAGCAACGGCTTGGGTCATGGCATCAGCGATGTCGACTCCGGCGAGGGAGGCCACCAGGGCCTTCACTCGAGCAGCGTCAGCGTCGACGCCAGCGCCCTTCAGGACAGCCTTCACCGACTTCTCATCAATCTCTTTTTCAGCAGCGTGCAACAGCATAGCAGCGTATACGTATTCCATGTTTTTTCACCTCANTGTGTTTTGTTTGTTCAGCCGAACAGGCTNCCNAGNCCGTCAAANCCGNCCTCTTCTTCCTCTTCTTCCTCTTCTTCAGCCTCGGCTGGGGCTTCAGAAGNGCTCGTGTCNACNGCNNCTGCGGCGGANGCGGCTGCGNNAGCAGCNGCGCCCATCATGGCAGCCANTTCGTCGTCGAGTGCGTCGGGGCTCAGCGTNCCAGCCACGCCAAGTGCGCTGGCGTGGGCACGGGCCACCAAGTGAGGCAGCGTATCGGCGGTTGCGATCGCTGCTTCCATAGCAACGGCCAGCGCTTCTCCGCTGGCCTTGGACAGGAGGGTCGGCATCGTTTGTGGGGTAAACCACGTGATGTTGCAGGCGAGGTTGAAGCCGCCAGCAGCCATGCTGATGAGGTCCTGTTCGAATTGCTCGTAGTCGATGTCGAGGGTAGCAGGCTCAAAGAGCGTACCGTCCTCGAGGGTCCCGCAGAGGCGCAGGCCCGTGACCATGGGGTTGATGCCAATCTTCGAGAGCATCATACCGAGTTCGCCTTCAAACACTTCACCCTCTTCGAGGATGACGGTTCGCTTCTGAATCTGGACGCTACCGCCCATGATCTTNGCAGGAATGCCGACGGAGTTCAAGTCTCCAACAATGGGNCCGGGGGGCATGCCAGTGTCTTGCTTCTCAACCACGATTTGGTAAGGGGCGATGTCGCCAGGTTTGGCGGCACGACCAGCTTCGGTCTTCTTGAGTTCCGTAAACACCTCAAACGAGTTGAGGGTTGAAGATGAAACAAGCGCAGGCTGAACGGCTGATGCGTANAGGTTNTCCAAGTCNGCNANNTCNTAGCCNGCGCGCTCCCATGCAATCTTCATCAAGCGCTTNTTGGCCACTTGAATCTTCATTGAGGAACGAAGTTCAGCACGCATGCCGAACATGGCAGAAGCCGGCACGCCNTGGATGTCGATNACGGCGAGGGTTTCGCCGCTNGTNAAGAGGGAGTGNAGGTCGGAAACGGTGTCCTTCTTCCAGGAAACGACCTTTGGAATCAATTGATCACCTCGATACGTTGTGATGGACCCATTGAGGTCTTGATGAACATGGAACGAACGTTGCCAATGCCACGCTCGAGTTTGTTGGTAACACGGTTGTANACNTCCATGGCGTTGGCCAGAAGTTCATCNTGGGATTGCTTGACGGTTCCAAAGGAAACGTGGAAGGTCATTCGGTCNCCAGACTTGACGACCACGGTGCTGGCAAGACCAGCCGCAAGAACGGCAGGGTCAAGGGTGGGCGGAACAGGACGAGGCATCTTGCCACGTGGACCNAGAACGACACCGAGGTAGCGNCCGATGAGNCCCATGTGAGGAACTTCAGAGAGGAAGAAATCGTATTGGTTGGCGACCTTCTTGGCTCGCCCCTTCTTTCCACCGAAGTCTTCGATGTCTTGTGGGGAGAAAACAGCCAGTCCTGCAGCCTTGGCCTTGGTGGCAGCTTCGCCTGCAGCGAACATAGCGACTTTGAGTTCCCGGCCTCGGCCAGAGGGAAGACGGATCTCTTCCTTGATACGGTTGGTTGGGTTCTTCAAGTCAACGTCCTTAATGGTGAACGAGATGTCCACNGATTCGACAAACTTTCGCTCAGGAGCCGCTTCNATNGCGGCCTTGATGGCTTCACTGATTTTTTCTTCCATGTTAATTCACCTCTGCGGTCGGCGAGGCCGAAGCCTCTTCCGCGGTTCGTGAGTGTTCAATTAAAGCGCTCGTCCCATTCTCCTTTTGCAATGATTTCGAGGGCTTCATTTGCCCAATGACCATCGACCTTCACACGCATTGACACGCAGGTCCCAATGACCTCACGAGTCTGCGCCTTTAGGTCGGCACCGGTCAAGTGTCCGAGGCCTGCTTTCTCACGGGCCACTTCCATGGCCTTTTCGAGGGGCAGGTCCTCGACGGCGGCGTCCATACTGCCGTTGCACTTCTGAACTCCCAAGGCTTTGATAATGAGCTTTGAGGTCCATGGCTTAGGCATTCTATCGACTCCTTCCTCACAAACGTAGGTAAGCCTCCCGACCAAACCCCCCTATTTAATCGCGCCGCGGCGCCAAACCGTGGCCAAATTCCCGCCCGCATACATTCAAACCGAGCCCATCATGGAAAACGTACCGTGGACGCACGGTCGGGACGAAAGACCAATTTTATTATGAACGATGTGCGGTTGCCCAAATTATGAACACCCTCACCCGCCTCTTCGCACTGGCCACGGTTGCCCTTCTCATTGCCGCCGTACCCTCCATCGAAGGAAACTCGTCAGGCAAGCACTCGCAAGCNGGGCAAGGATGCGGTTGCCACAACAACGTGGGTGGCGTCTCGGTTTCCCACAACTTCCCCGCCACCTACATCGCTGGCGCCATGTATTCGGTGACCATNAGCATCTCGAGCAGCGGAAGCCCAACCACCGGCGGNTTCAACGTCGAGGTNGACAAAGGCCAGTTGATGAGCCCGGGAACGGGTGTCAACATCAACGGTCAGCAAAACAGCGCCACGCACACCGCCTCAACACAGATCACCTGGTCCTTTGACTGGATGGCACCCTTTGGAGGTACAGGAGCCACCACGGTTGACATCGCCGTGATGGAAGCCAACGGTAACGGCGCCAACAGCGGCGATGGATGGANCAACCTCCAGGTCATCATTCCCGAAGGTTTGCCGCCCAACGACGCTCCAGTGGTTTCCAATGTGGCCATCGNTCCCGCTCCGAATGCTGACGCCGACGAAGCCTTGACCCTCACCTACGACTATGCGGACAANGACAGCGACCCTGAATCCTCGCAGACCACCCTTCACTGGTACGTAGATGGAACGCACAACACGGCTCACAACGGAAAAGCCACCATTCAAGCCACCGATACCCAAGCNGGACAGAAGTGGAAGGTCGAAGTGACNCCNCACGACGGTTTGGAATTCGGAAACGCCGTCATGAGCAACGAAGTTACCATCCTTGACATCGACTCCGACGGCGACGGTGTGCTGGACGGCCAAGACGCCTTCCCCAACGACGCCTCTGAGACGGCCGATTCCGACAACGATGGCGTCGGCGACAACGCTGACGCCTTCCCAAATGACGGTTCAGAAACCGTTGACAGCGACAGCGACGGCGTCGGCGATAACGCCGACTGGGCTCCAAATGACGCTTCAGAAACCGCCGACAGCGACAGCGACGGCGTCGGCGACAACGCCGACTGGGCTCCAAATGATGCGTCAGAAACCGCCGACAGCGATAGCGACGGCGTCGGTGATAACGCAGACGCCTTCCCACAAGATGCGACCGAAACGGCCGATACCGATAGCGATGGTGTGGGGGATAANGCCGATCTCTTCCCGTCGGACAGCACCCAAACCACCGATGCAGACGGCGATGGCTACGGCGATAACCCCGCTGGTACAAACCCTGACGCCTTCCCTGAGGATGCCAGCGAATGGGTCGATACCGACGAAGACGGTGTGGGCGACAACAGCGATGCCTTCCCTAGCGATGGTTCGGAAACCGTGGACACCGATGGCGATGGCGTGGGCGATAACGCCGACCTCTTTGACGACGATTCAACACAAACCACCGACCAAGACGGCGATGGCTACGGCGACAACGCCACGGGCAACAATCCAGATGCCTTCCCTGAAGACGCCGACGAGTGGGTCGACGGCGATGGCGATGGCTACGGCGACAACGGGGACGCGTTCCCACAGGACGCCACCCAGTGGGCAGATAGCGATGGCGACGGATACGGCGATAGCCCGCAAGGCACGACGCCCGACCGTTTCATCAACGACGCAACGCAGTGGGCCGACGCTGACAACGATGGCTACGGCGACAATCCAGATGGGGAGGACGCTGACGTCTTCCCAGCAGACCCCACTGAATGGGCCGACAGCGACGGTGATGGCGTGGGCGACAACGCTGACGCCTTCCCCAACGACGCCACCGAAACGCTCGATTCCGACGGCGATGGCATGGGCGACAACGAGCAAGCTGTGCTCGAAGCCCAGTTGGCCAAGGAAGAGGAAGATGCCGCCGCTGCCCAGCAACGAATGCTCGTTGGCATTGGCATCGTGATGATCATCATCACGGCCGCCGTGGTCGTCGTCCTGCGCAAGCGCNTGGGTGCAGAAGAGGACCTTCCCAAGGATTTCTCAGCCGGCGGTATGCCTCCGGGAATGCCCGACATGGGTGCACAACCAACCGCCGCCATGCCGGACATGAATGCACAACCCGCTCAGTCCTCTGCTCCCGTCGCCGTTGAACCCGTGGCCGCCATGCCGGACATGAACGCTCAGCCGGCGGCAACGCAACCCGTTGAAGCCGTGGCGACCCCCGAACCGGTGGTTGCGCCTNTGGCCGCCGTGGAAGAGCCAACGGTGGTCAACCAGTGGACCGATGAAACCGGCCACACCTGGCGGGTCATGAGCGACGGCACNAACCGATGGTGGAACGGTACGGATTGGCAGAAGGTCTGAGACCATGTCGGAACCGATGATCGATGCCGACATTCGAACGGCACGAACGCTTCCATCCCAGTACTACACCGACCCGTCCGTGTTTGAACGGCTCAAGACCGTGTTCAATGGCTGGCAATTTGCCGCCCATGACGCTGAACTCAAGGCCAATGCCATGCTGCCGCTTGAACACCTTGAAGCCATCAACGGCGAGTCCGTTGTTTTGGTGAAGGACGAGACCACCCGCTGCCTCTCCAACGTGTGCACGCATCGGGGNATGCGCTTGGTGCTCGAGCCGTGCACCAAGAAAACCCTGCAATGCCGCTACCACGGTCGAAGTTTCAACCTCGACGGAACCCTTCGCCACATGCCTGAATTTGAGGAGGCCATCGGGTTTCCAAGTGCATCGGACAACCTGCATGAATTTCCTCTCAAACAGTGGATGGGGATGCACTTCACCACGGTAGAGGGAGGGGTGNATTTGCCGTGGGANATGCTNGAAGAGCGGTTNGGGTTCCTCAAACCCGAATCCTTCAGCTACGATNCGGGGCGAGACCGAGACCACACCGTTGANGCCAACTGGCTGCTCTACGTTGACAACTACCTCGAAGGGTTTCACATCCCGTNCGTCCACCCGGAATTGAACCAAGCGCTCGACTACTCAGGGTANGTCACCGAGACTTTTGATGGAGGCGTGCTCCAAATTGGAAAGGCCATGGAAGGCGACGTCTCGTTCGATTTACCGCCGGGTCATCCCGATGAAGGCCAGGAGATCGCTGCGTATTACCTGTGGTTGTTCCCGAACATGATGTTCAATTTCTATCCGTGGGGATTGTCGGTGAACGTGGTGATGCCGGTTTCGCACAAGCGATGCAGAATCCTCTACCGCGGGTACGTCAAGGACCCTGAACTTGCCGGCCAGGGCGCAGGTTCGGTGCTTGACACCGTTGAACACCAAGACCAGTGGGTGATTGAAGAGGTGCAGAAAGGCATGGCTTCAAGGGCTTACGACCGCGGACGTTATTCCCCGACTCGGGAACAAGGTGTGCATCATTTCCATCGGATGTTAAGCCACTTTAACCAGGCCTCATAGAGCCTTGATCGCCGTCGGAGGAACAATCATTAGCCATTTACACATAAGGCGAGCGTGGATGTAGAGGACGACCCATCAGGGTCAATGTTCTTGATCGGGTTGTTCATTCCGATCCTCACCGGAATGGCCATGCTTTTTTTCTTGATGAGTACCCGTGCTGATTTTGAGAGCCACGGCTCAGTATACACGCCTANACTTACATCGAGTGTTGAACTTGACAACACGACATACGATGTGTATGAAGCCATAATGACAAACGGATTTTCCGACCATTATCCCCCTGAATGCGAGGACATCTGTTGGGAATTGGTGGTTTCAGTGTANACTCCANACCAATATGGCCATGTTGAAGGGGCGATATGGGGCGACTCTTTTGGGCCATCATCGGATTCCTTTGACTCTCAATTCGAAAACGAAAATGAATGGTATAAGATGGACCAGAGACATTGCGATGGAGATGTATCTGAACTCGATTGCGATGAGGGAGTGTTTATCAAAATCAACACCGATGGAACACTTCACATCGCGACCAATTACGGAGAGGTGGAGTACATAGGTTACACATACACGAGTTCAGACTATGAGAGGAATGTGTTCATTCGAGAACTCATCCTCTCGCACTGGCCACTCTTGATCGTTGCTGGACTTCTTTTGACAATAAAGTACGGGGACAAACCATTTGCCAAGGGGGTTATGGTTGGCGGGTCTATTTGCGCTGCATTACCTGGTTTTGTATTTCTTCATGCAATCCTCTCCGGAGGATTAGCCTGAAAGGAAGACCTTGAATCCGAAGCCTTCGAAGGGCACCGGTCTCGCGATCAGCTGCAGCAGCTCTTATCGAGAGCGTCTTGAGCGCAGAAGCAGGTCTTGGCTGGAACGATGTCAGCACGGGAACTGCGCTCTGCAAACAGGGCGGAGACAGCAGCGAGTTCTTCGGGAGCGTCGCCTCGTGCTTCGAGACAGAGTTTGAGTCCCAAGAGCCCCCACATGTTGTCCTTCCAAAGGGCGATGTCAGCTCGGTAGACTTCCTCAGCCTCTTCGATGTGACCCTGCTCAAACAGGAGGGCTCCAAGGATGTGGCGAACGGGTTGCATTTGGCCCCACGGTTCGTTGTAAGCCAGGTTCAAAGAGAGGTCAACGCCGCGGCGAAGTTCGTCAAAGGCAGCGGTAAAGTCGCTTGCCTCGCCGGCTTCCTTGGCTAGGAATTGACGTCGGTATTCGATTTCAGCCTCAAGGATGGAAGCGTTCACGTTCAAGATGGACGGGCCTTCTTCCGGGTCTTGGTACATCAGATTGTTGTGCAACACTCGGCCAGCAAGGGCTGGGTTCTCCAAGGCTTCCTTGAACAGCACCTGCTCGGCTTCAGCCTCGGGCACCATGCCCTTGGAAGCGTAAGCGACACCACGAGCGTAGTGCTGCGTGGCGATGGTGGCAGGGAANACGTCCTTGTCAGAGTACATGGGTTCGGCAAGAATGTCGTCCCACTTGCCAAACCGAATCATCACGTGCCAAGGCATGGTGACGTAGGATTCAAGGAAAATGGCGCCCATTGGGATGATGCCAGCCAACATGAACTGAACACCGTGGTTGGCGTCGCCGGCTGGAAGGGTATCAACCGCCTTGCGAGCGTACTTGAGGGCCGTCTCGTACTGTCCGTCAAACATGGCACACCACACCACGAAGTGGTGGTTGTGCATGCGGTAGAACTTGTAGAATTGCGATTCGTTTCCGGTGATGTTGACGTAATGGTCGTCGGCTTCAACCGCAGCGATGTTGCACTCAATGGCTTCCTTCCACTGACCGACCCACGCATCGATGTGGGAGGGCATGTGGACCAAGTGCCCGAGGCCGGGCATGCGTGTGCGAAGGACATCAGCGGCGAACAAGGCTTTCTCGGGGAACGGGGAAAGTTCCAGAGCGTGGCAGTACAGGTGGCAAAGCGCTGGGTCAACACGGGCTGCCTCACTGTTTTCGAAGGCGTCTTCCATGATTTTGACGAGGAGCAACGTGTTGTCGTCGGCAGGGGTGATTTCCCCGGTAGCGGTGTTCTTGTCCCACAGCTGCCATGCTTTGAGGTTCATCAAGGCCTCAACGTAGAGGGCGGTGACGGCGAGGTTGCCTGCGTACTTCTCGTAAAGTGGCGCCATGGCTTCGGCGAAGGCGACGTTGAGTTCGGGTGAGTTGCCCATGTTGAGCACGGTCGGGTCGGCAGCGTCGCGTGCTTCAGCGGTGTGTCGCTTGGAGAGGGCACGGATCAGGTCCTGCTCGAGTTCACTGCAGTGGTCCATGACGCCAAGGGCTTGCTGGATGGCGTCATAACCAGAGCCCAAACCCGGAGCCCAGTTGTAGTTGGAAGAAAGGCAATAGGCGATGCCCCAGTAGGCCATGGCGCAGTTTGGGTCAACCTCAGCACAGGCTGAGAAACAAGCGATGGCTTGCTCGTGGTTGTAATTGAGGTAGTGGCCATAGGCTTCAACGAACAACCGGCGTGCTTCATCTGAGGCACATGTTACCTCGGTTGCGAAGGCATAGTTGGATTCGGCTCCATAGTCATAGTTCACGGGTGCATACGTCATGACCTGCCGTCCTTTGAGAGAAATATAAGCCCTTGGACTGTAGCCTATGGATTTCAAAAATAAGTTTACTTTTTACGGAATGAAAAGGGAGTTATCTTGTAAGAATCCGGGACCTTATGGACAGAGTCCGGAGAACCAACGCCCTGGCGTGGCGCCTCAACGAAAGGAAACAACTCGCTCCGATTTTGTTAGGAAACAAATCGTTCATGAAAATTAAACAGAGCATGGTTCCTCACTCTGTTCGTGCGACGGCAAGTTGGCTCGGTGGTGAACAGGGGTATATGAGCGCCAAATCCNACNNCACCTCATGGACCTGCCGGAACATCTCANCGAGCGTTGCCGGTGGCTCACTGAGCGTAAAACTCCAGTNGGAGACGGCCCGGTCGTTGTTTGGTTGAAGTCCTTGTTTCGANCNCATGAGAACCCCGCCGTGGACGTTGGCCGATGGATGGCTCATCACCACGGACGTCCGCTGTTGATTTACCACGGGCTTGACGAACGCTACCCTCNCGCCTCACTGCGCCATCACAATGTCGTCATGGATGCTGCCGTTGACCTGCATCAAGGATTCAAGAAACAGGGCCTCAGGTACGTCTTCCATTTGGCCCGAGAAGGCCACCGCCCTCCGGTCATGAAAGCCTTGGCAAAGCAGGCCAGCATGATCGTCACCGANCTTTTTCCGCTCCCACCATGGACGGATTGGGTGAGGTCTGTCGCTCAGATGGCTGAAGGGCCCGTGGTTGAAGTGGACGGTCATTGCGTGATTCCAATGCCCTTGTACGGCCGCTCGGTTGACCGACCGTTCAAGTTCCGCAACGCCACGAAGAAATTGAGAAAGCAACGCCTCCAACGACGTTGGCCGGACATGGNCCTCGATGTCGANCCCTACAACGGTGAANTGCCCTTTGAACCCGTGATGGTGGAACATCAACTGGCCGACCTCAACCAACGCTGGACACTGCTAAGGCAGTGCAACATTGACCCGACCATTCACCCTGTTTGGCGGTTCAAAGGNGGTGAACAAGCTGCACTGGCCCGATGGCAAACGTTCCGAGAAAAGGGGCTCAGCGGATATGCACGCCGACGAAACAATGCGGCAGACNCNGANGGNGTATCGAGGATGTCCGCCTACATNCACTACGGNATGATTTCNCCCATGAAAATCGCTCGNGAGAGCGCCGAACTGGGCACCAAATCNGCCGACAAATACCTCGACGAACTGCTCGTCTTCCGGGAACATGCTTGGCATCACATCTACGCCTCGGAGGACCCGTACGGCNCTCACAACCTTCCCGANTGGGCCCGGCTCTCNTGGCGTTCAACGAAGGATGACCCCCGCACCACACGCTATTCACTTCGCCAACTCCAACGAGCCGATGTTCACGACCCGCTTTGGGCCGCTTGCCAACGCTCCCTGCTTCGTCACGGCGAGTTGCACAACAACGTCCGGATGACATGGGGGAAAGCCCTGACACTGTGGACTGAGGACGTGGAGCAATCCTTGGCCTACGGCCAGGCCCTCAACGACATGTACGCACTCGACGGGCGAGATCCTTCCTCGGTGGTGGGCGTTCAATGGTGCCACGGATTGTTTGACCGGCCGTTTCATCCGCCAGCCCCCATTCTTGGCCTGGTTCGCCAACGCGACCCTCGGACCCACATGAGTCGTCTCGACATGGAGGCCTATCGGGCGTTCACCGACCGACCGGCTGGAGAGACGGCTCACCCCATTGTCGTGATAGGAGCTGGTTTGGCCGGAGCAATCTCGGCCCGCATCCTCGCCGACCACGGCTTCGACGTCGTGGTGCTTGACAAAGGCAGACGGGTCGGTGGCCGTTGCTCACGACGCCGAATTGATGATGTCACGCTGACTCACGGCGCATCACAACTTGACCATTGGCCGTCATGGATGACTTCGTGGGTCGACGTCGAATTGGAACGACAAAGGGTGACACCTTCAAACAACGGGCATCGTCTTTTGGACGGTCCTGAAACCATTGCCAATTGGTTGGAAGGAATCGATGTCATGACCAGCACCACGGTGAGCCGCATCGAGCGAGATGGAGATACATGGCGCATTTTCAGCGAGGATGGACATCAATGGCAGGCTTCAGGCATCATCGCTACAGCCCCACTCCCCCAACTCCACCGGATGCTTCCCGATGCTCCAGACACGTGGTCATCGTCCACCTATGAACCGACATGGACCTTGGTAATCGCTCATCCAAAACCACCCTCGGCAAACCTGTTGGACCGAATGGCAAGCCTGGGCTTGAAGGTAGAACACCCGAACCATGAGCAAGGCATGGTGGTCCACTTCCCAACCGAATGGAGCCGTGAACACCTTGAATTGGAACGTGTTGAGGTGATTCAAGCATTCATGGACATGCTTGGAAAAGACGACCCCAATTTCGATTGGGTGAAAACGGCCAGCATCCAAGCCCAGCGTTGGCGCTACGGTCGAGCGGTCAAACCAGGGAAAAGCGCCAACCTTCCTCGCTTCGTGGAAGCTGGCGACGCGTGGGGTGAACCCGTGGGAACTGGAGGTGGCGCGATGCGTTCCGGTGCATGGGCAGCAGCCCACATCGCTTGGCAATGCAGCCAGCACCTCCAGCCGACCAAGGCACCCGTCCAGCAGACGCTCTTCTGAAGAACATCAAGGCACGATGGCCATTCATAGGAAGAAGACCTAAACAGCGCGGACCTCTTGGTTTTGGCATGGCGGAAGGACCGGAGGAAAATGCCTTCCCGCAGCCTATCCTCATCCACGGCGGCAGATCAACATTGGAAACCGAACCGTCACATATTTCTGAGCCATTGCCCGACGCACAGGAAGGAAGGAGAAAATTCTAAACTTTGGCCTCACGCTTATTGAACCATGGCGGAGAAACCATCCACGAGTGGACCCCCTCCTACCATCATCATACATCCCGGGAACAAGGACTCCACCGATGAGAAAACGACGGGAGCAGAAGTTGACATTCCGGCGCCGGTGAAAGCTTTCAGTCCCGAAGCGCCACCCACACCTTCAACGAATCGCAATTGGGAATCGCTTACAGGAGCGGGTATGCTTGCTGTTATGGCCTCGCCGTTCATGTTTCTTTTTCTTGCTTTGGCCCCAGAAACGGAACAGGACACAATTGCTCTGTTAGCGGGAGCATTGTTCTTTTTTGGTTTGTTTTGCATTGTGTTGGGGGCGAGCAAAACCGAGCGAAGGAAAACCCCCCCGAGAACGGTCATCATCCCCGAACAACCTACTGAAGAGAAGGATTCAAGCCCTCATACAGCAGCCTTGGAGGTGCGTTCAGACAACCCATGGATTGACGATGGAGATGATTCGCGTTCATTCTGGGCGAGCATGGTCGAAGACCACTACATCATACCTTCCATAATTGGAGGAACGCCAATAGAGAAGTACGACATTCCTGTTTCGTCAAGACAATGGAAACNTGAAGACTTTGTTTTTTGGAATCTCCTCTTTTCTCCATTCTATTTNATTCTCATCATTTTCGGAGGTCCTGAAGCGTGCATAGGTATTTTGACCTGTCAATGCATGTTTCTCCCTGAAATACTCATAGCACAAATGTTTCTNCATCCTAAAAAAAATTCAACGACAGAGCCTGGCCAAGGGGCGAGTGCCATTTGGGTGGTCGTTCTGATTGCACTCGCGGCGTTGATGATCATCGCCTTTTGGTGACCGAACGACCGGGGTGAATCATCACTCGCCAACGCGCTCGATGACACGGACGTGGTCGCCGCGCATGTTGAGCGTCATCGGGATNATTTGCTCGTAGAGTTCCATGCTGACCTCTTCCTTGGATTCGGACACGCTGGTGATGCGAGCTTTCTCACCCTTGAACGCACCCGTGACGATTTCGACGATGCAGCCGACCTCGATACCGCTGGTGACGGCCTTGGGCTCCAAATACGGAAGAATGTCCTCAAGTGGGGCTTCACCGGGAAGCACGTTCTTGGCGTTCTTGAGCGGTGATTGGNTNATGCCACGGCGGGCCGAGGGGTCTCGTCCACCAGAGCGACCGATGAGCTTCTCGACGTGGTGAAGTGCACTCGATTCAACAAAGACGTAGCCACGCATGGCCGGTGGGTGAAGAATGGACATGATTTCAGCCTGAAGGGAGACCATTGAGCCGCTGCCGTGGAGGCGAGCGTACATTTCGTCAGCCACGCGCTGTTCGGAGTTGATGGCGGTCTTCACGATGTAGAGGAAGGAACCGACGCTACCGTACATTTCACGGAACAAGCCGTGAGCGTTTTCCATGTCGAGGTCGGAGAAAATACAGTTGTAATCTTTGATGGTACCGGGGTCAACCCACTCGGCTCGGGTGTAGATNCCCGACGGGGTGACCTCATCGCTCTTGGAAACGACGAGAATGGGCATCACGTCGACAAGGTTGCGACCCATGTCGATACCACGCTCAGGTCCAGTGCCGTGGTAGTAGAGGTCTTCAACGGGGATGCCGGTGGATTGAGCGACGCGAGCGAGGACTTCCTCAGGAGTGTCGGCGACGCCCCAAACACCGTCCCAAAGGTCGGGGAAGTGCTCGGTGGAGCTGTTGCGCTTCAACAGCAACAATTTCTCTTCAAATCGAACAAAGGCTACGAATGCTTCCGTCATGTTTTCACGCTCCGATTCAGTTGCCGATGCCAAAGACATCGTGAATCAACCAAGGTAGGAAATTGTCCATGAGCACCAAGATGGCAAACCCAATCGCACCCAAAACAAACAAGCCAATGCCACAGATGATCGACGTTTGGCGGAATTCCTGCTTCGAAGGCTTGCGCGCCATGCGGATGATACGGGCCCAGGAGCCTCGGGTAATCTTGCGGAACTGTGCCTCAATCTTATCCTGCTGCTCTTGAACCTTCATCTCGAAGGACTTGTTGGTGGTCGTTTCGTCAGACATGGTCTAACCTCAGCCTTCCGAGCCACCAACCCCCTCATTATAACGACTCCGCATCCCAATCCGGCACCNNAAGAAACAGCAAATACGGGGGAGGGTTGATGTGGGGCGGAGGTTGCAGACGGGCCGATGGCAGAACGTAACCCGTACGAAGTGTTGGGNGTCAGTCGCCAGGCCAGCGATGGGGAAATCAAGCGAGCGTTCCGTAAGTTGGCTCGCCAGCACCATCCAGACCGAAACCAAGGTGACGCTGGGGCAGAGGCCAAATTCAAGGAAGTCCAAGCCGCNTACGACGCCATTGGAACCTCCGAGGCTCGACGAGAATTCGACCAGCAAGAACAGATGCGAAACATGTTCGGCGGCGGAGGCCGTGGCCGNGGNGGNCCTTCGATGAATTTCGGCGGCATGGGCGGCATGGGTGGCGGCGGCATCGAAGACCTCCTCGGTCAGATGTTTAGCGGCGGNGGCATGGGTGGCGGCATGGGTGGCATGCCACGGCAGCCATCGCGACAAGCCCCGCGTCAACAACCCAAAGCAGCCACCATCAACGTGGGCCTTGACCTGACGATGGCAGAAGCCGAAGAAGGNGGNGANTTCACGTTTTCATACAAGCGATTCAAGCGGCAAGGTACGAGCATGGAGACCAAGCGTACGACNATGAAACTCCGCCTCAATCCCGGTGTGACCCACGGCACAACGAAGACACTCAAGGGACAGGGCCATGANCANCCNGAAGGNGANCGAGGCGACGTGGTGGTCTCGGTCCGCATCGATGCTGGTGAGGCCTACCGCTGGGAGGGCGACCAACTCATCATGGAAGTGCCCGTTCCCTATTCGGTCATGATGCTCGGTGGAAAAGTGAGTGTCAAACTGCTTTCAGGNAAAACGGGCAACTTGTCCGTCGACCCCCTGACTCAGGTGGGCGACCGTCGTCGAATGGGCAAGGCTGGCTACAACGGCGGNGACTTGACCCTCGAATTTGTGCTGGAAGAGCCAGAAGCATTGACCAAAGAACAACAGAAGGCTCTGAAGGACCTCGGCTCCACCGGTTTGTGAATCGTTGAGTTCATGTAACCTCAACCCAACCCTCCACCATGGCGGGAGGGCGACACCGTGGGCGAGGGCGGAAGAGCAACCGTCAACACAAATCCAAGAAAGGCCCACAATCCCCCGAGGATGAACGCTTGTGGCGTCGGGTCACTCAACACTTCAACGACGAAGACTGGAGCCGTGTTTGGTCGGGAGAAACCATCACGGCTTGGATCNNAGAAAAAGAAGCANTGGNGGGTCAATTCCGTNCTGATNCCAAGGCCGAACGGGCCCTGTTAAGCAAGGTCAACGAAGCGCTGGCGAGCGGTCGAAAGGAAGGAACCTACC
Organism: Methanobacteriota archaeon; assembly: GCA_002714305.1. Taxonomy (GTDB): domain Archaea; phylum Thermoplasmatota; class Poseidoniia; order Poseidoniales; family Poseidoniaceae; genus Poseidonia. The sequence continues at coordinate 8,818 of PAWY01000023.1, read as the reverse complement.
TTCTTCCGGGCGAGGACAAAACCATCCAGTTTCGCACACCTGAGTCGCTTGAAACCCTCCGTTCGGAGGTCAACCGATGGAAGAATTTCTTCAGCCGCCATGCTGGAAAAGGAGCGACNCCGCTCCATGGACGGCCACCACTCACCGCCCAAGACAGCAACGAGGAGGACGCCGCNATGTACGCGCTTCTCGAAGAAGTATGGGAGGCCATGTTGTTGGGTAAACCGCTCCCTGAAGCGTACGTTCTTGACGATCAAGGATGCACATCCATGCAGGGCTTTGACCTCCTTCGTGAGGCCCGTAAGTGCGCTGTACAACGCTCTGGACTTCGGTTTCGGGAAGACGAACCCGCCATGGCTCTGCTGATGATGATGGCCGGCCGCTGGACAACCCGAGAGCTGCTTGACGCTCGATTGGAGGCTCGCCGAAAAGACGGACACAATCCGTTTCCACGCACCTACGATGCCTCGCTGGTCGACCATGCCGAACGGTTAGGAGAGGTAGACGGTGACGGTGAGGTGGCTTCCGGACGAACCGACCTCCGCCACCTCCCTCTGGTCACCATCGACCCACCCGACGCCAAAGATTTCGACGATGCTGTGTGTTTGGTGGAAGCGGATGGTCGGCGCACCCTGTGGGTGGCCATCGCCGACGTGGCTCACTATGTTCGCCAAGGCACGGCCCTTGACCATGCAGCAGCGGCTCGGGCGACCTCGGTGTACCTGCCGCACGCCGTGCTGCCGATGCTGCCTCCAAAATTGGCCGACGAATTGTGTTCCTTGCGCGCCAACGTTGACCGGCTGGCCATGGTGGTCAGCATGGACCTCGACGATGACAACACCATCGTTGAGACCAAAGCCTACGAGGCGGTCATTCACGTCAAGGCTAACGTGGCGTACGGCGACGTGTTGGAAACCAACGCCTACGACGACATGCTGACCCTCGCCGCGGTTTGGCAGGACCGTGAAATCCGCCTCAACCTCAACAATCCCGAGTTGCGCCCACGCCTTCATGGTCAAGACGAACTCCGAGTTGAAGTGAAATGGCCCAACAAAGCGACCCGGATGATCGAGTCGTTCATGGTCGCCACCAACGCCGCCGTTGGCCATTTGCTCGGTGCAGCCGGCGCCCCCTTGCCGTGGCGATGCCACGCCCCTCCCGACCGACCGGAGGTTGAGGGATTGAACGCCAAACTTGGTGCGCTGGACATCGGCATCCAATTGCCCATGCCCAGTTTGCGTAAGCACGGAGAAAGCGAAACCGATGAACTCTCCAACCTGTTGGGCGACTGGGCTAACCTGGGCGGAGGAGGCATTGACCTCTCGGGCATGCAAACCTCAGAGCCGACCGAGGAATCGGTGCTCCCGTACCTTGCTGGCGTCATCGACCCTGAAGCACGAAACGGTATTCTCGCCTCGCTTCAAGACGCTCAGGCCGCCGCCAGTGACCTGACGGAAACCACGCGACGCATCGTTGACCAAGGCCTCTTCCAACTGATGCAGCGAGCCCGCTACAGCGAGGAAAACGGAGGCCATTTCGGCTTGAATCTGGACGCCTATGTTCACTTCACCTCGCCAATTCGGCGCTATCCCGACCTGATGACCCACCGTCAACTCAAGGCCTTCATCCACGGTCGGCCGTGGGTCCACGACGAAGCGGAGACGGCCAAGTTGGCCGAACACTGCAGCGAGCAAGGGTTGATGGCCAAACGGATGGAGTGGGAATTGGTCGCCAACGCCTACCATGTCCACTTGCTCAATGGAGGTCGACTCGGTGATGAGGAGCCAACCAACGAAGGCGTCGCTACCTCTTACAACGCCCGAGTCACCGGTCTGCGAGGACCTTGGGTCTTCTTGGATTTGGCCGACGACGGGGCCGTTTCAGGACGCATGCATTTGCGCCAGCTCGGTGGTAAACGGCGGTTGGTGGTTGACGAACACGGACTGGAGGCCACGGTAGCAGAGCCCGACCATAACGGAGAACATCCCACCGTGCTTCGCCTTGGGCAACGCTTTCCCTGCCGTCTTCGGGGACTTGATGTGTGGTCTGGCTCCCTTGACTTGTCGCCGTTGTAAAACCCTCTAAGGGTTAGACCCGACCAAACACGCAGGNAACACCGGCGATTTAGGCNTCTTCCAGTGGACCAGCCATNTGGTTCTGGTCNGGCGAAGTTGAATCTGAACTTCGGATCAGGCGTTTGGTTCCAATCAACAGCACGAGCAGACCCAAGGGGAGGAAAAGATAGCCGGCAAGGTCTTCGAGGAAATCAACGGCTCCAAAGATAAACCAAACNAAGGCCATNANGAAAAACACGCTNCCAGCAAANGAACCGGGTTCAGTAAGCGANGGCTTGACCACCACGTTCTNNGCTTGCCAACCAAACAACTGAAGCCCCATGGTGACGTGNACNANNAGNCCAAAGACANACCCGAGGTAGACATCAAAACCTGCGACCTCCAACTCCTCCCATCCGATGGATTCAGCGAACCTGAAACCGAACCATAGAGGAATACCGGTGTAGAACACCAACAGACCCAGGGTCGTTATCCATCCTTTGTTCTGCCCGTTTGGATACCTTCTGGAGGTCAGCAGGGTGGTATACCTCCTCGCCGCTTCCACGACGGCCATCCAACCCACAATGTAAGCCAAGGGCAAGATGACGTCGTTGTTGGCGATGTCATCAAACGCCTCAAGGGTGAACCATGCCATGATGCCCCACATCATGCCCAAAAAGGCGGCTTGTATACCCGAGCCAGCCGTTCGTTTCTCATCCAGATACTCAGTCACCATCACGTAACTCAGAACGGCCATAACGACCATGATGCCGTAAAACTCACCACTTCCGGCCTCAAGAACAAACACGAAGGGGTAGAACCAGAGAATCCACGAAAGGCAATAGGAGACCCATGCATTCATTTTTCGAGCAAAGCCAACGGCTGCAAAAGCCACGGCCAAGGTCGGGCCCCAAGCAAACATGTTCAGTGGCCCAAAGTCTTCGTCCCATGGTTTGTCGACAATCACGGTGATGTACCAGATAACGGCGACCATTGACGCCACACCGAAGAGAATGGATCGTGCCTCGCCGACGAAGACTTCGGCCTTGCCTTCAACCTTCAAGTTCGGTGCAACGTAAGCGAGTCCCGCCAAGAGACCAAAGAGCGGTATGACGAGGTCGAGGCCAGTGGCATCATCCACGAGCGAAGCCAAAAGACCGATTCCGACCAAAATCAACGTGGAACCAATCGCTGCGGCGACACCGAGACTGAATCGTTTGCTGTTCGCAGCGAGTTGAGACCCCTCTTCGGTAGCCTCANCCNCAGCCTCGCTCGGCGCATGGCTATCACCGGAGGTGATGACGACGGGTGCGGGGGCGCTTGTTTTCTGGCTCTTCTCGTACTCAGCGATACGNGAAAAGGAGGCGTCGTCCACGCGCCCTGCTTGACGGTGCGAATCCAATCGTGAAAGGAAGGCATCGGTGTCCATGCGAGAAACTGGGCAGGCNGCGGTATAATCCTTCTCCCCNGAACTATTGTAGTCAAAACGGCGGATTTATATTGACTACATAACAGGCCAGTTCATGGCCAGAGTCGTTGCCAAGATGTGCGATTGTGGATGCAAGATGAAGCGCCTCTACACCCGAGCGGAGGGTGGGAAAGGATGGGACAGCGTCGGCTGGTTATGCCCGTGTGGCTGCGGTTGCGTCGCCCTTGATACCGNAGAATCGCAACCGACCGANTGTTGCACGAACTGAGGGTGAAACATGGANGAGAATCAACTCAATTTGAGCGTCAGCGGCATGACCTGTGCCGCCTGCGTGGCCTCGGTTGAACGGGTGCTTTCAGCCGTCGAGGTCGTTGAAAGCGTCAGCGTCAATCTCCCCCTTGAGAAAGCCGTTGTCCGGCTTCACGAACCCGTTTCTCATACGCATCAAACAACGTGCATCGCGGCCGTGGAACGGGCTGGTTTTGGAGCGGGTGAGCTCCTTCCGGCCCTGTCCCAGCGACGAACCAACGAAGAGCGTGTTCAGCACCAACGACGACGGGTCGCCCTGGCCTTCGCCCTGGCCATTCCCGTGTTTGTTCTCTCCATGCTGCTCGACGACCTCGGTAGCGCTGGCCCACTCGATGCTCGTTTGACCCTCGCCATGCTCGCAGCATGGCCCGTCTATGTGATTTCAGGGGCAGAGTTTCATCGCCAAGCCTGGATCTCAATGCGTCGTGGAAGCGCCAACATGGACGTGCTGGTTCATCTCGGCACCACCGTGGCCATGGTGTGGTCAACGCTGGTCACGCTCGCTCCCGTTCTCCCATCTTTACCGGCATTTGTCGGCGAAGCACAGCACGTGTTTTTCGATGGCGCAGCCTTCATCATCGCCTTTGTGCTGCTTGGGAATTATTTGGAAGCCAAAGCCAAACTCAAAGCGACCGATGCGGTTCACAGCCTCATGCGCTTGCAGCCCAAAGAAGCGTGGGTGGTGGTTGAGGAAGGCACCGTGGCCACGCCAATTGAAGACATCCCACGAGGCACGCTGCTGAAGGTTCGAGCCGGTGAGACCGTTCCACTCGACGGCGTGGTCGAAGACAGCACCGCTATGCTGGATGAATCCATGATGTCGGGCGAATCCTTTCCGGTCCGAAAGCGAGAGGGTGACACCGTTTCGGCTGGAACGACGGTGCTCGACAGCACGCTTCTGGTGCGAACGACCGCCCTGGTTGGCGATACGATGCTGGCCAAGGTCATCGAACTGGTCGATGAGGCCCAAATGGGGAAAGCGCCGATTCAACGCCTGGTGGACCGAATCTCTGCGGTCTTCGTCCCCGTGGTCCTGGTGGCGGCTTTGGTTGCGGCGTCCGTGTGGTGGTTCATGGCCGAAACGCTGGCCCCCAACAGCGCCATGGCACCGAGTGAAATGGCCGTCATGGTCTTGGTTAGCACGCTGGTGATCGCCTGTCCTTGCGCCCTTGGCCTCGCTACGCCAACCGCTTTGGTGGTTGGAACGGGACGGGGAGCAAGTTTTGGGTTGCTCATCAAAGGCATTGAGGCCCTCGAACAGGCCCACGCCACCTCAACGGTCGTGCTGGACAAGACCGGAACCATCACCGCTGGCTCACCCCGTGTGAGCCACATTGAACTCCTCGACAGCGACGTGCAAGAGTTGCTTTGCTTGGCCTCCGCTTTGGAACTGGAATCCACACACCCACTCGCAGGTGCGGTTCACACGGCCTGGGAAAACATCGGCTATGCAAGGCCTGAAGTGGCGGACGTACGGACCCTTCCGGGCCTCGGTTTGGTAGGGAGCCTTGAGGGCGAAGCCGTGGCGATTGGAAACCTCGAACTCATGGAAGAACGGTTGGCCACCTTGCCCGAGGGCCTTGAAGAAAAAGTCGCTCGGCGTGCTCGCCGGGGGACGACGGTGGTGCTCGTGGCCAAAGGCCAGCGCTTGCTGGGTTGGCTTGAATTCAGTGACCGCATACGTGAGACTTCAGAAGCCGCGGTTCGACGGCTGAAGCAAGCAGGCATTCGCATTGTCATGTTGACCGGAGACCGGGAAGAGGTGGCTCAAACGGTGGCGGACGCCGTGGGAATCACCGAACTTGTGGCGGGCGTCAAACCCGATGAAAAGGCCGAGCGCATACGCGCCCTGCAGAAGGATGGCGTCGTTGCGATGATCGGTGACGGCATCAACGACGCCGCTGCGTTGGCCGTGGCCGACGTCGGAATTGCCATGGGGGCGGGCAGCGAGATCGCGCTGGAAAGTGCCGACATCGTGCTGGTTCGCAACGACCTCGCCGACGCCGTTGCTGCTCTTGAATTGGGGCGAGCAACGATGACAAGGATTCGAACCAACCTGGCTTGGGCCTTCGTCTACAACCTCATCGGATTACCGCTGGCCATGGGCTTGTTGTTCCCGTGGACGGGGTGGCTCCTCCCGCCGGCTTTTGCGGCCGCTGCGATGTCGCTCTCATCGGTCAGCGTGGTCAGCAATTCACTGGTCTTGCGATGGTGGCAACCGGGAGCAAGCCTGCGCTCGGGTGAATTTTGACGCTCAATCTTGAGCGCGGCGAGCGAGTTCCTCATCGAATTGCTTCCAAAGTTCCTGTTCAATTTCTCGACGCAATTGATGTTCAAGCCCAGCCCGGAGTTCCGCCTCAATCTCTGCGGCAAGTTGTTGTTCTGCTTGGGCAAAGGCCTCGGCTTGAACCCGTGCTCCGTAGGCTTCAACCTCCTCTCGCGTGTAAAGTTCGCCCATGTCAACAAATGCCTGCTCGATACCCTCCTGCATAAGAAGGTCAAATTCGCTGGTTAACCGGGAGAGAACGCTCAACTCCCATACATCCCTTGGCTGAGGAAGTTCCATGTTGGAGACCGTGTTTCGCAGGGTCTGAACAACGTCCCCTCGAACGGATTCACCCATGGCGTAGGAACGAGCACCAGAAACAAAGCCAACCAGAGCTTGATGCCATGCATCTTTCGAGATGGTATGGCCACATCCCGGGCAGTCCACATCACCGGAACCGGGTGGGTCAGTGGGTTGCAGCGAAGCATCCTTTTCCTTCTTTTTCCGGACTTTTTTTGTCTCCGGAAGGTCGAGGTCAAACGACATGCTGGTACCGAAGGTTTTCTGCCCTCTGGGCTGGTTCATATGGACGGTCTTCCTCGGCGCAGCCAATAAAAACATAACCGACAATATCCCACTAAAATGGCCAAAAAGAGGAGTTTTTTGTGCATCCACAGGGTTGAACGACAGGAAAGAGCCGGCACAAACAACCCTTCCACCCAAGAACTTAGATAGGCAGAGAGACTGGAAATCTCATGGCAGAAAAGACCCACACACTCAGCATTGACGGAATGACGTGCGGATGTTGCTCTGGGCGTGTCAAAAATGCTCTGAACGCCACCCCCGGTGTTCTGCAGGCCTTGATTTCCCACGAAACAAATTCTGGAATTGTCATTACCGACGCCTCCATCTCAACCGAAGAATTGCTGGCCGTGGTGGCTGGCACGGGTTTTGACGTGCGGGCTTGAACCTGCACGGCATCGGCGGATTGAAATCTACCTTTCCCCGCCGTTGATTTGCGCGGGGGTCGCCCAGCTTGGTCAACGGCGGTGGGTTTAGGTCCCATTCCTTATCGGTTCGCAGGTTCGAATCCTGCCCCCCGCATCCCTTCAGTGCCACGGTTACCTCGTTTTATGTTTGGCGGATTTGATAAAGGGGAAACGGAAGGCCAAATCGCTGCGGGGATCGCCCAGCTTGGTCAACGGCGCTGCGTTCAGGTCGCAGTCCTTATCGGTTCGCAGGTTCGAATCCTGCTCCCCGCACCACGGTTTCAAAGGGTTTGAACCTCGTTGACGCCAGTCATTGGTGGTTCGAATCCTGCTCCCCGCACCACGACAGTCCCGTCTCAATACTCAACCTGATGGCGCGCCGGGGACATGTTTATACCCGTTTTTTTATTCATAACTTCATGAAGAAAAGCCTCGCGGTCTCAATGGTTATGCTCCTCGTATTTTCTGGATGTTTGGGATTCGGCGGAAACGATGAAGAAAGTCCTGAAGAAAATACCTACCTCGGCCCAGACACCGACGGCGATGGTTTACTCGACGTCTACGACAGCGACGATGACAACGATCAATGGAAAGATCTCGACGAATTGAACTGCATGAGCGACCCGCTCGATGCCACCGATGTTCCGCTCGATACCGATGGCGACTACTTCTGCGATGTTCAGGATGTCGACGATGACAACGATGAGTTCTCCGACAATGACGAGATGTTGTGCGGGACGAACCCTCTCGACGAAACAAGCACGCCGTCTGACATGGACAACGACGGTATTTGCGACTCCTTGGACGATGACATGGACGGAGATGGCGTTCTAAATGAAGACGATTTTGCCCCGCAAGACCCTGAAAAATGGGAAGGTCTCAGGGGTTGCACCGATGCTGCTGCATTCAACCACAACGAGGATGCCCAACTGGACGATGGGACATGCTTCGCCCTTGAGGATGCCGAGGAAGCCGTTCATGAAGCCATGATGGGGCTCTCAAAGTATGAAGTAATGATGCCAGACCCGGGCTTCTATTACTCCAATTCCCAACTACAAATCATCATGGTGGATGACATTCCAAACAATTTCACCAGCATCACCTATGCCTTGATTCAGTATGGCGAAGAAATGGGAAGAGCCACGTACACCTCAATCGACAACGGGTTCATTCAAGTCGAACTTATCGGTGATGACGGTTATCAAACGACCGCTCAGCGGTATCTGGTGAGCAGTGTCTATGAAGACATTCATGCCGACACCCAGGGCATTGCTCACTGTGAAACCGACGGTGTCCATTGGTACTGCCTGTCGAACGAAGACCACTACTACGAAGTTGTCCACAGCAATGAGGACGAACACGAAGAGGAGAGGTGCTACAATTTTGAAACCCACGAAGTCTACGCAGCGACCCAGGAGGAATGCGAGGATGCAGGCCACTATTGGATGGAGGACGAGGATGACGACCACGACGACCATGACGACCACGATGACCACGATGACCACGATTTGGTACAGGGTCCAAACAGGAACAGTGGAGACCTAATCTATCATCAATACACCTGCGCAAACGGCGAGGTCGTGAAGAACACTGCCGTCAACAACGGCGTGGACGATTGCGGCGACGGCAGCGATGAACCGATGATGCAGACGGACGGGACGACCTTCACGTGCGACGACGGTGCAATCGTGTCGTTTGAGCGGGTGAACGACGGTGAGGCGGACTGCCCAGACGGGTCCGACGAAGTGAATTTCATCGGCGATTTCTGGAA
>PAWY01000022.1 GCA_002714305.1 Methanobacteriota archaeon | reverse complement strand
CATCCGCATCAACGTTCCATCGACGTTTACCATCGGTATTGACACCAAGCCGTCCATCATGCAGAACGCCGCTGTGCGTCTGTTGAACCTCGACCAAGCTTCCATTGAAGACATGGCCAAAGAGATCATCTTCGGTCAACTGCGTTTGACCGTTGCTTCTCTAACGATTGAGGAAATCAACGGCGACCGTGAAGCCTTCTTGAGCCAAGTGGTCAACAACGTGGACACAGAATTGCACAAGATTGGACTGTACCTCATCAACGTCAACATCACGGACATCACCGACGAAGCCGACTACATCAAGTCGATTGGTGCCAAGGCCGCCGCACAAGCCATTGCTGCAGCCGACGTTGACCGAGCCAACGCTACCCGAGACGGTGCTGTTGGTCAGGCAGAGGCCGACCGAACCCGTGAGATTCAAGTGGCCATGAACCGTGCTGAATCCGACAAGGGTCAGAAAGAAGCTGAAGCCGACCGACGTGTTTTCGTTCAGCAACAAGAATCCAAGGCCGTTGAGGGTGAAAACCTGTCACGTGCCGACATCGCAAGTTTCAACGCCGACCTCGCTGAAAAAGAAGCAGAAGCCCTCAAGCGTTCCGAGGTCGCCAAGCGTAAGGCTCAGGTGGAAATCGAGAAGGCTCAGTACGAGTTTGAAGGCCAGCGCTTGCGAGCCGAAGAGATCGCCCGTGAGGAAGTTTCGAAGCAACAGATTGAGATTGCTGCCGAAGCCGAAGCCGAGCGCCAACGCCGTATCGCCCAAGGACAAGCCGACGCAACCCTCGCCGCCTACAACGCCGAAGCAGAAGGTCAGCAAGCCGTTCTCGAGGCCAAGGCCGAAGGATACGCCAAGCTCGTTGCCAGCGCTGGCGGCGATGCCAAGGCCGCAGCCACGCTGTTGATGGTTGAGAAGATCGAACAACTCGTGGCTCGTCAAACCGAGGCCATTGCTAACCTCAAGATTGACAAGATCACTGTTTGGGACTCAGGCAACAACGGCGCCGATGGCGGTGGAGCAACCTCCAACTTCGTGTCTTCGCTCATCCAGAGCCTCCCACCAGTCCACGATGTCGCCAAGATGGCTGGCGTGGACTTGCCCGACTACCTCGGCACCATGAAGGAAGATTGAGTTCCCGTCGGCCAGTAAGGTCGTAAAACCGGCATGACCGAGCTTGAACCGGGCGACGGTTTGAAAGACCCATTGAGCCCGAAAGGACTCATGACCACCGACCTTGAAATTGCCCGAGCGGCCAAAATGGAGCCCATTGAGGCCGTGGCGTGGAAATTAGGCATCTCAGCCCACGAACTAACACCAATGGGCAACGGTGTCGCAAAGGTCAGTTGGCAGGCCCTCAAAGACCGCTTTTCAAAGCCACAAGGAAGCCTTGTCCTGGTGACCTCCGTGAACCCCACACCGTTTGGTGAGGGGAAAACGGTCACGACCATCGGCCTCACACAGGCCTTGTGCCGCATCGGCCAATCCGCCACCTGCGTCATCCGAGAACCCTCCATGGGACCGGTCTTCGGCATCAAGGGTGGTGCGGCTGGCGGAGGCCACGCTCAAGTGCTTCCAATGGAAGACATCAACCTGCACCTCACGGGTGACTTGCATGCGGTGACCTCGGCCCATAACCTGCTTTCAGCCCTCATCGACAACCACATCAAGCATGGGAACGATTGCAAACTCGACCCCACCCGAATCTCGTGGCCTCGTGTCATCGACATGAACGATCGCGCCCTGAGGAGCATCACCATTGGCATGGGGGGACCTGCCAACGGGCAGGTTCGTGAAGACCGCTTTGATATCACGGCCGCCAGTGAAGTGATGGCTATCTTGGTGCTCGCCACCGATTACGCCGACCTTCGCAAGCGCTTGGGTGCCATCGTGGTTGGGACGTCAACGGAAGGCCATCCCGTCAAAGCAAGCGACATCGGCGGAGCCGGGGCCATGGCTCTGCTGTTGCGCCAAGCCTTCCTTCCCAACATCACACAGACCCTTGAGGGCGATCCGGCCTTCATCCACGGCGGCCCGTTTGCAAACATCGCCCACGGCAATTCAAGCATCATCGCCGACCGAATCGCTTTGGCCTCCGCCGACCTGATGGTGACTGAGGCTGGTTTTGGCTCTGACATGGGCGCCGAGAAATTCATGCACATCAAAGCCGCCACCTCTGGAAAAGCGCCTGATTGCGTCGTCATGAACGTCACCGTTCGTTCCATGAAACTGCACGGTGGAGCCTTTGGCGACCGAGGAGGAATTCGCCCCGACAAAGCCACCCTTGAGGCGGAAAACGTCGAAGCGACCAGCTTGGGAGCGAAAACCAATCTGGACCGCCACATCCGAAACATGGCCTCATTTGGTGTGCCAGTGGTGGTTTCCATCAACCGATTTACATCCGACACCGATGCGGAGGTCGCCGCCATTTCCCAAGCAGCCCATGAAAGTGGAGCCAGTTCGGTATGCATCACTGAAGTCCACGCTCGCGGCGGCGAGGGTGGAAAGGAATTGGCTGAAGCCGTGGTGAAGGCGGTTCAAAACCACGTAGCGGCGGGTCGTCCGTTTGTGCCGTTGTTCACACCCGAAACCGATGTCCTGGCAAAAGCCGAGGCCATCGCAACCCGGTTGTACAAAGCCGATGGTTTGGAATTGACGCCAAAAGCCAAACGTGAATTGGAACGCATCCGCTCATGGGGATACGGTCACCTCCCTGTTTGCATGGCCAAGACCCAATACTCGTTTTCCCACGATGCGTCGCTTCTTGGCGCCCCAACCGGCTTTACCGTTCCAGTCCGAGAATTCCGTTTGAATGCAGGCGCAGGCTTCGTGGTTGCTGTTCTTGGCAACATGATGACCATGCCTGGTCTTCCAAAGCGACCGGCAGCCCTCGACATGGACATGGATGAAGACGGGAACCTCCTCGGCGTGTTTGGGTGAGGGAATGGATGTTCTGAAAAAAGACCTGCATGAATGGCGTTTACGGATTCAAACCGTGGACGACCTCTGGGTCTTGCAACGCCTCATCCAACCGGGCATGTCCGTTGGGATGCTTGGTGAGCGGCGCGATCAAACCACCGCAGGCGATGAGGGCGGACGCTCAAAGCAAGCCGAACGAAAGAAAATGTGGATTCGACTGGCCGTTGAGCACACCGAACACCAAAGCTTCACCGATGTACTCCGCGTCCACGGCATCATCGAGGAAGCACCCATCGACTTGGGAATGCATCACACCCACGTGGTCGGCTTTCGCGATGACATCAGAGTCTCATCCGCCAAGGGATTCAGCAAACTTGACCGAGACCTGCTGGATGAAAGCCTTCGTGCCGCCAACCAATCTCAAGTTGCTTTGTTGGTCGTGGAGGGGGACGAGATGATGCTTTTCTTCGTCACCGCCCGAGGCCTCAAAGAAAGCGCGACCTGGACCATGCGGGGCGGTGGCAAGCGTGGCGACCTACGCCAATCGGACAACGTGGCCAAACAATTCCGAGCAAGCATCGTGGATGGTCTCACGAAACAACTGAACGAAACCATGCCGTTGGTGTTGTGCGGACCTGGAAAAAACCGAGACCGCATGCTGGCTGACCTCAAAGCAGCCGGACACCAACGCCCGATGATGTCCATTGGGACCAGCATGGGGGGCCGCGGTGGAGCCAACGAAGTCCTTCGAGATGGCTTGGCCGGAGAAATGCTCTCCCAACACCGAATGGTGCAAGAAATCGGCCATTTAGAAGAGGCCTGGAGACGCATTTCCACCAACGGGGCGGTGGCTTATGGACACCAAGAAATCGCTCAAGCCACCGAAGAGGGCGCCGTTGAAACCTTGCTCATTGGGGCAGATGTGCTGCGCGAGGAAAGCGAATCCCGGCGACCGTCCTGGACCACCATTGCTCAGCAGGTGGAAGCCTTTTCAGGAACCGTGGTGCAATGCTCCGGTGACCACGATGCAGGTGAGCAGTTGATGGGGTTCGGAGGAGCCGTTGCCCTCCTACGTTATGCGAGGTGAAGCGATGGAAAGCATTCCGTTCTCTGACCTTGGCACCAACCCTCGAAACGCCATGCAAGGAAAACGGTGGTTGTTGCTACGAGCTGAGGATCTCCCCCATGCAACCGCAGCGCTGGCCTTCAGTGAACTGGAAGATGTTTTGGTGGCGGTTGACCACCGTGGCGAGGCGGTTGAGGAAGGGCTTTGGATGCGGGCCGTTCACTTGTTGTTGGTCTCCAACAAAAACGAGGAGCAAGCCCTCCAAGTCAGCAGTGGAATCACCAAGGTNATCGCCACCGAGGAACCGATAGAAAAGCACCTTTGGTAGTGGGNCTGGAGGGACTCGAACCCTCGATCAACTCCGTGTAAGGGAGGTGTCATAGCCGCTAGACCACAGNCCCATTCCCGCCTGTGAGCCGCCCTTTTTGAAAAGTCCGCCCCAACGGAACGCTCAAAACATGGACNCGCAAGCATGAATCAATGGATGCCAATATCCAGGCAGCGGCTGCGAAGCTCGTTCGCCGATTGAAAGAGGGAAACCATTCCTTGACGCTGGCGGAGTCTTGCACCGGAGGCCTTCTTGCAAGCACCCTCACCGACATCGCAGGCGCAAGTTCGTGGTTCAAGAAATCCTGGATCACCTATGCCAATGAAGCGAAGGTCAGAGAACTCGGGGTTGACGAAGATGAACTCGCCTCGAAAGGGGCTGTTTCCGCACAGGTTGCCATCATGATGGCCAAAGGAGCGCTTGAGCGGGCTGAAGCCGATTTTGCCATCTCAGTGACGGGGATTGCCGGACCGACCAACGAAGGNACCTCNAAGCCGGTTGGTACGGTNTATGTGGGCATCGCTTCGGAAAATTGGGCCAACGCCATCCGCACACAAATTGGAGGCACCCGAGCAGAAAACAAGGCGGGTTTCGTCTACTTTGCACTCCTCACAGCCATGCAGTGTTGGGACGATGCCATGGTTCGAACCAGAGCAGAACAACGGCAACAAATGGACGCCATTGAAGAAGCAAAACGCTTGGAAGCAGAACGTGAAGCAGAGCGTGAGCGAAGGGATCAGGAAGCCCGTGAACAGGCGCCTTGGCAAGATGAAGCATGGTCCGAAGAAGANAANGCTGAAGAAATCGGTCTGGCCGTTGAATGGTCNGACGGTGAAGAGTGAGGCANAAATCGCCCTTCCAAATCAAGCACATACCTTTTGAAGCGTCGTCATTCTTTCGGTGCATGGGTGAGGCTTGGGCAGACATCTTCGCTCATTTACGGGCACAGAAGTTGCTCGCCCCCCAGTCGCTTCAAGAGCGATTACTCGGCCTGCAAGACCCAAAATCGGTGATTGAAGCCGCTTCTGCNCTCAACCTTTCGGGAGGGATGCTCACGTCCTCCATGCTTGACGAGATGATCGCTCACACNGAAGGACAATCTCCCACTCCTCAGAAAAGCGTGGTCCAGCAACCGGCGGAAGATTTGGCGAGAACCATCGCCCCTGTCGCTGAGCCTGAACCGGTTGACCTCCTCCTTCGCAACAATTTACCCGATTGGAACCAAAGCGATTTTTCGATGCACGCCAGCGATGCCTCTTCGGACATCACCGTCCACTATGACATCACGGGGAATTCNACCACCGAAGGNAAAATGACGGACATCACCGCTTGCTTCAACGACCGACTTACCAGCATTCGAAAATTGATNGTGCAGAATTCCAACCTCCCACGAAAACACCAGGAAATCTCTCGTCTTCTCGCTGAATATTCACGCTACCAAGGCTATGACAACAAGGCCGTCGCCATTGGTCTTGTCAATGAACCACGCTACACCAAAAACGGTCACTTGATGTGGGGATTGGAAGATGAAACCGGTGAGATGACGTGCTTGTTNACCAAACGCAGCGGTGATGACCGAGACCGGGCCCATGAACAAATTCTCGAAGCAGGCCTGATGCCGGATGACGTAATGGGAGTCTCTGGCACCTTTAGCCAAACAGGTGACATCTTCTACGTTGATGATTTGCACTTCCCATTGGAATCCAAGCACCGAAAATCCAGTTCGGAAGAAGGAGTCAGTGTAGCGTTTCTCTCGGACATTCACGTCGGTTCCAAAACCTTCCTCGAAGCGCAGTGGCACAAAATGGTTCGATGGTTCCACACCGACCCGTTAGCGAAGACGATCAAGTACCTCATTCTCTCTGGAGATTGCGTCGACGGTGTCGGGATTTATCCGGGACAAGACAAGGAACTCGCCATTCCTGATTTGTTCGCTCAATACACCGAGTTCGCCCGCTTGCTGGAATTGCTTCCTGAATGGGTAGAATGCCTCATGCTCCCAGGCAACCACGATGCGGTTCGGCCAGCTGAACCCCAACCCACCTTTGAGAAAGACATCCAACAAGACTACAACACGNCCACGTTCGTTGGGAACCCTTGCGATTTTTCCCTCCACGGCGTCCGCCTTCTGTCCTATCACGGGAAATCCATCGACGACTTTGTCGCCGGCTTGCGAACCGTCACCTACGCTGACCCGGTCGAAGCGATGCGAGAAATGTTGCGCCGACGCCACCTTGCACCCCAGTGGGGTGGGAAAACGCCGCTATCCCCCGAACCCGAAGACGGTCTCGTGATTCGTGAGGTCCCAGACATCTTCGTCACTGGCCACGTCCACGGCCATGAGTGCCTTGACTTCCGTGGCACCACCTTGGTTTGTTCAAGCACATGGCAGGACCAAACATCCTACCAACGAATGCTTGGTTTCCAACCGAAGCCTTGCATGCTGACCATCATCAATTTGAAGAGTCACAAATCGATCTCCATACCGTTCGCATGAGCAAATCATTGCCAAGGGTCNTCGTCCCCAGGTTCATGGCCNCGGACGCGCAAGAACGCCAGCANGACCAGAACCACGACGANAAGAGCGACCAACTGCAACGTGGTGTTTGACACACCCGATGACGGCTCCACACCGTCGTCGGCCTCGTCTACTGGGGTGGAATCGTCTCCCTCAACATCCGCTCCTGCGTTTACCGTGAAAGAAAGTGAACTGGAGTTGACGTTACCCGAGGCATCGGCACTGACGACCTCCAACGTGTANACGCCATCTTGGAGCACTTCAGTGGTGAAGACGTGGTTCTTTTTGGTGGCGAATGCATCTTCGTGGACCGAATCACCGTTGATGAGGACCGATTCGGTTGCGCTTTCCGAGGTGTACCANGCAATGGTTACTCGACCGTCCTCGAGCACGTCAGCAGCAAGNTTGAGCACATCAGGAGGTGTTTCGTCGNNGACNCTGCTGGTGTTGAACCAGACGATGACATCNTCGGTTCCATTGGCCGAAATGTGAGCCCAATAACTGGTGTTGAACGAAAGGTCGGTCAAGGTCACAGCGTGGTCTGTTCCAGGGCTTGTCGAGAGGCTAGCATCACTGGAGGTCGGTGTTTGACCGGCGGGNGCCACATGAATGGAGGNCGCTTCGGCAACCGTTGTCGACCAGGTGATGACGGCGGAGGATGATGTGACGGTGTCCACCGATGCGCCGAAGATTTGTTGAGGCACCTCCGGCATTTCGAACCCGGTCAATTGAGCATAGGTGTGCCCTNCGACATCGTAACCGGAGAGCATCGACGCTTGTCCATCGCCCTCAAGAATCACATCAATGATGTTNGGGTCATACTCAATCCCGTCATCTTCGGCTGGGTTCGCTCCACCCCCGAGGGTCCACGTTGCCGGCTCTTCCATCACGTCNCGCCACTTCCCCGTTCCNAACCCGTCTTGGCTTCCAATCACGATGATGTAGCGGTAATTTGGAATGTCCGAGCCAATCACATCTTTGCTCACCGTGAAGGTGATCGTTTTGGCATCAACATCGCCGGTGACATCGATACCTCGGGCGGAGGCGCTTCCGGTTTCAGCTTGCACCGCTTGTACAGCGCCTGGCTCGCCGGTGCCGCTGATGGCCACTTCCCACGCCCAATCTGGATGGACCTCNGCNTTCGCCCCGGTCAGCATCGACGTGCGGCCGTAGGAGGTTTCTCCTTGGTCGACGTAAATTTGAACGATTTGATGGCTGAACCCNTTGGCAAGACCCCAAATATCGGTCATTTCACTCATGGTCAAAATAAACTGAGCGTTCCAAGCACTTTGCCGTACCGTGAGGTGCGTNGCGTCCCAAAGTCCACCTCCATTTGGTGTGTTGAAATCGGTTGCAAGAGGGTAGANGTAATCNCCGTCCCCCGTTTCATCCCCGACGGCGTCNTCCAATTCCAGCAGCGTAACCCATTGCTCAAGGTCGGGCAGGACCATTTCTGCTGGCGCAGGAGGGGCCATTTCTGCATCCATTCCATCTCCATAAGAAAGGGAATCTCGCCACGAAGTGACCACCTTCACTCGGNTTGAATACCGAGGTGCAAGCCCAATNTCAGCCCAAGGGATGGCGAATTCATAGATGTCATCCACNGCACATCCGCCGAGGTTGGANCTGCCTGAGAGAACCCAGCGCTCTTGGTCCCCAACCTTGCCTTGTGCACTGAACAGGTTCCATTTGGCTCGCCCGTCTTCGCGAACCGTGTCAAAATCAAAGGCCACCATGTACTTCGAGGGGAAACCAAGAATTTGATTGCCGTAATAGGTTCTGAAGTTCGTTTGAGCTTCGTTGAAATTCACGGCGTTNGGCTGCATGAAGTAAATCGCCAAGTCTGGCGAGGTGTACTCNGCCTCAGCGTCAATGTCTGCAAGACCGTCCAACGTCGTCGCATCCACACGGAAGAAGACGTTGGAGGCATCGTATCCGAAGTGGAAGGATTCAATGTCGAAATCGCCCCCNGATACGGGNGCATCATACCGCGCAGCACCGTCCCATTCACCCGGGAGAGCNACGCCATCAATCATGGGTTCAATGATGCCGCTGGCGGCCGGGTCTGCCACAGCAGGGTTGGTCCAGAGGTCTTGGAGATAAGGCGGAAGGTCGAGGTTGATGGCACGGTAGATGTTGGAGAGATGAACCTTGAACAAAACGTCCCAGTTTTCATCGTAACCGCTGTCTTGGTCCAAACCGTACCACCAGTACCAATCGCTTCCTTCGGCGATGTACAACGACTCCCAAGCNGCAGAAAGGCCCGGGTCGTTGGGATTTGATTCCTCAAATTCAACCAGCGCTTGACGGGCTTCAACCAGACGTTGCCACGCCAGGCTTTCCTCTTCTTCACCGGCCCACGTTCGCAAGGTTCCGTCGATCCACGAACCGGTCCCAATGGTTTGAATCTCAGGCAGCGTGGTGCCCTTGGTCAAGAATTCAGAGGGCGTGGTGGTGACGATGGTGGGGTGGTCGGCGAGGCGCCCGTACCACTCAGCCATGAAAGGTCGAGCGTTGTCATGGTGTTGGAATTCAGACATGAACATCCAATTTTCGCCATCGAGGGCAACGGTGATGAGGTGTTCTGACGGGTCTTCACCAGCATCGAGAAGTTGTTGACGTACGTTGTCAAGGTAAGAGATGAAGTCGGAGACCGCTGCTTCAGGCGTCATCGTTCCGTACTGGAAGGCGATGCGATCGGAAATGACACGGTCTCTGAAAATAACCGCAGTTTCACCGCCTTCTGCACCCGTCACCGTCCAAGGTGTCGCCAAGTTCGCGGCCTCTTCAACATCGATAAGTTGGCCGTTGACATCGGTGGATTGCTTGAGAATTTCTTCATCCGAAACCATCCATTGAATCCCTACATCCGTCACGGGCTCCACCATGGCAGGTGAGACCGCTTGTTCACTGGGCCACATGCCCACGGGTCGGAATCCAAGTTGAGTTTCGAACAAATCCATGCCGGTCACGAGGTGGTTTTGGACGTCCTCAGGCCAAGCTTCTTTGTTGACGCGAATGCCGTCTTCCATGGTCCAACCGTCCATCATCAACAAGGGCATGATCGGGTGGTAGTAAGGCGTCGTGGTCAATTCAACCTGCCCATTGGCAGCTAATTCGCTGTACATTGGCAACACGTTCCCCATGTGGCTGTGCTGAGCGTCAAGAACATACGTCAAGTCGGTTAGAGAATAATCCCCATCCTGCATGAACAGCGCCATCAAGCCCTCATCGCGATGGCTGCTGTTGTACGCCCCCAGGACGTAATCCGGTGAGAACTGATACAGGTACCACAGCACTTGGAGGTCAAGAAAATCCTGAGGTGCAAGCAGTTCATCGTCCATGATGGTGTCGGGTTTGAGGTTGTGCAGGGTCATATCGTAGAGCTCTTTGTACCGAGCGCTTGATGGATACAACCAGCCGAGTTTGGCGTCGGATTGAGAGACGTTGTAAATCCAACCACTGTTCCAAAACGACTGGAACTGCATGGTGTGGAGTTCAAGATCGGTGGCGTTTGGGTACCCACCTTGGGTCCACGAGCGCTTGGCGATGTCGGTGTGAACATCCAAGGTTTCGTTGACGTTGTAATCCACGAGTTGCTCAATAAATGACGGAACAAGGTTGTAGGTCACCTTGGTGTCGGTGTCCGCCAGAATACCTGGAGAATCAACGTATTCGGTCATGGCGTGGACCCTGACCCATGGCATCTCGTACATGCCGGTGAGTTTGTTTTTGTAATACGGCTGGTGCTGGTGAAAGACGATGGCAAGATTGAGGGCATCGTCAACCTTCTCTATGCCGCCCGATTCAAGGATAGGAAGTTGATTTGGAGCGGTGATGTTGGAGATGTTTTCAACGTGCCACGCATGCGTAAGGGTCTCTGCGCCGTTGTTGCTCGCAGGGTTTTGTGTGGGGAATGAAGCCCACACGTTCCCCTCATCTTGCCACTGAGCATAGACGACGATGTCAAACGAAGAGGGGTTGCCTAGGGCCGACCAAGGAAGGGCGATTTCGGTGGCTTTGTTCTCGGCCCAACCTGCGAAAAGGCCCACGGAAGTTGACTGGTCAACCCATGTGCTCCCGTCATGCATGATGTGATGGTAATAGGTGTCGTCCTCCAATACAAACCCGTGGTCCGCGGCAAAGGGAAGGGCATGAGCGAAGCCCCAATCCCTCGCAAGAACCGAACCCCCCGCCGAGGTGTTGAGGTAGACAAACAAGTCCGCCCCCTCGCTGGTCGATTTCCAGTCGGTTCCGTCCCAACCAAGGAACAACATCGTCTCATTCCACGTTAATCGGAAGTCGACGTCATCGCTGTTCGATTGCATCAATGAGTCCGCTGACCAATCGGAGTAATCTCCGTCGATGGTAATGTCTTCAGGCGTTTGGCCTTGAACAAAACCACCAAACAGCGAGGCAAAAAATATCAGCACAAGGAAAACCGCCTTGGTACGCATTGCTCCTGCGTGGCGTGATAGATTGAAAGGCTTTATCGCTTGCAGAACACCATGGAAGGGAAAGGTGTTCTTTGTCATCTCACCTCCTTGCCCCATCCCTCGTTGGAGGATGGAAAGCGGTTTCTGGATTGGCTCAGCGACATGGGATTCAATGCATGGCAGATGCTTCCGTTGACCCCTCCCGACAAACACGGCTCGCCATACGCCTCTCCCACCGCCTTTGCGATTTGGTCGGAATTAATGAGGGAGGAATCACTCGCCGAGATGCCAGAGGACGGATACTGGCTCGATGATTGGGGACTCTACGCTGCCATCAAGGAAGCCAACGATGGCCGACCGTGGTTTGAATGGCCCGCGCCCTTGCGCGACCGAGACCCAGAAGCCCTCGCCGCCCACCGTTCCCGAGCAGCCCACCACATCAAGGAACAGCAGCAGGTGCAACACGCATGGAATCAACTCCTGGAAGAAGCCAGGGCGAAGGGCGTATCATTGATTGGAGATGTGCCGATGTTTGTATCCCACGATTCCGCTGACGTGTGGGCTCATCGGTCGTTGTTCCAACTCAACGAGGGAGGCATGCCCGAAGTGGTGGCTGGTGTACCCCCCGATTACTTCAGTGAAGGCGGTCAAAAATGGGGAACGGTCCTGTACGATTGGGAAGCCCATCGAAGCGAGAACTGGCGCTGGTGGAAGGAGCGCATGAAGCGCATGCTCCGTTTGTTCGATGTGGTCCGCATCGACCATTTTCGCGGGATACACTCCAACTGGGCCGTGCCATTCGACGACGAGGATGCACGGTTAGGTGCTTGGCAAGAAGGGCCCGCCGAAGAACTGCTGGAGGCGATCCTCGGGGTGGTTGATGGACCCCATCGCGTGGTCGCTGAGGACTTGGGCATCATTCCTCCAGAGGTGATTGATTTGCGCCGACGATTCAAGCTACCTGGGATGGCCGTCCTGCACTTTGGATTTGATGGTGAAAAGACCAATCCCCATCATCCATCTACCATTTCTTCCGACCAAGTGGTCTACACGGGGACGCACGACAACAACACCACGCGAGGGTGGTGGGAAGCCCAAAATGAAGCAACGCAGGCACGCGTGAACGCCCTCTTAGAACCCGATGAGGACCCAGTTTCGGGGTTGATACGACTGTCGATTGAGAGCCCTGCGATGTTGACGATTCTTCCCTTGCAGGACCTTCTCGGCCTTGATGAAGCGGCCCGGATGAACACCCCCGGTACGTTTGAAGGGAATTGGCAATGGTCCTTTGAATGGAATGCGCTTGACGAGGTCAAAAAGATGAACCGTGAACCTCATAACCCATTTTTTGATGGTCCTTCTTGATGGCGCCAATTGCGTATTTTACGGCAGAAATTGGCCTATGGTCAGAATTGCACACCTACTCGGGTGGACTCGGTGTCCTCGCAGGCGACCATGTCAAATCAGCGGCTGATGTCGGTCTTCCCTTGGTTGGGATGAGTCTGCTCTATCGGGAGGGATACGGAAGGCAACACTTGGACGACCGAGGCATTCAATCCGAAACCTATGCTCCAATTGATCCCAACGAGCATTTGACCAATACCGGTCAAACCATTCAACTCCCATTGGATGGCTCGACCCTCTATGCCAGCATTTGGAAAACCGAGGTTGTCGGTGTTGGCGGCCATGTGGTTCCTGTGTATTTCCTCGACACCTTCCATCCAAACAACTCGGCCGAATTCATCGGCCTCGGCGCTCGCCTCTATGGTGGGGATGACAGCACACGTGTACGGCAAGAATACTTGCTCGGTGTTGGCGGCGTACGGGCCCTTCAGGCCCTGGGCCACGAGTTTGCTGGTATGCACCTCAACGAGGGACATTGCACGTTTGCCATGTTGGAGATGCTGAACCAGGGTTGGTCAAGAGAGGTGCTTGCTCAGCGGACCTTGTTCACCACCCACACCCCCGTACCAGCGGGACACGACCGTTTTGAATGGGCGTTGGTCGAAGAGGTGATGGGTGAATTGCTCCCAAGCGATGCTCGAGAACTTGTCCAAGGNGCAGGAGACTCGGAAGGTGGACGAAGATGTTCGATGTCTCACCTCGCCGTGGCACTTTCAACCGCTGTGAACGCCGTTTCAAACCTNAANGCCNAAGTGGCTTCAACGATGTTTGGCACCACCCACATCGCTCCCATCACCAACGGCGTNCACCANATCACGTGGACCTCACCTCAGATGAGCGGTTTGTTTGACCATCATTTGCCCGGTTGGAAGGAAGACCCCGGTCAACTGGGGTATGCGGGACGCCTCCCGGACGCAGCTTTGCAAGACGCTCGAAAGGTCAATCGCCGGATTTTGCGTGAATTGGTTCGTGCCTCCACCGGCGTTGAACTCGATGAGCATCGCCTCACGATTGGTTTTGCTCGAAGGTTTGCAACCTACAAGCGAGCGAACTTGGTGTTCAGCGACCTCGAACGACTACGCTCCATCGGTGCAGATCGAATTCAGTTTGTCTTCAGCGGCAAAGCACATCCCAAAGACGAGGGAGGCAAGCAATTGATTCGAGANATTTTCGCATCGGCTGAAGAGGTTGCNGAAGACATCCCCGTCGCCTTCATCGAAAATTATGACATGGCCACGGGTTTGGCCATGACCAGTGGTGTAGACATCTGGCTTAACAATCCGATTCGACCCTTGGAGGCCTCAGGCACCTCGGGAATGAAGGCGGCCATGAACGGCGTTCCGAACTGTTCCATCCTTGACGGTTGGTGGCCCGAAGGTTGCGAACACGGCGTAAACGGCTGGGCCATCGGCCATTCAGAAGACGAGCGAGACGATGCAAGAGATGCGGAAAACATCTACAATGTGCTGGAAAACGAAGTGTTGCCCTTGTGGGATGAAGGCCCTGCCCGTTGGGCAAAATTGATGCGGGCGAGCATCGCCACATCCTCCCGCTTTACCGGCACCCGAATGATTTCGGATTACCTGCATTTTTACAACAAATTTGCATGAAACTCTTGTTCGGCTTCTGCGCTCATCGGCTCGTCCTTTGGAGGACGACGGCCGGTGAAGATGAGCACAAGAACCAGCAACACGACCACGCCGATTAAACCGTTCCTGACCGCATCTTCCGACAAGGAAGTCGTGGCGGCATCCTCGTCCTCACAGGGCAAGCAATTCATCACTGGACATGGTTGATTTGCAGGTTGTTGAGAGACCTCACCACAGCAAAGATCACAGGTCTGTGTACCGGTTTCATTCGTTNTTGCCGGTTTCGTTGCCGGTTTCATTGCCCGTTTCGTTGGCGGTTCCCGTTGAGGTCCCGTTCGTTTGATTTGTGGTATGATTTTGATTGTTTTCACTCGGCTCCAGGCAACTTGGGCAACATTCACCCTCCTCTGCTGGCAGCGTTATCCATCCAGCAGGGCATGCATCACAGAATACATCACCACATTGGTCAACAGGGTCGGTTTCATACTGGCAATTCCCATCATCTTGGGTTGCCTCTGCGTTGTAATTGGCTGCCGTCTCGTCGGTGCAGCCCAGCACCGGTGCTGGTGGATAGGTGCAACTGTTGTCATCTTGGGTCGCCGCAGGGTCGTAATTTTCGGCAGTTGAATCGGTGCAACCCAACACCGGTTCATCGGTGGTTTGGTTGCTGGAGGCGTTGCCTGAAACGGTCGCATTCATCTCAACGACCATCACCGAATGAGCCGGAATTGAAAGCGTGCCGTCGTTCAATACACCCTCACCAAATCGCAACGTGTCATTGTCGGCGAACCCTGTGAGTTGGGTAGGTCCTCCTCGGTTCAGCACCACGGTCATGGTTTGCTCGGTGTGATCCATGGTGTAGGCGAGCAGGTTGGGCATCGCAAGATGGGTGTTGTAGGTTCCTTGACGAAGNGCNANCGANGAANNACGNANNNGNCCNAATTCGGAGATGTTCTCAAACAAGGAAGACTCGTGCTCACTCCATTGAGTGGTGTCTCGGTACATGTGTCGATTATCCGGGTCGGCCCCACCGTATTCGCCGTATTCATCCCCATAATACAACAACGGCGCACCTGGCGTCGTCAACAACCAACCGTAAGCTTGCAAAGAGGCATGGTAGGCCGAAACGTCGCCCGGCTGACCAGGTAGACCGTCCTCGGCCCATTGGTTGTAGGCATCACCCGTACCGGTGTCTGCCCGGCTGGTGAGACGGGACACATCGTGGCTGCCAACGTAGGGGACCATGAGTGAGCCAGGAGTGTATTGGTCCTGACTTCGGTTGGTCCAATAATCCAGATGCTGGTAATTCTCATTGCCCGACACAAACACGTTGTCAACCACAGCATGGTAGAGGACAAAGTCGGCTTGTCCATCGAGGCCATCAGGGCCCATGTAGGCGTTGATGGCCCCGTACTGTGCTTGGTTGGCCTCAAGGGAATGGCCGGACCAACCCATGGCCGTCTCNCCCTTGAGGTAAACATCGTTTCCAACGGTCTCAAACCGCTCGTTGATTTGAGCGACGAGGTTGCTCACGGCGAGGTTCTCTACGTGCTTCACGGCATCGATACGTGCACCATCGAGGTTGTACTCTTCCATCCACCACAGAGCGTCGGCGATGAATTGTTCCGAAGCATTCCGNTTTTTCCAATCCAGNTCGGGCATGTATGATGTGAACTGACAATCCAACCGGTGTTCGGTCCAATCGCAATTTTCCTGCCCACAAATGCACCCAGAATTGAACCATTCCGGATTGTTTTGGAAATATTCGTGGTCTTCATGAACATGGTTGACCACGAAATCCATCATGACTCGAATGCCACCTTCGTGGGCTGCTTCGACCATGGCGTGAAGTTCCTCTTCTGTCCCAAGACGNGGTTCCACTTCACGTGCCTGCGTTGGCCAGTATCCGTGGAAGGCCGAGACGTCNTGCACGCCATCAGCCGCTTTTCCNGTGCCGTTGGCCGCCGTATTGAAGGGCGTTAGCCAGAGCGCATTTACGCCCAAATTGGAAAAGTATCCGGACTGAATCATTTGGGTGACACCAGCAAAATCGCCACCTTGCCAGTCTGCTCCCTGAGCAGCCCCGGTTGCGAGACCGTCGTTGCTCTGGTTTCCGTTAACGAAGCGGTCGGTCATGACCATGTAGATGAGCGCATCTTCCCAAACAAAGGAGGCATGTGGACCACGCCAAAAGGGGACGAGAAGGTCGTATGCCACGTTGCCATCGGTGTCAACCCCCTCAATCTTGAGCGAATGTTTTCCATCGGCTAAACCCTCTAAGGAAAGGTTCCAGGTTGACGTGAGCGAATCCCATGTTGCTCCGGAAAGGGCCACAGGTGTACCATCATGGGGGGCACCGGTTGAACCGGCGTGGTACGTGATGTGGAGGTGATGTTCAGCCAAACTCGCCGTGTAGTGTGGGCGAAGGTGGTCATCCACTCGGAGAAGGGAATTCTCGATGCCATCGCAATACACCCGTTCGGGATTGTTGGGGTCAAAGAGGTAGGTCCCGTCAACCATGAATTTGTAGCAGTAAAGTCCCTCGGAGAGTTCAACATCAACCGACCACGTTCCGCTGGAATTGTTCATCTCCAAAACGGCGTCCCAATCCCACTCACCGATGAGTTGGACCGAAGTTGCTTCTCCAACATACGTGAACGTGGTGGCGGTTGACGAACGCCCTTCCGTCGCCCGAACTTCGGTTGAATAGAGGGGAGTAGCCATCACGAAGAGCAGCATCAACACCACAGCAAGAGAAGATCGACGCAGGTGCATCAGTTCACCTCCTCTTGGGCCTCGGAACGAAGCAGGGTGTTCGCTGTATCCACCAAATCATCAAGGTGGCGGCAGAGGAAGGATTCGACGAATTCATTCGCGGGTTGCTTGTAGGCCTCAAGCGGTGGGGCGTGTTGTTGAAGCACCCCTTGGTCCAAAATGGCCACACGGTCAGCAAGCGTCATCGCTTCGATTTGGTCGTGGGTGACGTAGATGGTGGTCGTGCCCAACTCATCGTGAAGGCGACGAATCTCTCGCCTCATTTGATGCCGCAATTCTGCATCGAGGTTGGAGAGTGGCTCATCCATCAGCAGAACTTGAGGGCGACGAATTAACGCTCGGCCAAGGGCCACGCGTTGACGTTGCCCGCCGCTCAATTCCTTTGGCTTCTTGCCCAGATGTTCCGACAATTCGAGCATGTTGGCCGTTTCTTTGACCCGAGTGTTGATTTCTGCCTCTGAAAGGCGGTCCTTTCCTTTGGCCATGCGAAGCCCGAAGGTCATGTTGTCCCGAATCGTCATGTGTGGATAAAGGGCGTAGGATTGGAACACCATGCCCAAACCACGGGCGCCAGCAGGAAGATGATTGACAGAGACGCCGCCAATGCTGATGGTCCCGTCCGTCACTTCCTCCAACCCAGCCAACATACGAAGCGTCGTGGATTTCCCACAACCAGACGGTCCAAGCAGCACCAAGAACTCGCC
Organism: Methanobacteriota archaeon; assembly: GCA_002714305.1. Taxonomy (GTDB): domain Archaea; phylum Thermoplasmatota; class Poseidoniia; order Poseidoniales; family Poseidoniaceae; genus Poseidonia. The sequence continues at coordinate 12,089 of PAWY01000022.1, read as the reverse complement.
ATCTTGAACCTCAAGATTCAATCCTTTGACCGCTTCAAATCCATCTTCATACCGTTTTGACACATGCTCAAAATTCACATTTACCATGTTACATCACCCCTTGACGCCTCCAGCTGAGAGTCCCTCGATGAGGAACTTCTGGAAGAACAAGAAAAGAAGCGCAACCGGCAAACTGACGAGCAAACTCGCCGCAGCAAAATCGCCCCAGGCCTGACCGGTGCTGGAGATCATGGATGCAAGACCCACAGGAAGGGTGTACATGTCATTGGATGTGTTGAACGTGAGGGCGAGGAGGAATTCATTCCAAGCTGCAAGGAAACTGAACAAAGCCGTGACCGCAACCGCAGGAAGTGAAAGTGGAAGTACCACCTTTGTGAACACCTGGAATTGGTTGCATCCATCGAGCAAGGCGGCTTCCTCAAGTTCCCTCGGCACGGTGTCGAAGAATCCTTTCAGCATCCAAACACAAAGTGGGAGGGCCGTCACGCAGTAAGCGAGAATCAATCCGAGATGAGAATTCAGAAGGCCCAGCGACTTCATCACCAAGAAATAGGGGACAAGAATGATGATCCCGGGGAACATTTGAACGAGCAAAAAAGCGAACATGGAGACATCCCTTCCTGTGAATTTGTATCGGCTAAACGCGTAGCCTGCAGGAATCGCCACAACCAAACCAAGCAATGTGGTGCCAATGCTGACGATGAGCGAGTTTCGCATCCACGTCCAGAAGGCTTCGCTTCCCAGCATATTGGAAAAATGCTCACCGGTGTAAGGGCCACCAAGTGAGCCGCCCAAGGCGTTGCCGGGGGAAAGAGCAATGTCGAGAATCCACAAAAGCGGAAGAAGCGTGAGCACCACGAAATGAAGCAGAACGAGATGGGCTCCAAACGCACGCAAACGGGGTCCGTAGCGTTGGTTTCGTGCAAGTCCGTATTCAATCGCATTGAGCGATAAGTTCCGAGTCGACCACGCAGTGACCGGTGGACTCGAGACCCACAGAATCGTCAGGGCACCAGGCCCAATCAACCATGCTTGCATCCAAGCGTCAAAGGCCGTCATCGGGGTCATCATGAAGCGAACCAAACCAATCAGGAGCACACCACCCCCCAAGACGAGGGAAGTGTTTCGTGTGGTTGGAGAAGACGCCTCTGGAAGGGTATTGATCAGCAAACCAATGGCCACAAGGCCGAGAAAACCAATCCGCAACACCATACCGCCGCCGCGCAGCATGTCAATGGAGAGAAGAACGAGGTTGACAATGAAACTGACCAGTAACCAACGTCGAAGTGTTTCCACCTCAACGGGGACGTACCAGCGTCGCACGGTGCTTTCCGAAATCATACGGTCGCCTCCGTCGCGTTTGTTCGCTTCATGTACGTCCACGAAAAGGCAAGCAGCATGAAGAAGATCACGACCGACCAGGCAGCGGCTACGCCGTACGCTCCATCTCGGAAGGCCACATCGTAGACGTAAGTAATCAGAATATCTGTTTGCCCGGGTTCACCGAAATAGAGGTCAGGACCTCCATCCGTCAAGAGATAAATCACGTTGAACATGTTGAACGTCCAAATGAAACCAAGCAAGGAAAGCGGCACGAGGGCGCTCTTCAAATTGGGGAGCGTCAGGTGACGGAAGGAGTCCCACGAGGAGACACCATCCAATTGAGCAGCCTCGTACATATCACGGGGCAGGGCTTGCAGGGCGCCACTCAGTGACATCATCATGAACGGCACACCAAGCCAGATGTTGACGAAAATGACAACCAATTGAGCACCCGTCGGGTCGGCGAGGAAATGCAGGTCTGTTCCAAGTACATCGTTCACCAAACCCTCCGGTTGGAACATCCCTTTCCACACCAAGACAGAGATGTACGACGGAATGGCCCAGGGAAGCAAGAGCACGGTGCGATAGATGGTTTTCCCTCGAATGTTGCCGTATTGCAGCACCATGGCGAGGAACAAACCAAGGCCGATGTGGGCCGTGACGTTGACCACGGTCCAAATGAGCGTGAAGAGGGTGACACGAAGAAAGCCTGAGGCAGTGAACACTTCGATGAAATTGACCAACCCGACAAAAGTTTGGTCCCCGAGTCGGGTCGCGTCGGCATCGGTGAACGACAGCCAAAAGCCGTAAAGCACGGGATAGAAGGTCAGAATAGCAAGGGCGAGCATGGCCGGTGCGATGTAAATGTGGGCTGATTTAGCATGAAGTCTGCCGGCCTTCACGTCCATGGCTCGACCATAACTGAGCAGGGCAACCAGCGAGACAAAAATCGCCCCTAAGGCAAACAAAACAGGGGAGGTGTCGCCGGTTTCGGGAACCACATCACCCACGCTTGTGCTCAATTCTGCCTCAAAGACCACACCGTTTTCCCCCTGGACCTGAACGAGATGAACGGTGTTGGGTACCATCCCCGTCAAAGAACATTCAATGATTGAGGCGTTGCTTTCAAAGACACGTTTGGTCGGTGATTTGAGCAATTCAATTCCATCAGAAGAGCACACCTCGTAGGGAGGCAGACCCGAAAGGAGCGAATGGTTTTGCGTGAGTGCACTGTGAACTTCTCCATCAACGGTGACCGTGTAGTCCACCGAACCATCGGTGGTGAAATTGATCGCTACGGTTCGATAACCCTCATTTTCTGGAGGGGGTTGAGCTTGTTGCAAACCATCGATTTGAGAAATAAGTTCGGCGTTGGCACCGTCAAGAGCCTCTTGTGCAGAGGCCGTTTCTGTGTAGACTTGTTCAAACGCCGTCACAAGTGGGCCATAGACCAGCGCCATGGCACGTGTGGTTGGAGCAGGCGTTCCAACGCTCAGTTGGTCCATGAAACCTGAAAGAACGGGATCATCCCTCACCTCCGGGTCTTGTCCGAGCGCTGAATGCGTCGGAAGCGTGTACGTTTCCAAAGCGAATGTTTTCTGCACGTCTTCGCTTGACAGGTAAAGCGCCAATTCCACCGCTGCCAATTTGTGGGCGCTTTGTTTGCTCACCGTCCATCCTTTGTAGGTCACCAACGGAGCCACACGCTCGCCGGTCTCTGCAATGGTTGGAAGAATGGATTGCCCCACGTCAAGGCGGCTCGCTTCGTACGTGGCCCAATTCCATGGGCCATCCACGATCATGGCGGCTTTGGAGGCAATAAATTGGTTTTTCATGCCCTCTGTTTGTGTACCTGTCGCCACGACATTGTGTTCCTGTTCCAAATCGAGCAACCAGTCAAGGGCCACAGAAGAGCCATTGGAATTGAGGGATGGACGTCCCGATTCATCGAACAGAGAACCGTTGTAACCCGCTTGAAAACCGAACCACCAATACGCAGATTTGACCGGTACGGCGAGGCCTTGCACGTCTTGGTAGGTCAACGATTGAGCCGCTTCAAGCAAGTCGTGTTGTGTCCATGTTTCATCGGGATAATCAACGCCACGCGCATCAAACAGGGCTTTGTTGTAGATCAATGAAAGAGCATCTTGACTTGCTGGAACTCCGTAAAGGGCCTCATCGTATCGCATGGCATGAAGGGCTTGTTCCTCAAACTGGCTGCGCTCGACCGGGGTCAAGTGAGGTCGAAGGTCTTCCAACAAAGGAAAGCCATCGACGCGGACTTCACCAATCGCACCCAGTTGGTCGCTCGATAGCCGCATCAAATCGGGAGCTTCTCCACCTTGAGCTGCCGTCATGAAGAGGTTATCTGCATCACCAAAGGGAACGAGGGCAACATCAACGGTGATGTTGGGGTGCTGGGATTCAAACTCCTTGACCGATTGGAGAAAGACATTCTCTTCCTTGCTTTCTGCGGCAAACGTGTGCCACACGGTAAGGGTGATCGGTCCATTTTCATCCGAAGACGCCGTACGTTGGTCCACGTTGCCTCCCAAGCAACCTGAGAGAAACAAAGTGCACAACAGCAAAGCCGCGAGGCCGGCACGCCGACCCATGGGCTGTTGCGGTTGACCGGCCATGACTCCCCGAAAGGGATGGCAGATTAAACCTGTTAGGGGCATCAATTCTCTTTGCTATGAAAACCCATGAGAGGGAGGATTTCACACANGTCCTTCTTCTCNACCACAGGAACACCCGCATCAGCGAAAGCATCTTTCGAACTTTGCCGGCTGGGGTTAAATCCAATGAAGCGGCTTCCATCTATCTGCATGGACAAATCCATCTCAGAATCNCCCACCGACACACAGTCCGCAGCATCAAATCCGTTCATGGTGAGCAACTTNGTGATCACGTCNCCTTTTCCCGTTGCATGGAGGCGGCAGACGCCCTCNTCGGTCAGANAACCTGAATCATCGAAGACAAAGCCGTTGGCAATCCAGTCGTCNACCTTCAGCATTCCCGCAATGGAACTGACAAACAGGTCAACACCTGCACTGACAATCGCCACAAACACACCTTCGTCCTGGAGACGCTGTACCGTTTCTCGAGTCCCCGGCATCAATTTGACGCCAGCGTAGGCACGGAACAACTCATCCTTNTGGATCGGATTACGAACCGCTTTCCACATCTGGATGTCGGACCGCATGAACTCAACGTCGGAGAGTTCTCCTCGGATGAACCGGTTGAGGTTCGCAGCGTTGTCCGTCNCAAACGAGTCGTGCAAGGTTCTCCAAGAGCTCACGGCGTCAACGAGGACACCATCGCAGTCAAAGACCACCACTTTCGGCTGACNTGAGTTCGACATGGTTNCACCTGCAGGGCGTTGCTTGAAAGGCTTCGCACAGAGNANCAAGCACACCAAGGAGAGGAGGCCCAGAAGGGCCTCGCTCNCCGAGGCGGGTCATCCAAAGGNCAAACCNCTAGCCAATCGTCAGGCATCAAGCCTTCTTGTCGTAGCTGAGGTCATCCCAAGTTCGGAGCAAAGCACCGTCTCCGTTGAGCGGAGCATAACTTAGGGTGATCGTGACATCTTCAAGAGGCGTGCCGTCAGGACCGTGGGTTCGGACAAAGATGGTATCTCCAGAGTTGAAGGTCGAGATTGACCGAGTCTCTGATTCCGAGATCTGCTCTTTGGTCACCGAGTCCACGAAGGTCACGAAGGCATCGCTGTTGGCAGGGTTGAACCCGTACACACCAGCACTGTCTGCCAGGTTGACGACGTGCGTGTTGAGCGCACCCGTTGCGTTGGTGTAGAACACCTTCACTTCCACAGCTTGGGTTGCAAGCGGTGTCTGGGATTGCTCAACAGTGATGCGCCAGTGGCCTTCATCAGCATCGAATCCATTGATGTCTTCGATGTCGAAGGTGACACGGGGCACACCCTTCACGTCGGTCTCGGCAAGGCTGGAAGCCCACACGTAGATGACACCGGACAGAACCACGGTGATGGCGACCATCAAGATGGTAGCGATCACAGGGCTGACGGCAGCGTCGTCTTCGACCATTGCTTCGACTTCCTCTTCGTCGTCAGCACGGCGGCTGGCGAAGGAGAGGGCACTGACGAAGAGACCGGTGAGGGCCACAGCGACAATGCTTGGGGCGAACGATGGAACGGCGCTGGCACCGATGGTTTCCACAACATCTGGCAGGAACTGGTCCGTGGCCAAGAAGTTGCTCGCAGGCTGGTTGGCGTGGTTACACACGTCAGCGGTAGCGAGCGAGGTCATGATGTTGTTACACCAGTTGCTGTCTTCGAGGAGCGGTCGGCGCTCAGACGTCTTGGTAGCGTTCTTACCGTATTGACCAGGCTTGGACCATGGGTCATCGCTCTGCACGTTGTTGATGATAGCGTAGTGCGATCCGGGCTCATCAGCCTGGAAGCGGTCTGCAGCGGTCACCGACATGTCGCAGGGGTTGGCCAAACAGGTCACAACGTCCATCTCAACCCACACATGGGTGGTGTCCTTGGTGATGTAAACATCCTCGGTGTACTTGACGCTTGCACCGTAATCAGGCACAGCGTAGTAGCGAGTCAATTCAACATCATCATGTCCATCCGTGTGGTAGGTGATGGCCAGCATGTGGTCGTAGCGGTATGGACCCTCATCGCCACCGCCGTTGACGCCGATGGTGACCGGGACGTAGGTGCCGGTCATGACGTTGGTAACACCGTTGAAGCTGAAGCCAGCCTCATCGTCGAAGTAGTAGTCTGGGACCTGCTCACGAACGTTCTCAACACGAACACCGATTTCCTTGGTAGCCACACCTTGCTGGTAGTCAGCAATGGCCATCACGCTTTGGTCGTAGTTTGGCACATACGTGTTGTACTCGCCTTGCGTGATTGGAGCCGTTGGTGTGTCTCGGAGGACCAAGCGGATTTGACAGTACTCTGAGCCGGATGGTCCAATTTGATGGATACCGTTGTTGTTCAGGTAGTCAATCTCCCAGTCGTTGGCGTTGGTGGTTGCATCCTCAATGAGGTCGAACACGAGATCATCACCGACGATGGTCGTGGTGAAGTAGTTCGTGTAGACACATTGGTCAGTGGATTCAACCGTCCAGTACAAGTCATCCAATTCGTGGTCGATGTCAGCCTTGATAGCGGACATGTCGTAGGTCAAGTTCGCCACGTTCTCGTCATCTTCCATCAAGGAGATGGACCATGGGAGAGCGGGGATTGATCCGTTGTCAGCCATCATGACCGTGTCAGTCGTGCGGTTCCAGTCGAGGATGACTGGAGCATCGTTGACAGGTGCGACCGAGAAGACCACGTCAAAGGTGTCAGCATCTTGGTTTTCAGCACCGTCATCAGCCAAGCCGAGCGTGACCGTACACTTGCCACCCAACTCGTTGTTGGTGTTTTCAGTGATGGCCAGTTCGTTGTTCAGGATGTCCACGCTGAAAGCCGAACAGCTGTCCGATGTACCGAAGTCAACGGCGCTGGCGGACCAGCTGTAGACTTGACGGGTTGGAGACTGCTCGTTGGCCATGTCTCGGATGTAGGAACGGGTAGCGTTCGACACATCGCCCAAGAACTTGGTGTGCGTACCGAATCCTTCTGGGAGGATGTTGTAGTTGCCGTCGTCTTCGGAGAAGATCGGCATACAGTCGGTGAGCACGCGCTCTTGGTTGCAGATTTGCGGAGCGTCGTTGATGTTGTTCACGGTGTAGGTGATGTTGTGGGAGTCGCTGAGTCCATTGCTGTCGGTGACCTCGAAGGAGAACACCATGTATCCGAATTGGTCGTCCAGCGGCTCAATCGTGACGTCTTGTCCGTTCTGGGACCAGTCAACCAGGATGTTGTCAAAGGCAACGAGGCTGCCTTCATCAACGGTCCAGGTCAAGGTGGATTCTTCGTCCTGCACGTCATCAGCCAAGTTGGTNAGGCTGAAGGTGAANGCNNCNGNATCTTCGTCCTTGCTGAAGTCCACGAGACCATCGGNNGTGTCCGTNCCATCGGTGTCGATGACTGGACANGCACGCTTGATGTCAATCGTGCTTTGAACGTTGGTCGTATCGCCCGTACCGGCCACGTAGCTGTCGTCGAAGACAACGTTGGTGGCCAAGGAGATGTCCTCAACAATAGCCCAGTCGTAGGCACAGTCTGCAACGGTCTTGACCATCAAGTCGTAGTTCTTCTGACCAGTTGCCGTGGTGCTGCCCTTGTAGGACTGNTACACCAAGACCTCAGAGNTCAAAGTACCGTCAGCGAGGTCGCCGTGGGTCAATTCAACGGTCATGAACTTGGANAGGCTCTGCANGGTAGCAGAGGAGTCCAAGGTTTGACTTGGGTGAACGACATTGATGTCAGCCGTGGTTTCGTCTTGCACGATGGCCACGATGTCAATCTCTGATGGCATGCCACCGATTCGGCTCCATGGAATACCAATTTCAGCGAGCGATGTGGAGAAGTCCACGTCGACGTTGGCCGTGCTCAAGGNGGATTGACTCCAACCGAGGAAGCCGTAGCTGTAGAGGTCGTAGGAACCTTCGCTGTCAGCCCACAACACGTAGTTGGCGCTGAATGGCAGGTCGTGTGCACCACCGAGGCCGTTGTATCCGACATCGGAACCACCGCTACCGGTGTTGAGGTAAATCAACACGTCCGAGTTGGACAGGTCGCTGTTGGTCATACCGAAGTAGATACCGTCGCCTTCGATGTAGGTCACCAGGAAGTCATCGGTTCCATCACCGCTCATCACACCGGGCATAGCGTAGCCTGATGGGTTGAGGGCGTTGCCGCCGGTCCAGTCTTCATCCGAGCCGTCCACCGTGATGGCNTCAGGCTGGAAGGAGGTTGAAACGTAGGAGGCACGCTCATCGTCCGTTGAGGTCAACAAGAGAGCAACCTCGGCAGCAGGAGCNGCACCCAAGTGGGTGGACTCAATGCTCATGAGGTTGGCTTCGTCAATAACAGCGGAACTGGCGACGATCAACTTGCTGGAGTCCAGCGTGTTGCCAATCGAAGTGATATGGGCGTTGTTGCCAGCGTTCACTTGCGTGGTGGCATCGGGCCAGGTCATGTTCTCAACGCTTCCTTCGGCGTCAACCACCGACAGAGCAGTGGTAGCGTCAGCCACACCACCGTCCCAGCGGAACGGCGAGTCTTCGACGTACATACCGATGGCACCAGAGGCATCCATTGGGTAGACCCANACATCAGGGCTGCTCACAACGTGAAGACCNGTACCGGTTGCACCACCGTCGACATGAGCGTCGATGGCGACAACNTAGGTGTCTTCNGCGTACACAGCGTATNCGCTACCAGCGAGGCTNGCACCGCCAATCATGAANAGGTCNCCGTTTTCCTTGCTAACACCCGTNCCGTAGCCGCTCACNTCCGTACCGTTGAGGGTCAGGACCGTGTTGGTGTCGTCGCCGACGATACCAATGGTNGAGGTAAGGTCGTCTCCGGTCANGGTTGAGCCAACGTCGCTGAAGTCGCAATCGTCGAGGACGATGGCGTTGTCACCGAGGCTGATCGTGTTGGTTGCGGATTGGATAGCCACGGAATCACAGGATGTAGCCGTGATACCAACAGCGTTAGGCGACGTTCGTCCACTGGACAAGCCAATGGTGTTGCCACTTACGACTGGTCCGGCGTAGTTTCCGCTGTTTCCAGAGGATTCCACGACGCTGATGGTTGCACCACCATCGCCCCACGTGTCAGCCACAGCAAGCGTGTAGTTGCCAGCATCCGTGTAAGTTCGGAGTGGGCTGTACGCAGTGTTGCTGCTGAAGGAGTACGAAGGCCAGGAGTCTTTCGTACCGTCTGGCTTCGTGATCTCGATGCTGATCTCATAGCCCCAGCTGTCGGTCTGCAAGTTGACTTCTGCGGACTTACCGGAGGCGAGGTTCCAGGTACAACTGGTCGACCGTCGGTAGTCGCTGCTGCCAATTGAACAGAGCGAACTGGNTGGGGCGGGAGGCGCTTCCATGNTNGAGAGGTANATNCCACCGTCAGCATCCGTCAAGGTGTTGTCAGTGATGTTTCCATCGCCACGGAAGATGTTGATACCCGTAGAGGTTGCGTCGCTGATTCCACCGATGTCGTTGCCGTCAATGNTGAANTCGGCCACNNGGTTGAGGTAGAACGCATCATCGCCGCCGACAACTGTGTTGTCTTGAATCAACACATCTTCCGTGTTTCCGTTCAAAATTCGAACAGCGGCACCGCCGGATGGGTTGAATTCGTTGTCGGTGATGGTCACACCTTGGGCTTCGTTGTTGAAGTAGATCCAAACATCTGCAATTTCGCCACCGTCTTCAAACACGTTGTTGGAGATGGTGATGTTGTCAGCACCGATCTCACTTGTACTGTGTGAGTAGTAGTACGGTGAACGCTCTAGGATCATTCCAACTCCACAATCCACGAAGGTGTTGCCAGAGATGACGTTTCCATCGCCACCGAGNATACGCATNCACTCATCGTTCCANGCAATGGCNCTGTTGAGTTCCGTGTATCCAGCGAAGTGGACGAACGTGTTGTTGGTAATCGAGAAGAAGTCCAACTCGTATCCGTTGCGATATCCATAGCCCATGGAGGCATACAATGTGGCCAATCCAGAGATTGTGGTGTTGTTCATGTCGACGTTCATCGAGTAGTAGTTGTACCCAATGACGAATCCTTGAGGTGTACCAGAGCTGGAGACTGCAACGGCCGTCACATCTGCATCATGCATGTACAGCGTTGTCTCGCCAGTGTATTGAGGGTACATACGGTTTGAACCATCAAAGTCGTACGAGGCAGTGGAAATCCACGTGCTTCCGTTCCAGTTGTGCTTGCCATTGGCGAGGTACATGAACGGAGCGTCCATCATGACGGTTTCACCGGCCAAGTCGTTGCCGCTGTGGCTTCGGAGGTAGCCGTACTCAACCAGACCGTTGCTGTAGGTTCGACTGCCAGAGGAAGAGATGCCGCTTGCACAGCGCTCTTGCTTGACATAAGCTGTCGAGGTGTAACAGATACGGGCCGTAAACTCATCTTCGAGGTAGACGGTGTCGCTGTTTCCAGAGGTATCGGTCAGACTCAAGGTCTCAAAGACATACCTGAAGTCAGCAGCGTTGTTGTTGCTGCCTGACCAGTAGTATTCAATGGTCGCACTCGCCACGACTTGGTAGCCGTTGAGGTTCTCAGTACAAACACTGGAACACGAACCGCTGTCCACCGTCTGAGTGACGAAGGTGATGTCGTTTGCGACACCGTTGGAGTCGGTGGGGGCCATGCCTGTCACTGTTCCGTCAGCGTCCTTGAGGATAACCGTGGTACCATCGACATCTTCGGTTGTGCCTGAGACGTTTGCCTGCAAGGTCACATCCAACTGTCGCAGTCGGCTAAACTCACCAGGTCCGGTGACTTCCACCGTGCTGGTGTCAACATCTCCTTCGATGAAATCCATCGTCGCCGAACCGGTGATAAGAACGTCCTTGGTGTTGGACATCACGACATCGGTCAGGGTGAAATCACCGCTACCATCGGTTTCAATACCAACGGCATTGTTTTCGATGTTCATGTTGCTGAACTCGACCGAAGCAGAGGTCCGTGATGCGTACTTGAAGGCCGCGCCAGTGGAACCAGTGATGGTACCGGAGAGGTCACCACCAAGGTCGCTCTGGTAGTAAACACCAGCAACGGCTTGGTTCTCAAGATCAAGGTTCTCTAGGTCCATTTGGCCGGATGCCGTGTTGGAGATGAGCACACCGTAGTTTCCACTTGACACGTTCAAACGGTCAGCGGAAGCGGATGTTTGTCCAACAACTTCCAAACCAGCTTGGGACGCTCCGACGACATCAATGTCTTCGAAGTGGCCTGCAGCGAAGGCGCCACCGATTTCGATACCGGTATCAGCGCCCGTGATGGTTCCTTCCTTGAACAGAGGCGTTCCGGATTCACGGAGGTAGGTGCCAAGGTCGCTTGGATCGTTACCAGAACGTGCGACGAAATCATATCGATCTTGGTAGTTGTCTGCACCGCGGTGGAGGACATCCATCCAAAGGTAAACCTTGGAGATGTTTCCGCCGTTAGCGGTAGCGCCAGAGATGTCGACGACCGGGTAGGTCATGCGAGCACCTTGGCCGCTGTTCATGTAGTAGGTGTAGGCGTAGTCAAGACAAACACCGTAGTTGTTGGGGTATCCACCGCTTGCATAGCTTGGTGGGTTACCAACGTTCCCGGGTTGACCTGGTCCAGTTGAAGGTTGTCCGTTGCTGCCTTCTGGTGGGGCGTAGACGCCGTTGAAGTAGAAGGATGGGGAGTAGTAGCCCCAATACTTGTACGGATAGCGGGATTGGTAGTTGCCCGTTGGGCTGAAGTCCGTGGACTCCCAGTCGAATCCGAATTCGTCAGGCTTTTCGTAGTAGTCAGGGAAACCAACAGAGGTTTGTCCTAGCCAGAATCGGTAGAAGTAGTAGAAGTACCCATCCCAAGACTGGTAGTTTGGTCCGTAGTCGTAGCTGTAGTAGTTGCAATGCCATGATGGTGCACCACCGCTTCCGCCGTTGTACGTGTGGGTACCGGCCGTGACGGCTGGGTCGTCGCTACCGTAGGGGTAGTATCCTTCCTGACCGCTGTCGGTGATGTTCCACTCGTTTCCAGCATCGTCCTCAAACATGATGTTCATTCGGTCGGTGATGAAGTAGTACTTGCTCGAGGCGTAGTTGTAGCTTGGGTGAGCGTTTCCACCAGCAAAGATGGAGTTCGCACCAAC
>PAWY01000021.1 GCA_002714305.1 Methanobacteriota archaeon | reverse complement strand
GGAATGAACGTCGTCAAAAGCACGACAACCCAACCACCCAGGAACAGCAAGAGGGTGCTGCCCCATGGGAAGGAGAACGCCGCGCCCTCGCCTTCCCAGATGGCCTTGTAGAGCACCACATGGAACCCATAGCCGATGACCAGGCCGTTGAGCATGCCCAAGACGGCTACCCAAGAAACCTCAACAGAGAAGAGGCGAACGACATGGCGCTTTCGGAAACCGATAGCCCGCAACATACCGATGGTCTTCCGCCGTTCGCTCACGTTTCGCACGGTGACCACCCCGATGCCGGCCACACCAACCATCAATCCCAAGGCGAGGTATCCCTCAAACAAAGACAAGATGGCGAGGACGAGGGATTGAATGATCATGATTTCATCCGCCACCGTCTGTACATTGATGTTCTTCGAGGCCAACTCAACGTCCAAAACCGCCTCGAGTTCGGCGGCAGCTTCACGTTCGCCCACCGTCTTCCCCTGTGCAAGTTTTGATGGGCCATCGTACGTCTCTGTGGCGGTTGAAGATGGGAGAACGCTCACGTACATCCTCGTCATCTCACCAGAAAATTGTGATTCAACGGGTTCAGCGTTCATCCAGACCCCTGGTGANAAGATGTAAGAGGATTGTTTGAGGAACCCGCCAACCACCACGGAACGGGTGTTTTTCGGGTTTGAAAAATCAATTAGCGAAATTGAATCTCCAATTGAAAATTGAAGTGGNACAATTGAAGCCCCATCGGTGGAGGATTCAAGTCCAAAAGAGGCATCAAGGAACACGACATTCTCGAAGTTTTCAATCGAAATCCAAGCCTCATCCGANGTGTTACCAAGTGAGCTGTCCCAAGCATGCAGNGGCAGCCCACCATGCTGNGTAAAACCTGCATCAACGCCCCGAAGCAAGTACGGCATGCGTTCACCTGCCTCGTCTTCCAAATGGATGGGNGCACGATAGACACCACCAACGGCATCAATTTGAGCCATTGAAGGATGGTCAATGCCCCACTCAGTTGGGTCTTCACCGAGGTCGATTGGCCTCGCCCGTGTCGAGGTGAGGAGGAGTTCAAATTCGCCTTCGGCCTCCTCAACGAAATCGGCCGAGTACGTGTCAAATTGCTCCGTGTACCCTGCNAGGACAACAACTGAGAACATCGTGATGGAGAACATACCCATGACCACAGCCGTCCTCAACGGATGAGCCAAGGGGTGAGCAAGGGCTACCGAACCCACCGGCCCTGTTCGGCGAGTGACCCAACGTTGTTTGGCCAACCAGCCAACCACTTGTGGGGCGAGGCTGGTCAACACCAAAACACCGGCAAGNACCTGGAGCAAGCCCAGTACAATGAACGCCAACTCGTTGGGCTCCATACGTTGACGTAGGGGGTCGACGGGAGCGAGCACAAGCGTCCACACCAAGAACAGAACACCCATGGCGCCAAGCGTGTTCCTTGCGGCGTACCTCGTCCATCGAGTCATCGGCCGTTGCNGGTTGAAAAGCACCGGAAGTTCCCACANGAACAACGGAGTGANCAGGAGGATAAGGGCAACACCGAGAAGAACGTAGGTAGCATAGGACAGCGGGCTCTCGAAGCCCCAAAGCAAAAGCAACAACGTACAGATTCCAACCATAGCAAAGGCCAAAATTTGAAGCAGGAATATTCCCCAAGGAACGCCCTTCTTNACCGTAGCNCGNGCACCGCGCAAGGCGCGAACAATGTTCAGCTGAGCGTTGTAGAGGGCGCTTGACCAAAGAAGAAGAAGCGCAAGCAACGTCCCCCAAATCCATCCAGCGAGGAGCGAATCNAAGGTCCAAGCAAACGCAAATTGCTGTGCCCCAACGGACGAGAAAATTGACGAAAAGCCCACGGAAATAACCCAAGCAAGCACCAATCCGACCAAGGATCCAATCCCNCTGGAAAGGAAAGACAGGACAGCCCCTTCGTAAAGGAAGAAGGCTCGTGCATCGCTTCGCCGGAGACCAAGGGAGCGAACCGTCGCCAACTCGGTACGACGAACATCGGCAAGCAGCATGATGATGGTCAAGGAAAGCAACACGCCGGCCGCNATGGTGAACGTACCAAACACCAGNAACATGGCCGAAAGCGCCCCCGACGAGGCTTCCGCTTGTTCGGCAGCATCGAGTTGAACGGCGCTCAAGCGAAGNTGAATGTCCTCCATTCCACTTTGTCCGTCAAACCACGCTTTCAGAGCGACCATGNGAGACGAATNTTCTCCTTCAAAACCTGGGCCTGAAAACATCAGCAGGGACCGTTCGTTTTCATCGGCGAGGGCCAGCACCTCAGCATCGGACAACGCAACGAGCCCCAACACAACGCCGTCAAGGTCGGCGAGTTGGTCAAATCCGGCCACGGCTGAGTATGAACCANGATGGTCCAAGGNGACGGATGAATCGTTGCCGTATGCATAGGGAAGGACGCCGGTAAAGGCAAGGCTGGAACCGTTTGAAAAATTGAGAAGCGAAAGACGGTTCGATACCAACACACCNCCCGAATCCACCGAAAGGGTAGCACCCTCTCCACCAAAAGCAAGCACCATCTGAGGGAGTTTGCCAAACCCGGGGGCATCCGACAACACAGGAAGCCGCAGGCTTTCCACATGCTCGTNGGTTGCATTTATTCGCACCAGACCCTCCTCGAAGGTGCACCATATTTCCCCCGATTCTANGTCCGCCGATGCCACTCCATTGCAAGGCTGGTCGGACCTTGCGGGGGAGGGCGAGGCTGAGGTNGGCCAATTNGCCTCGTCGGTTTCAACGAAGGATGAGAATGGAAGAGGTGATTGGTAATAGGTGGTTGAAAGAAGTCCCTCTAAACGAAGAAAGAGCGACTGGTTGCCCACAGCAAGGTCGTATGCCAGCACGGTCCCCTGTTGGGGGAGAGAAGACGGCACCGAGGTCTGAATGGCCAAATCATCATCCAGCAANAGCAAGGTGTGGTTNGCATNACCTTCCGTCAGAACGTACCAGCCCTCGCTCGCACGTGCGAGGGCGACAGGNGTGTCTTGCAGAGCGGATGAGGCGCGTTCGGTATCATCAACCAAATCGGTGTCCGCAAGGAAGACCTCATCCCCTGACAGGAANGCCACCGCATCGTTCCCCTCATCCCATGCGACATCGATNAGACGCTCACCTTTGCTGACCTGCCACAACCANGCTTCTTGGTTGTCAAACCGTTCAAAGCCGAGCCCATTGGCCGTGATGTGCCACAGAGCGTCATCACTCTGTCGTAATTCGTCGACCTCGCTATCNGCCAGTGTCAACAGGGGTTCGTCTTGGTATGAAGCATCGATGAGCGGAACCTGCAGCACTTCAAGNAAGGAGGCATTGGGGTACAACGANGATTGATTTTCCCGCAAAGCCGCAACATCNTCACCGCTCAGGCGCTGGAGGCCTACCGAAGAAGAGACGGTGAGGGATGATGTCCCTTCATCCAACGTCCACAAAATGCCAACATCGGTGGCCGTTAACACCTCGTCCATGAGCGCTTCAAGCTCCGGNACNATACTCCTCAGNCGNTCATCGGAAACATCGCTTCCGAAAGCGAACGCCATGCGGTTGATGTTTGANCCCATTTCAAGGAGGGTTTGTGCGGTTNAAAGGTCAAGAAANACAGCCGGTGAACGCGTCCCTGCCATGGCNCCTTGACCATCATTTGGAACCACGGCCATCACTTCCACGGATTCAGTCGTGCGAACTCGCACATTGTCTCGGGAGACGAACATTCCAAGTTCCAATACATCGCCAACCTCGACCTCGAGGGTTTGAGCTGCAACGGCATTGATGGCCACCATGGGGAGGTCATCTTGGGCGTTNGCGAGGGCGATATCGGAGAACCTCAATCCTCCGGTCGGGTCGAGGGGAGCCCAAACGGCCTCGCTGTCAATGGTNGCATTGTTGGCAAAGAGTGNGATTGANGGTTCTGCACGTCCATTCTCTGCTGCAAGGCTTACCGAGGNGACAACTCCAAACTGTCGCCCATCGACCTCACCNGAAAGACGCTGGTCCTCACCAAGNGCCTTCCAAAAACGGTCGGCTACTTCTTGCTCGAACTCAACCGACACACCCGTTGTTGGGTCCAAACCAGAGACGAGAACATCGGTCTCACCCCAAGCAGCACGGACTTCTTGACCCACGGTCATGTCAAGGGAATCACCCACGACCAGCGAGGAAGTGATGATGGCTGACGCGATGACCAATCCAGCGATCATCANGGCGGATTGACGTTTTCGGCGAACCATGTTTTCTCGGGCAAGCCGCCACACAAGCAGGCGTTGTGGCAGCACAAGAGGTTGGACAAACAGCATCGACATGATGCCCAACAGAAGNCCGCCCATGGAGGCAGTGAGGCTGGAAACGCCCATCCAATTCAACAACCAAAGCCCCAGCACACCGTCGATTGGCCCCGTGACGACCACGATGATTCTTGACGACCAGGAAAGTTGCTTCCAACGGCCAAAAAGAANCAATCCAACCGTGCTCAACGCCAACAACGTGATGGCGACAAGCACGGCCCAAACCAGCAACCCTATTCCTCCTCATGCGGAGCGAGCGATGAATCCGAAAGGATATTTCCATCGCTCATNGTGATGGTTCGTTGGCATTTCGATGCAATCGTTGAATCGTGGGTCACAATCAGAAAGGTGGTCCCTTGGTNTNGATTCATCTCGCTCAAAAGACCCATGACTTCGTTGGACGTAGCGTTGTCAAGGTTGCCGGTTGGCTCATCGCAAAGGATGATCGATGGTTGATGAACAATGGCCCGAGCAACGGCCACGCGTTGTTGCTGGCCGCCGGAAAGTTCCGCCGGACGATGCTCACCACGGTCCGCTAATCCAACCAGAGCAAGGGCTCGCAGCGCTTCATTTCTCGCCTCCTGAGGGGGTTGGCCTTTCAAGAGCAAAGGCAACTCCACGTTCTCAACGGCGGAGAGAACAGGAAGCAAGTTGAAATCTTGGAAAATAAAACCGAAATGCTCCCCTCGAAGGTCAGTGCGTGCATCATCAGAGATGCCATACAACGGCTGTCCATTGACCACGACACCACCCGAGGTGGGTTCATCAATTCCCGACAAAATGTTCAGCAAGGTGGTTTTTCCGCAACCGGAAGGACCCATCACAGCAACCATCTCGCCAGCATTGATGGACACGTTCACACCGCGCACCGCTTCCACCGTTGAATCGCCGGCCTGGTAGAGTTTCCACAGTTCACGGGCTTCAAGTGCCGGGGTCATGTTGGCACCATACGGAACTGCATTGATAAATCCCTGCCCGAAAGCCGATGCATGGCCCCGGACGATGCTACCGTGAAGATGGTCGTCATGGCCTTTGGGCCCTTGGCCGAACGCCTTGGAGGACGGCGCCACGAGTTAACGGCGGCCTCGGGTTCAACGATTCACGACCTCGTGGTCAGCATGGNANTAACCGAATGGATTTCTTTCGGCCTGTCGGTGGCCATGAACGGCCACCGGTGCGATGTAAACACCGTCATCGAGGACGGAGCTGAAATCGCCCTTCTCCCTCCGGTCAGTGGGGGTTAATCCCCTTTTGAGACACTGAAGGATGAAAGCCTTCAACAACGGGGAGCGCAAGGGACCTTTGAGGAAGCACCATGGTTGGCGGACTTGGACCTCTCGAATTGAGCATCCTGCTCTTGTTGTTTTTCGTACTCTTTGGAGCTCAAAGGCTACCTGAGTTNGCCAATGCGCTCGGCCGCTCGAAGGGAGAATTCCATAAAGGACTCAACGAGGCCACCACGCTTGGCGACACAAGCCAAACCATCGCCGACCTCGAGGCTGGAGGCCGCACTCCTGACCAGGTCTTGATGGACCGNGCGAAGGCCNTGGGCTTGGACCCAAGCGGCATGAGCGTTGAGGACCTTGAAAAGAAAGTCGAGGCCCTCGAGGCCCTTCAGTCCGACCAAGAAGATGAATGATCATCCTCGCCGACGCTTGACTTCCATCGGTGAACCACACGCGCTGCATTCCCCTGCAGGCCCTTTCTTTGANCGTGGAACATCAGCGGGCAGAGGCGATGTATCTCCACAGCCGATGCAGCGTAATTCCCAGATCCACACCTTTTTTGAGGGGGCATTGACGACGGTTTCAATCGAACCACCGGCATGACGGTACGTGTTTTGCANCCGATAATCGTCCGTTACCAAAATCGCCTCCACTTCCAAAGCCAACGCCAACACATCAACGTCAACGTCGGAGAGTCTGGCCAAATCACCCGAAGCGCTGGCACAGTTTTTGGCTTGCTCAATGGCTGAAGGGGACACATCCCTCCACTGAATATCAGCGGNCTCAACCAACATCGTTCGAGCAGGACTCAACCGCTCGAGTTCCGAGCGCTGAGAAGATGCGCAGATGCCCCCAGCAAGACGGGCAGGGGGCCAGTGAAGCAAGGCGGCCGTATCCAAGACCCGCTCCATGCCTTGATGAACGGAATCCACCCCATGAAGGCACCGCTCACCCCTATCTTCTTGAAAGAGCGCCGTTAGCGACGCCCATGAGTTGGAAGGCAACCATCCTGGAAGCCTTCGAAGTCTTCGGTCCGGCGAGCCTCTTCGTCCTGTCATTCACCGANGCCATCGTCCAACCCATCCCNCCCGACNTGCTTTACATTCCCATGCTGGTNAACGCCATGGGCGACCTTCCTTTGGTCGTGTGGCTTTGGCTGGTTGTGACCGTGGCCTCGGTGCTCGGCTCACTGGTCGGATATTGGATTGGTGGGCGATGGGGCACCTCCCTCATGAAGCGGTTTGGGCAAGAGAAGCACCTTCGGAAATTGGAACACTTAACCCTTCAATATGGCCGTGTTGGCATCTTCATCGCNGCCTTTTCNCCCATCCCGTACAAGGTTCTGGGNTGGATGGCCGGCATGGGACAAATGGCCAAGAAACCCTTCATCNTCGCTGGTTTCCTCGGCNGNAGTCTACGCTTCGGCCTTGAAGCCATCCTGATCGGTCTCTATGGGGAGGCGGCGCTTGACGCCATGATGTGGTTTCTTGACCACGAAATTCTCCTGGCCTTGGTGTGCATTCTCGGAATTTTGTTCTCGTGGTACGCTTGGCAATGGTGGGCAAACATCGGCGAGGACGATGTTGCGGCCGGCGGTTAATGCNGCATGAAGCCCTTCCACGGGAACGGTTATGAACAGGGCGTANGTGGGCCAACTACCGCTCGCGTGGTGTAGCCAGGTCCATCATTACGGGTTTTCATCCCGTCGACCCGGGTTCGAATCCCGGCGCGAGCATCTTACCTCGGAAATGGCCACGAAAGGTACGTTTCTTGACCCGTTCCGGGACCAATTTTGATTTTGCACAGAATTCCTCCTAAGAGAACGGCACACCATCAAAGGCGAGGATTGAAATCAAGCCAAAATGATGGCACATGAAAATTAAGAGGGGGCGTCCGCTGGCACGACGCATGGTCAACATTGGAGACACCGCCCCAGCCATTACCCTCAGAGCCACCGACAAGCGAGAAGTCTCGCTTTCAGAATACGAAGGAAAGAAAAGGATTCTCGTCTTCTATCCCGGAGCGTTCACTGGCGTGTGCGACAAAGAGATGTGTGCTTTCCAAGACAACATGGCCGCTTTGAATGCCGCCGACGCCACCGTGTTGGGCATCAGCGTAGATTCCCCCTGGGCAAACGCTGAGTTTGCTCGCAAATACAACCTTGAATTCGAGCTCCTTTCCGACTTGAACCGGGAAGCCGTCAACGCTTACGATGCTGCCTTTGTCGGTCTTGGAGGCATTGACGGCTACGTGAGTGCAAACCGCGTCGTCATCATCATTGACCAGTCAGGTATCGTTCGATACCGATGGGTCGCTGAAAACCCTGGTGTCGAACCCAACTACGCCGAAGTTGTTGAAGCGGCCAACGCCCTTTGATTGAGGCGTTTTCCTCAGCGACTAGCTTGGTCATGCCAAGGTGCCGTTGTTGTAATCCTCAATCGCTTGATGGATTTCTTGACGTGTGTTCATGACGAAAGGCCCGTAACGGGCGATCGGCTCGCCGAGTTCGGGACCGCCAAGAATCAACAATTCAGCCCCGTCGTCCTCGGCGATGATGGAAACCGATTCTCCGGGTGAAAGAAGGCCAAGACTGCCGTCATGAAGCGAGCGTCCTTCCACCGTAAGTGAACCACCAAAGACGTAGAGCATAACGTTGTGGTCTTGCTCGCAAGCATGTGAATACGATGCTCCTTTCTCGAGCTTCAGATGAATGCACGTGATGGGAATGACGGTGTCGATGACCGCCGATACACCAAGGGCCTCGCCAGCGATGACCTTCGCCCAAACCGTGCCGTCTTCGTTGGAAACTTCTGGGATGTCTTCAGATGGAATGTCTTGATAGCGTGGTTCCATCATTTTGTCTTTCGCTGGAAGGTTGACCCAGATTTGGAAACCGTGCATTAAGCCCCCGTTCTCCATCATGTGCTCTTGAGGGAGTTCGGAGTGGATCACGCCTCGACCGGCCGTCATCCACTGGACATCGCCGGGATTGAGGTCACCGCTGTTTCCAGCGGAATCGGCATGCTTCATGCCTCCGGACAACAGGTAAGTGACCGTCTCAAACCCACGATGTGGATGGCTGGGTGCCCCGACCGCTTCGCCCGGACCGTAATGCACAGGGCCCATTTCGTCGAGCAACAGAAATGGACTCATGAGACGACCCATCGCAGCGGGTCGTCGAACTTTGAAACCGCCTCCTTCAAGAACGGTGCGCGTGGGTACAATGGCGTTGATGTCTCGTTTCACTTCATCACCTCGTCGTCATGGATTTGAGCATCGCTTCAATGGTTTCGGGATTGGCTGATTTCTTTTTGTTCGTGACCAACGACCGACCAATCACCACGCATCCAAGGAAGGAAAACTGCATCCGCATGGCCATGATAACGTGTTGGCCGCCGCCTCCAGAATGGGTGCCAAGGGCAACGGTTCGGTCCCGAAACAATCGTCGAAAATCATCCCCGTCGCGGCTCAGCCATGCAATGGCATTGTTCAGCACGGGCGGGTAAGAGCCGTTGTATTCGGGTGCGAACACGAACCAAGCATCGCCTCGGTCAAGGGTGGCCATCAAATCGGATAGACCTGGGAGGACACCGGTTTCTTTCTCCCGTTTGACAGTGTAGACCGGGAAATCGCAGGCGTTGAGCGATACATGCTCAACCGTGTGTCCCAAGTCGATGGCGTACCCCTCAACTTCTTGGGCCAACGAGGCATTGCTTCCGTCCGATGCATGAATGAAGACAAGGTTCGCCATTGCAAGGCTATGGGCACCATGGCTTTATGATTAGCAGTATCAGGCCAGCGACCTAATCAGCCTTGCTTTGACGTGCCTCCGCTGACCGGTAGGCCTCCATGAACCGAGCCATCCACTCCTCGCGTGGANGTTCGGTTTCCCCCGCGATGACATCGTGATGAACCTCGAGGTAGTGAGGCATCATCTTCACGAGCATGGCCTGCCATGTATCTGCTTCAAACACGACGTNTCCGCAATCAATGCAAGCCATCGTGGGCATAAACCTNAACGCCCGTGGGCGATAATTGAAGTTATCCAACCCAAGAACAACCCCTCAAGGCCATTGAAGGACAAGGCATTATAGGGCTTGGCGAGAGGCAAAGAAACATGTCTGAGGCCATGATTCTTGACCATGCGCAGGAATGCGGGACGGATTTCCTCATCTACACCGGGCATTTTTGCGGATACTGTCGGGCCCTGAAGAATCTCCTCAACAACAGGGAACTGAGTTTTACCGAGTACAATTTTGATGAACACAAGGGCATGCGCCAAATTGTCGTGCAGGTCACGGGCCATCGTACCGTCCCCGTGGTGTTTGACCTAAGAGGCGACCAGCCGATGTTCATCGGCGGGTTTGACGAAACCAACCGCTACCTCAAGAAAAGGTCATGAGCCACTCTTTGAGGGCTTGATGATGTTCAATGGGTATCATGTGCCCTTTGGGATGTTCGATCAATTCAACCGCCCAACCCGCTGACTCGAACAGATGTGCAATGGCCCAACCGTCCTCGATTGGGACGCGGAGGTCCTTCTCTCCGTGCATCCAAAACAAGCGCTTGTTCTCCAATTCGCTCAACCGCCAGCGAAGCTCCATTGGTCGCACGAGGCGGGTAGCCATGCAAACCACACCCTGAATTCTGTCAGCGATGGGCAGTTGGAGCAGTTCTTGCGCCATGGCACCACCTTGAGAAAAACCACCGACCACCAAAGGACCGAGTGGGGCTTCTTCGGCGATTAATTTCTCAAGTTGTGAAAGGCTCGAGTCAACGTCCATCAACTCCTTCCGAGAGAGCGACATGCGACGAGTCACATCAGCTTCAAAATCCTCGTATCGCCACCATGTGAACCCCCGGTTGGGGTGTTGAAAACGGGCTTCAGGGACCAATAATGTCCATCCCTCTGGTAGAATTTTTTCGGCAAAAGGCCGCATCATTGACGCGTCGCCCGTCATCCCGTGCATCATGATGAGGGTGGGCAAGTCGACACCTCAAAGCGTCCAAGAACGAACAAGCGCCCCTGCAACCTTGAGGTGGACAAAGGAATCTTCCCCGCGCAGCGTTACGGTGATTGAATGGTCCCCTGAATTGGCTGGAATGGTTCCGAATGAACCTTTTTCAGTCGCTCCAGCGCCCCAAGCACGGGTGAGGGGAGAGGCCCCTTGGTGGTCTTTGATGCTGAGTGAACCGGAGCCGCCTTGCTGACTGATTTCGACGTCAAGGTACCAAACCAAGGTATCCCAAGCTTCGTTTGGAGAGTAGCCCTCGTCAAGGAAGGTGTCGTAAATCTCCTGGTCGTTTTCCTCGTAGGTGTTGTCGTGAATATCTCCTGCACGATAGAAGAACACATCGCCGGTGTAGCCTGTTTTCTTTTGGTTGAGGTTCATCTCCAAGTGGTCAATCCCTTCGTTGTCCGTCCAAAGAAGGCTCTTGATGAACCCTTCACGACCACTGAACACATAACTGAGCGCATGGCCTTCGGTTGAAGTTGCGGAAACGGTGACCTCACCGTCGTAGATGTTGTCAGTGGAGGCGGTCCAGTCCTGGCCTAGAAGTCTGAATTCCCATGCATTACCAACGGCCCAAGGGAAATTGAACACCGGTTGCGGCTCACCGTTTTCGTAGACCGACAAACCGTCCATGGTAACCCTTCCAAGGAATGGATTGTGGTTGATGACTGCGTGCCGCTGTGCCTCGCCTTCCGACGAGATTCCAAGCATGAACAATCCATCGTCCGTCCGAACGTCGGCAACGACAAGGCGAGCACTGTCTTCTCCGAACTGTGGGGTGATGAAGGTGTACAACCATTGGTCGCCGATTTGCCAATCCGGCAAAGCCAGTTCATCTTCGGTCGTGTTCCCAATGTCGGATGAGGAAAGACCCCCCTCGCTGATGCAGCCAGCAAGGCTGACGGTCATCATCAGCAGGGACAACACGTAAGCACGCATGGTTGGTCCTGTGGGGCCTCTTTTGAAAGCCTAACGCTCCAAAGTGAGGGAAATTCCGCTCAAAGGAAACCGTTCTGAGTCATGACATCGGCGCCAGCGAGAACGACGGCGACGATGGACATAAGTTTGATCAGAATGTTGAGGGAGGGACCCGACGTGTCCTTGAACGGATCGCCGATGGTGTCGCCGATGACGGCCGCATCGTGCGCCTCGTCGCCTTTCTTGGCGCCAGGAATGTGGTCTTGCTCGATGGCTTTCTTGGCGTTGTCCCAAGCACCACCAGCGTTGGCCATGAACAGCGCCATGAGCACACCGGTGACCAAGGAACCGGCGAGCAGTCCGCCAAGAGCGTCGTATCCAAGTCCGTAGCCGACCAAGACAGGAGCCACAACGGCAACGACACCGGGGCCGACCATCTCGCGCAGGGCGGCCTTGGTGGAAATGTCAACACAGGTTTGAGAGTCAGGCTTCACGCCTTCCTTGCCTTCGAGGAGCCCTGGGATTTCCTTGAATTGACGGCGAATTTCAACGACCATGTCGCCAGCAGCCTTNCCCACAGAGGTCATGGTCATGGCGGCCACAACGAAGGGCAGGCCGCCACCGATGAGAAGACCAATGACGACCATGGGGTTGGTCAACGTCAAATCAAGGCCACCGCCGTTGGCAGTGATGGCCGAGGTGTAAGCCGCAAAGAGGGCAAGAGCCGTCAAGGCAGCAGAGCCGATGGCGAATCCTTTGCCCACAGCGGCCGTCGTGTTTCCAATGGAATCCAGTTCGTCCGTGATGGCACGGACATCATCGCCCAAAGCGCTCATCTCAGCGATACCACCGGCGTTGTCTGCCACAGGGCCGTAGGCATCGACCGTCATGGTGACGCCAACCGTTGCGAGCATGCCCATGGCAGCCATGGCAATGCAGTAGAGGCCGTAGGTCTCGCCACCCAGTTGGTTGGCTCCAAGAATACCAAGAGCGATCAAGACAACAGGGACGAACGTGGACATCATGCCCACAGAGAGACCGGCGATGGCGTTGGTAGCTGGACCGGTTTTGGACATCTCACCGATGTGGGGGATCGCCTTGGTTTTGATTCCAAAGACTGGCTCAATACCGGTGTAGTACTCTGTTACCAGACCGATGAAGATACCAACGATGCTGCCGAGGACAACGGAATGCATGATGCCCATTTCGACGTCAATGAGGCCCTGATTGATGGCTGCATAGCCACCCAACCAAAACAAGCCAGCACCGATGAAGGTGGTGTTTCGCAAGGCCACAGCGGGGTCCTTGCCGTTCTTCAAGAAAGCCATGGAGAACACTCCAATGATGGAAGCGATGTAGCCAATGAAGCCCAAAAGGATAGGCATCATGATGTAGTCATTGGCAAAGTTGTCTGAACTCGCAATGATCATTGCGGCGATGATGGAACCGACGAAGGACTCGAAGATGTCAGCACCCATGCCGGCAACGTCGCCGACGTTATCACCGACGTTGTCAGCGATGACACCCGGATTGCGAGGGTCGTCTTCTGGGATACCTGCCTCAACCTTGCCGACAAGGTCAGCGCCAACGTCGGCGGCCTTGGTGTAGATTCCACCACCGACACGAGCGAAGAGGGCGATGGAAGAAGCACCCATACCGAAGCCAGCGGCGGCAGAGAGGTCAGCACCGCCTTCGGCATCGAGCCAGAGAGCGACAAGAGAGATGCCGAGGAGCCCCAGTCCACCAACGGAGAGGCCCATGACTGCACCACCGTTGTAGGACACAGCGAGGGCACCTGCACGGCCGTCTGACTTGGCGGCCATCGCCGTTCGGCCGTTAGCGGAGGTTGCAGCGCGCATACCGGAGAAACCAGCAAGAACAGAAGCGATGGCTCCAGCAAAGAAGGCCACAGCGGTGTTCGTATCGTTAATGAAGGCCAAAACTGCACCCACTGCGACACAGAACACAGCAAGAACGCGGTACTCTGCGAAAAGGAACGCCATGGCTCCTTTTTGAATTTCATCGGTAATATCGGCAACGGTTTCGTTGTCAATCTTCACTTTGTTCACTTGTTGGTAGAGCATGAACGCAATGACCAGTCCAATGGCCCCTGCGGCTGCCGAAATCAATGCAATGTTTTCCATCATCAATAAACACCTATTGCCTCGGCCACTTGAGAACCCTTGATAAGCCGTTCCCACCAAAAATGACCCCTTCATTCGGTTTTGAGGGGCCAGCAACCTCACCAAGCCCTCACCTGAAGAATGTGGGCAATCGTTCAAAGAGGAGGAACCACTGGAAGGAAGCATGAGCATCACAGCCGAGGAAATCCTCGCTGAAATTGGACCGGTGCAAGAGGTCCTCGATGCTCACGATGGGATAGTCAATGTCATCGATACCACTGATGGAAACATCATGCTTTCACTCGATGGAGGTTGCAATGGGTGCTCATCAACACCGATGACCGCCATGCAAATTTACTACTCACTGAAGAAACTTGACCACGTGAACGATGTCATCTTTGTCAACGGAGAACTTCCGGAATACATGCGGACCTTCATCGACCAAAAGATGGCCAAAGAAGCGGCCGAAGGCAACAACACCGATGAGGGTGAACCCCAAGGCGAGATCGTTTGATCACTCTTCTTCTCGAGGGAGTTGCCTGTCATACCATTCTTCCAGGTGGTCGATTCTCGCTTGGTCAAGCCCCAGCGTCTTGGCCTGAAGAACAAGGAACTTCCGTTCCTCAGCCGTGATGATATGATCTTCCATGGCGATTTCATACGCCTCGAGATAACTTTTTTCAGAAGCTGTAAACGCTTCTGGCATGAGGACCGATGAAAAATTCTGGATGGCTCCGAAAATTGGTTTGCGAAGAATAACAAGCGGCACACCCACAATGAAGCCCGCCATGAGGCCACCACCAGGAATAACGCTCTCAAGCAGTTCGGAAGTGATGACCAGGGCGATACCGCCTATGGTAGCAAAAATAGCCGTACTGAAGGTCCGTCGTAATTGTTCGTCAATACCAAGAATTTCGTTCTTGAGAATTGCGTAGGTGAACATGAAACCTTCCAGCATCCCGGTGAAAAGAATGCTAAACAAAAATCCGTAGAACAACAACAGATACATGAACACAACGCGTTCTCCTTCTGTGTCGATGATGGTGGTTACATCAGCGAGGTTGAAATCACCAAATCGGATGACCATAAAGACAATGCAAAACACCATCGTTCCCTTGATGATTGCTTTACCAGCAAAACCAAAGAACAATGACCGTGCTTCTATGGCTTCATTTTCACGACCTGGTTCTCCATTCAATCGCTTCCATCCTGCCCGCATAAAGAGCATGGCGATAATGGCCGAGAACACCGGTGTAATCAGCAGTATCTTCCCGATGGCCGATGAACCGGGAATAAAGAAGGAGTAAGGGACGTAACTGGTTTCATCGGCCTCGCCGCATGAAGCGGTTATTGGTTCCGAGTCGGCGTACGAGATAATTCTCGCCGGCCCACCTTCTGAACCTTCTTCGCATTCCACGTAGTACGCCCCACCAACGGTGCCGACGATACCGTTGGCCGAAACAAGTGCTGTGATAATGATGCCTGCGACAAGAGGAAGGAACCACCACAAGTTGTTTCGAATTCGGGGATCAGCCATGAATTCTAATTTCTTTGGTGGGTAGAAGGAGACGGTTGAAATGTACATCATGATGCACATGATGGAACAAAAATACCACCCAACTCTGTAGTACGACATCCATTCAAGGAATCCTTCCGAACCATCAAACGGGTAAGCATTGTACCAATTGGCAATCACCCTGTATGCTTCAGCCAGTAAAAGGACAAACATGAACCTGTTTTCAGGATTTTTGGGCCTCGCTTTGATGATGAGAAAAGCAAGACTGAGCAGAAAGATGAAGGTGATGATGGACAACAAACCGTAGATGTAATTCACACCCAGAACATTGCCAGTGGAAAGGTCAATGGTTCGAATCGTGCGCAGATAATACGGAACGATTGGACCGACATCTGCCATGAAGAGCGCTCATCTTGGCCATGAATAGAGGTTCCGCCTGCGTTGTGGGTCATGGCGGATGAAAATGAATCTCAAAAGCAAGTGAANATGCTTCACTCTTCTTCGNTTTGCCGATTGATGCTGTGAGGGTTGGCGCCGAAGGAAACGTTCTCTCCTTTGATGTTCATTCGGGCCGATATGGCAAGNATGATGCAGAACAGAGCCAAAGGACGAGGCAGGTAGTTAGAACCCCACAACTCACCACCCAAACTCGGTAGCCACCACAACACGGCGGCAGCAGCGATCAGCAGGACAAAAATGATGTTTTGAACGATGTTTTCTGCTGTGGGTGAACGTGAAAACGTGGCGATGAAGGTAAACAAAACCGCTGATGAGGCACAGAGTATCTCTGCTATGACCTCGACCAGCGCAGCATCCACCATGCACATGCGAATCACCCTGCGTTCTTGAACATGGGGGCGAGAGCGAACCTTTGTTTAGGGTGGTGAGCATCTTCATCCTATGGCCGGTGGTTCATTCGCACTCCCAAAACCGCGGCCTACTGGACCACCGTTTTTCTCGCGCAATCAAGTCGCCAATGTGTTGCACCAAGTAGCTGTGTTATTGGAACTAAAAGGCGCCAACGTCTTCCGTGTTCGCTCATATCAAAATGCCAGCCGTATGCTTGGAAGTCTGACCGAGGATTTGGGCGAACTCGTCGCCAGTGGTGAGATCTACAACATGAAGGGGATAGGGAAAGGACTTGGTAGCGCCCTAACACAAGCGATATCTGAAGGTCGATGGCCCGAGGATTGGGTGGACCTTCACACCAAAACCCCTCCCGGACTCATCGAGATGCTCGGCATTCCTGGACTTGGCCCAAAGCGAATCAAGTTGATGGCCGACGAATTGGGCGTCGATTCGGTGGCTGCCCTCAAGGAGGCTGCCCTGAACAATCAAATCGCCCCGATGAAAGGGTTCGGTGCAAAATCCCAACAACGGATGCTGGATGGAATTGAATTGCTCTCTCGGTTCAGAGCTCGGCGACGGCTCGACATTGGATTGCGCTATGGCGAGGCATTTCAGCGAAGAATTGCCGCCCTTGAGGGTGTTCACCGAGCCACCTTGGCCGGAAGCGCTCGCCGGAGGAAAGACACGATTGGCGACCTCGATGTGGTGGTCGCCGTGGATGAAAGCGACCACGAGGCGGTGGCCAATGCCATTCTCAACCTACCTGGGATTGCTGATGTGAAAGGAGCTGGGGACTCGAAAATCAGCCTGATTTTGGACACCTCCATTTTTGATGACTCCTTCACCGTTGGTCACATTGACCCCAATGTACTGGACGCCATTGGAGGAGATGATTACGAACAATTGGAAGCCAGTGGCACCATTGACGCCCAGGTCCGACTGGTCCCGCAGCACGTTGAACCGTTCACATTGGCTTACTTCACGGGAAGCAAAGAACACAACATCGCCATGCGCCAACGGGCCATTGACCGCGGCTTGCGGCTGAACGAATTCGGACTGATTCCCGAAGAGAAAGCTGGAGAACTCAAGGGCATGGACGCAGCAGCCTTCTCTCTCACGGCCACCGACGAATCAGCCATTTACGCTCATTTGGACTTGGCCTATGTCCCACCCGAACTTCGAGAGGACATGGGCGAAGTGGAGGCAGCACAGGAGAACGCCCTCCCTGACCTCATCGAAACCAGCCACATCAAAGGTGCGCTTCACAATCACACCACGCTCTCAGACGGTGAGGCCAGTTTGGAGATGATGGCNGACACGGCTCGGAAAATGGGATGGAACTGGTTGGGCATTGCTGACCATTCACCAACCCTGAAAATTGCCAATGGAGCGAGTGCAGAGGATCTTCTTCAACAAGGCCGGACCATCAAGCAATACAACGCTGAATGGGCCAACGATGGCGTTGATTTCCGCCTCTTTCATGGGGTTGAGTCCGACATTCTCGAAGGTGGAAAACTCGACCATCCCGACGATGTGCTGGCCGAACTCGATTACGTGGTGGCCAGCGTTCACGCCATGACCAAGTGGCGTGGCCGGGACGAATTGGAAAACACCGAGGAATTGATGCGGGTCATCGACCATCCGGCGACCAACGTGCTGGGACACCCTACCGGCCGCATCTTGCAAGGACGTGAAGGATACGAAGTGGACTTGTTTGCCGTGCTTGAACACATGGCAGAACACAACGATGAGGGTCGCCTCAAAGCGATTGAACTCAACGCCAGTCCCTACCGACTCGACCTCGATTGGCGTTTGTGTAAACACGCCAAGGGTTTGGGCGTCCCGGTTGCAATCAACCCCGACGCTCATTCCATACGAGGACTCAGCGACATTGCCTATGGCGTAATGACGGCCCGAAAGGGNTGGATCGAACCCCACGACACGCTCAATGCCCTTTCCGGAAGTGAACTGGAAGAGCGGATGCAGCGTTAAGTGGAAAGCACACCTTCTTGACTCACCTCTCCTTGGGAAAACCATGCGCACCCTACGTACCATCATCATGGGAAGCATGATGATCATCCCCGGCCTTGTCCTCGGGCTGATCGTTTGGTACATCCTCGGTAAACCAATGGACAACGGTAGCCCTGGTGTTATCCTTGCTTGCAACGCTATCCCGCTTGCCTCGGTGCTGGCTGGAATTTACTTTGGATGGCAAACCGGTGAAGAATACAGCGCTACCTACGAAGGATGAGTGGTGTTGTGAAGCGGCAAGACAAGGCCGACATCATCGCCGAGCAACTCCAGAAACTCTACCCTGTCATCCCCATTCCACTCGACCACAGCAATCCGTTCGANTTGTTGGTCGCCGTCCTCATGAGTGCCCAGACCACCGATTTGAAGGTGAATGAGGTCACTCCCGCCCTGTTTGCCAAAGCCAGCTCGGCCGAAGCCATGGCCGCCTTGGAAGTGGACACCATTCTCGCCGACATTCGCCAGGTTGGACTGGCTCCCACCAAAGCCAAGAACATCAAGCGGCTTTCTGAACTGCTCGTCGAACGGCACAATGGCGAAGTCCCTGCTTCCTTTGAAGCCCTTGAAGCCCTTCCGGGCGTGGGCCACAAAACGGCTTCGGTTGTCATGGCCCAAGCCTTTGATGTCCCAGCGTTTCCAGTCGACACCCACATCCATCGATTGGCAGCTCGTTGGGGTTTATCCAATGGAACAACGGTGGAAAAAACCGAGAACGACCTCAAGGCGGTGTTCCCTCGTGCGTTGTGGAATGACCTCCACTTGCAAATCATTTTCTTTGGCCGGGAATACTGCCCTGCACGCTACCACGACCTTACAACGTGCCCCATCTGTTCTTGGGCCGCAACCAAAAAGCGAATCCGTGAAGAGATGAAACGCTAACCTCAGAAGAGGGAAAAGCTGCGTCCAACGATGCTTGTGACCATGACCACACCCACCAACATCATGGTGATGCGGACGGCGACGTGCTGGTTGGCGTCTTCTTGCGATTCCCGGAAGAAGGCATAACCGAGCATGACAATGGCACCGGATTGAAGGATGGTGGAAAAGGCTCCAAAGAGCGCAACTTGGCCTTCGTAGCTGTCCACATCAGCGAGGTACTGGTCCGCTTCCTTCTCATCCGTAATGTCATAATCGGTGATGTCTGGAACAGAAGAAGAGAGGGGGAACTGTGCTATTACGGCTGAAAACACAAGGAGAACCATGCCGATCATCAGCCATTTTTGGAAGGTGTACATGCTTCCTTTGGCCATGGACCCCGCAGGTGGCTGATAGGGCGAGGCTGCGGCTTGAGGAGGTGGAAGTGGGGCTTGCATGGATAGGACTTGGTAAAGCGGGAGTATGAATGTTCCCGCCCATCAGACGCTGAAGATACTGCTTGCTTGCTCAAGCACGATGGCAGTGAAGAGGGAGGCAAATCCGGCCACCAGCGTGAGTTGAACCATCTGCCCCACAGCGCTCATCCGAGTACCACCACGCAGCCGAGTTGCAATCGATGAGACGGTCACGACTTGCATCAAAATTAGAAGCGAGATGATGATTTTGAACATCCGGATGTTGTCGTCAACCGACGATGCATCTTCCATCACGGGCAAGGCGATGCCGCCTGAAAACTCCGATAGTGCACCGACATCGGTATCGACCAACCCCGAGGCAACCCCTGCGATGGCATCGCCGAGTTGAAGGACGATTGAGGTCGTAACGTTGAGCGACGCCACGCTGGAAATCAACAAACCGATGGCTACGCCCCACATCGTGTTGGCCGAGAGCGCCCGACGGTTGCGCAGCGACAAGAGATTACCAACGCTACGCGATACCATCTCGGCCGTGCCAGCTGGTTGGCCAGAGGATTGAGCGCCTTCGATGTAGATGCGAGTGTATCGGGAAATAACAGCCGAGTTGGTGTCAGCGGTGAAGTAATCCCACGCACGGTCGGAATCGATACGAGTAGCGAGTCGTTTCTCAAGGCGGTCAATCGAATTGTCAAGCATACCGAAATCGATTCCTCGAAGCGCCTTGATGGTGGCCGATGGTTCGGCTGAACGAGCTTGTGCCGTTCCACCCAGCGCACGAATGAAATCAGGATAGGTCTCGTCTCGGCGTTGGATTTGCCTTTCTTCCCGACGAACCATGAACGCTGGAATCAACAACGGCGTGAACGGAAGGGCAATGAAAAGAAGGCCGTACTTGTCCCATTGCGAGGTGATGACCGCCCACGTCCAAATCAGCGTCAGGACGGACAAAATGAGCAAGCCCGAGGAAATGGCCGCTGACAACAGGAACGAACGTCGGAAGTTGATTCGAAACGGCGTGTCCATCTCGTCCCTTGCNAAGGTTGCGTCCTTTGGAATGGTGGCCCGGAAGGCAAACACAGCGGCGATTTGGATGAACAAAAACAACAGCGAGGCCAAGAGCAAAAACCGCAAGCGACTTGCAATCTCAATCGGCGTATCGTCGACTCCACCCACCTCAAAGAGAACGAGATGAATACCGGCGATGACCAGACCGAAGAGGCCAGCCGTGTTCAGCGAGACGTAGATTTCCTTCAGGGTATCAACAGACTCCAATCGGGTGTCATAGAGCGTGTTGTATTGCTCGGCAATGGTTTCTTGCTCCGAGCGCATGAATTCGTCAATGGGTTGACCTGCCTCGATTGAGAAGGCCATACGGTCAAGAAAATCCGACCACAACGGGCTCGGGCTCTGATGAGCTACGATACGGGCTGCCTCGGGAAGCGAGGTGTTCCATTTGTCGACGAGGGTCTCGATGCGCTTGACCTCTGAGGCCAATTCACCGTAATCCCTCATTTGTTTGAGAATGTCAAATATTGACTGTGCGCCCACTTCACCAATCGAAAGAATGCCCATGCGAGTGATGAACATGTGCATCTCTTCTTCGATCAGGCTGGCTGAACGCTGGACTTCCAAGAGAGGAAACGCAACGGCAGCAAGGGCCGACATGGCCGTGAGCATGATCACAAAGAGGAACCCAGTNAATCCTGCAAAGAGGGCGCCCGCAGCCAACCCGCCGGTCAGGAACACAATGAGGATGGAAATGAAAAACGTCGCCACCACGGCGGGAGCGACGTAGAATGAGAGAAACCGGGAGACTGGCATCTCGAGGCGCCGAAGGGCAATTTGCCAAATCGACATGCGCTCCATGTCTCATCATCCTCAGTTCTGGTTGATGCCAACCCATGTGTCAATGGCCCGGCTAAAGTGGTCCCAACCATTGGAGTAGTAAAGGCCGAGCAAATCGAACACATCGTCATAGTGCGTCAAATCACGGTCGGCCATGCGCTGAATAGCGTCGGCACGTCGAAGCATTTCGTCGTAGATGTCTCGTTTGTTGGCAAAACCGGCCATGGCAGCGATCTTGTTCTCAAGCAAATGGGACTGGAACATACCACGGAAGTAGTGCTTGTCTTTGACTGGATCCCATTCGAACATACCACGAGTCAGCACACCATCACTGTGCTTGTTGTAGCCGATAACCTCGTCAATTCCAGTGATACGTCGGGCAATACCCCCACCGGGGGCTTCAACGACCTCTTGGAAAATCGCAAAGTTGAGGTTGTCGAAGAAACGAATCGGGACGTTGATGGGGTCACCGGTGAAACGTTGAATCATCTTGACGATGGAAGATGCGTGGAAGGTTGCGATAACCGGGTGACCGGTCTGCATGGCTTGGAACGCTGTTGCACCCTCGACACCACGAATCTCACCGATGATGATGTAGCGTGGTCGGCTTCGCAGAGCGGCCTTCAACAAATCGAACATTTCCACACGAGAGTCTTCGTTCTTGGCATCGCGTGTGACCAATCGCTGCCAAATCTTGTGGCGAACTTTGACCTCAGGTGTGTCTTCGGCAGAGTAAATCTTCACGTTGTGATCAATAAACGGAAGAATCGCATTGAGGGTGGTGGTTTTCCCCGATGCGGTTTCTCCTGACACGAGAACGGACATGCCGTATTCTAGGCAAATCCAGATGTACGCGGCCTGTTGAGCCGACATCGTGCCCCATTTGATGAGTTGGATGACCGAAATGGTCTCTTCAGCAAATTTACGAATGGTGAACGACGGACCGAGCATGGACACGTCGTCTGAGAAAATGATGTTGATACGGGACCCGTCGAGGAGTACACCGTCAATGATAGGTTTGTTGTCGGATACAGGACGACCGATACGCTCGGACATGGCACGGAGGTAGCGAGACAGAAGTTCTCGCTCCCTAAAGCGGATGTTGGAGGTGACCATGCCAAACACCTTGTGGTCCATGTGAATATGTTTGAGACCAACCGAGTGAATATCTTCCAGCATCTCGTCGGAAAGCAATGGTTCCAAGGGGCCGTTTCGAATCAAGTCCCGAATCACGACGTAGCTGAGGCGCTCGCGCTGAGTCTGAGATACCGTGAGCCGTTTGTCGTCCATGCCGACCATCTCCCACAGTCGCCCTTGCCGGCGGACAAGGTTGTTGGCCTCGGTGTCTAGGATAGTGTACCGTTCGATCATCTGTTGAAGGATGTTCTCGAATTCATTGTCGGTGGTAAATGAGGGCGCCGTTGGGGCTTCTTGGAGCAAGGTCTCAACGAGTTCCCTCCGAATGTTCTCTTCTTCCTCGGTCAATTGTGGTTCAAGGCCGAACCAAAGGATGGTTCCACCACCGTCGTCATCGGCTGGAGGTTCGTAGATGTGAACAAAGATCGGTTCACGTGTGACGTAGATGAGGTTCAGGGGGCGTTGCTTTTTGGCGTCCCTGTCAAGCGGGCCGTAGTAGATTGGGCGTGAGCCATAACGCATCTCGAAATCGCGCACCCATTCCGCCACGTGAGGATAGGCGGCCATGACGCCATTGAGGTCGCCTTTCGCAAAACGAGGTTCGTCGGCCATCCTTCTCCTCTCCTCAGCTCACCGCTGTAATGTCGACAATGAAGCCCATACCGGGTTCAACACGCCANCCAACNGATGTTTGAATGGGACCCGCTGCTCGAAGGAAGCGAGTGATGATGATGTTGCGCTTCAGTTCTCCACCGATTAATGCGTTTTCCAAGTCCAAGACGACCTCTGCCGAAGCCCGCAAGGTGTGAAGAAGCGAATGATCCATTTCCTCTGGGTCCGCACACAGCATGAATGAACGTCCGTCGGAAGCGATTTTCCGTAGTTGCTGAATCAAGGCGAAGTGGTCCGCTTTACTCCCAACGGACGGCATCAGCGAACTCGCTGAATCCAGCACAATCACGTCAGCTGCGGGTACCGCCGGGCTGTTCAGCACGTCATGAAGAGTCACGTCTTGACGTGATTCAGCAATGGTCCCGTACCGGCTAAGGACCATCACTTGGCCCATTCGCATAGCTTCCGTCATGCCGTACCCGATACTCTCCATTTGTTCAATCCAACCCCGTGTGGTCAATTCTGTCGTAATGACGAGGACCTTGACCCCGTTTTGAACCATGCCGTGGATGAGGCGTTGGGCGATTAGCGATTTGCCTGCCCCGACCTTGCCTTGCAGCAAATACAGCGAACGGTTCGGCAGACGGAGCCCCATGGAGTCGGCCAGCGAATCGGTTTCCACCACAAAGGGGAAGCCGTCCTCGACCGGTTTGTGGGCGGTGATGAAAGGGTTTTCGTCAGGCGAAAGCATTCAATCTCACCTCCGCGTTGGTGGTGGCTGAGTGGGTGTGTCCGTTGACGGATTCAGAGAGACCAATGAAGTAAATCGACACGTCTTCGCCATCGGAAAACGCATACGAGGTATCGGTCAATACCACCTCCAGCAAGTCGCCTGGGTTCCAGTCTGTACCGCTCGGCAGAACGGTTTCTGATGTTGAGGTGGGTGCCTCGCCGTTCACCAGCACTTGGTAGTCCGTGGTGTCGAGGTTGTATTCTCCGGTGTTCAACAAAAACAGCGTGATGGTGTCAGAGGTGGTGTTGTAGGGCACCATGGCTGGATCCCCCGTCAGTTCAACACTGACCTGATCCTTGTCGCTTGCAGCACGTTCGTTCACTTGAACAACACGTACAGCGTCGCTCCACTCGGAGACAAGCACGGCGCCCGCACCTCCTGAAACCAACAATGCCGTGATGAGCATGATCATCGAAGAAGAACCTCCGTCAGCCATACCATCACCACAACCCGTGTCCAACCGTGGTTTGGCCCACCGTCATCGTAATTCGTTCATCGCCGGGAAGACCGGTGTCAAACCAGTCCAGAAACAGCGTTTCCCCCGAAAACCAAAGATCGGTCAAAGGAGGGTTGTAAACCGTTGAAAACAGCGTTGGGTCTTGTCCGTCAAGGAACATCCACACATCATCGTGTGCAATCGTTGTTGAACCGGTGTTGGTGATGTTCGCATAGAGGACGTTGCCGCGGACGGCCGTGAGGCTTGCCGTGGAAGTCGGCGTTCCGCCACCGTTCACGACGAGGGTTGGGAGCGTGGAATAATTTCCGTGACTGGTGATATCCACGGAAATGATGGCTCCTGTGCCATTGGTCGTGTAGGTCGCTGAAAAGCCTCCTGTTCCACTGGAGGCTTCGATGGTGCCTCCTGAGCTGTAACCTGAGCCGCCGCTGACGATGGTGACGTCAACCATGGCTCCGGTGAAAATCACCGCATCGTCAATGGTGAAGGTTGGTGCGGGTTCGTCGGCTTCCTCGATTCGGTCAACACCTGAATCAATTTGCAACGAAATGGCTTGATACGCCATGGAGAACACCACCAGCATCGAAATGCCGATGATCAATCCTCCTACACCAACCGAAGCACCCATGTCACTCTTCACCTCGAAGCATGTGGAGTTGGCGCCATGAAGACACAAGAGCCGAGAACACCAACAGTTGTCGGTGGGGCAGGTGGTCTTCGAGGGCCGTCTCCGGATCGCCGGGTTCTGCGAGTTGAACAATCGCCAACACGTCGTCGCCTTCTTGCTGCGTTAGCATTCCAGATTCCATGGCTTTCTGGGTGAAACTCACCGCAGCCATACCGGACATGTGGTCGAGCAGCAACGCGGCCACGGTGGGCGCACCAGTGCTTGACTGTCCGTTTCCGGAACCGCTTGAGCGTGGTGCGACGAGGAATGGATTTGCAGCCAGAGCTTGTGCCTCGTAGAGTTCCACGAGTTGCCCTTGGTCGTCTTCCATCATGCGAGATGTGCCGCCAACTTCAACCACTTCACCACTTGCTGTGATGATGCGGTCGCCGCTTGCGCCACCTTCGCTTTCTTCGTCATCGTCGTGGTATTCCGCTTCGCT
>PAWY01000020.1 GCA_002714305.1 Methanobacteriota archaeon | reverse complement strand
AAGGGTGGATGGTTGGCGAGGCTCGAAGCAGAATTCGGACGCCTACCGCGATGACAGAATGGTCTCTAAATCACGAGCGGCTTCTCGAACGTTGTTGAGGGACATCATGCGATAATTGTACATTTCACGCTCCGTGATCGATAATTTCGCTCGGTTGGCTTCCAGAAGTCGGATGCAGTCGATGGCACAGGTAATATCGGATTCCACACTCGAATAAATGGCATGTGATTCGTTGAGGTCGCTGAGGACCAAAGCCGGTTCAAGCGCGGAAAGATCAAATCCCATCCTCTTCCACTGTAGCATTCTTTTGGCGAGGAGGCTATGTGTAAATCCTGCCTTAGGTAATTGGACGAGGTGAACGAGCAGCGGCTCTTTGGAATCATCTTCTTCCATCGCAGCTTCAGGACCCACAGCCTCGTCTTGCCTATCCTCGGCCATCACTGTACTCTCTTCAATGGAAGAGGTTTCAACGTCCATTTTTGGTGCAATTGAGGTTAACCTCGCCCAAAATTGCTTAGTGAAAGATAAGGCATCAACCGGTAAGATGAGGTCAAAATCAAATGACCGCGACAACGTATCGAGTTCTTGCAGCATGGAGAGGACATCGGATTCGCTCGAGCGAGCAACGAACCAGTCCAAACCTTCAAGGATGATCAATTCAGTGGTTTCAGGAGACTGCTGGCGCACATGAACGATGAAATCTGCTGGATGCGGTGGGATTGATTGAGGACTATCGTGGTCAGACATCCACCACATGTTCGCCTTGTTTGAGGGAACATGGCGTAAGAGTTGCCGTGCTGGAAGTCGGCTGTAACAGGANACTCCGTCNGGTGTTTCACCAATCAATGGGCTGAGAGCCTGATAAGTGGAGGATGGNGAAGGGGATTCCAGCGTATGCAGACCGNCCATTGGAGTNCCTCCTCGGATTCCACGTAGCATTGACGCTNTAAGGAATTACGCCTTCCACATCTCAGTCGCCATCAATCATTATATTGCCGTT
The DNA here is from genome assembly GCA_002714305.1 of Methanobacteriota archaeon. GTDB lineage: Archaea > Thermoplasmatota > Poseidoniia > Poseidoniales > Poseidoniaceae > Poseidonia. The sequence goes on along the minus strand of PAWY01000020.1, from coordinate 30,105 downwards.
CTTCGTGGTTAAGTTAGGTGGAAATGTGTCAGAAGAGGAAAAACAATCCGTCGGCATGGCCGAATGCGGTGCCTGTCGAGCNATNATCCCCNTAGATTCCGAAGCATGTCNTGAGTGCGGTACATCCTTTTCAGGCGTTTCCGAAGATNCCCTCGGAGAGTGTGGNGCGTGCAAAGCCTTGGTGCCATTGGACTCAACTCGGTGTNCCGAATGTNGCGTGTTATTTGTCGCCGATGATGTCGTTGACATCTTGCGCCAGTGGGTGGCCGATACGGGGATCAATATTCGAAAACTGTTTGATAAATTTGATGAAAACAACGATGGCACCATCGATTCTCAAGAACTTAAACGTGGCTTGCTAAGTCTCAATTTAGCCGATTTGCCACCCTCCCAGGTGGACCGATTGGTCGAAGAAATTGANGCTGATGGGAATGGTGTCATCGATTTGGATGAATTTGATAAAATTCTGTCAGGTTCCGAATCGTCCGACGAAGTTGTAATTGTCGAGCCTGATGAGCCGGCCGCAGACGAAGATGAGGGCGATAGCGAAGACCATGATCAAGAGGGTGATGGGGAACTTTCTACCGAGGCCTCCGATGAAGGCGAAGACACGGCTGAAGATTCAGATGAGGAAGCGGCTGAGGACGACGACATCGATAACGAGGATTTTGACCTTGAGGACGACGATGCCGAAGAGGAGAGCGAGACGAGCGATGATGACGACCACCCTGCTGAAGACTTGACGTTCAACAAGCATCCACTGGCCGCGCTTGCTGAGATGATGGATGAACACGAAATTTCTGCTCAGCGCATGTTTAACGAGCTTGATGCAGATGGAAACGGCATGATTTCACTTACCGAACTTCGAACAATGCTCGAGGAAAAATACGGCGATGTGTTGGTCATTGACGATGTAGAAGCCATCATGGACGGTGTTGATGATGATGATGATGGAATGATTGACATCACTGAATTCATCGAATCGATGGAAGATCTTGAGGACCACGAAGAAGCCGTCGAAACCCATGACCAAGACAAAGAATTCCCAAGTCCATGGCAGAAACGCATGATGTCCAAGACGTGGAACGACAATGTGTGGCCCATCATACACGTTGGATTTGGCATTCTCATTGCCCTGGTTCTCGTCAACGCACTGGTTGGACCTGTTGACGGTTCGGGTGGACCGATTGCCTATGCCCCCATTGATGGAGGGGTTGTTCCGAGCGGNTTAGAAGCCGGCGACATCTATCCGTGTGACGAAAAATANCAAGANGGNGGTTGTGCCAATTCACTCACNCCCTTTGGCGGTGCGAACGGTGCCTCATCCATGCCCAAAGGCTTCTACGCGGACGGCGTCTTGCTCCTTATCTTGTCCATCGGTGGAATCATTGCTTCTTTGTTCCTCCATTTAATCAAGGCCCCAGAATGGCGAGCTCGTGCAAAAGCCATGAAGGAATTTGAAGACGATAAATCCGATGCAGCAGACACGGTGGATGACGATGATCACGATGATGACGACGACGATGATCACGATGATGATGACGACGATGATCACGATGATGATGACGACGATGACGATGATACGACATGACGATGATGATGACGACGATGACTGATGATGATGACGATGATGATGACGGCATTGACATTGGCTCACATATCGGATTGGTGTTTGATGATGAGGAAGTCTTCGGAAAAATCATTGAATTCGATGATGACGAAGGCACCGTNACCATTGAAGAAGACGGCACCGGNGACCATGTCACGGGCTATCAAGAAGACATGTTCATTGAGTGAGCGCATGAANAAGAAAGACCCGCTTCAGCATTTATCTGGGCTGGCCGTGTGTCCAGTATGCGGATGTTTTGATCGAAAGGGAATGTATCGATGTTCTGAGTGCGGCACCTTTCATGCAGGTGGCATCATGGACGAACGAGAGGCCCCCCCACCTTCTGAGCAGAGGGAGCAACTCGAAAGTCAACCAATCGTTGACCCATCGGTGTACTCTGTGGGCCCGAATGCCTCCATCCCGGAAGAATCCTTTGATGAATCCGATGATGTACGTTCCTGGGAGGGTGGTTCAACCGATTTCACCTTCGATGAATCAGAGGAAGCTCCTGTGGCAAAACTCTCCTTACCCGATGGTGAAGTTTTGGCTAATGATGAAGATTGAATAAATGCTATTTGTATAAGATNTAGTTTGAAAANCCANANAATTGGAAATAAACAATCTTCAATGGTGGGCTCGGAGAGAATCGAACTCTCGATCTTTGCCATGTCAAGGCAACGTCATAAACCCCTAGACCACGAGCCCTAGGTAAAGTGAGCCACCTGACATTTCTATTAAATCAATTCGGTGTGGGAGCGTGGCGAGCTCAACCGATGATCTTGGATATTTTACCCGAGCAGCCTGCTTGCGAACATGAACCGGCCATGCGCGTTCGACCATTGGACATGACGATTTTTTGACCGTTCTTGATTGGGCCGTAATTTTTGCACTTCAGACAGTAGCCTTGAATCTCGCTCATGGTTCTCATTTTGTGGGAATCGGTAGGGATATTGAACGCTTCTGTTCATGATTCACCAAAAATCACCATTTTCCCCCTTTGAGGGGGGGTTCAGAGGTGAATATTTCTTCAAAAATAAGAATCCACCGTTCAAGTNTTTGAAAAAACGCAGTACTGCGTCTCATCCGTATGTGAAATTCCTCGCTTGGCCAACGAACCCATTCGGGTCCATGTCGCATAACTCACATTATGCGACGATACGTGGGTCTGATTTTCACGATTGATCCATGAATTCCATCATCTGGAGTTCCTCGTTGGGAATCTCAAAGATTCCAACGAGCGGCGGACCCAAGAGAAGACCTTCGATTCCACCATCTTCAACATCAAGCGTCGCCTGAATTTCTTTGGAGATCTGTTTCCAGGATTCAGCTGTTTCAAATGCAGACTGAACCAACAACATATCGGAATTCTCCGGACCACGACCAACCCACGCACCGATGCATCCTTTTTGCCTCCGCTTGTATTCTTGGCGTGCTTTCAACATCCGACGTAGTCGCGCATCGGTTCCTTTCTTACTCGAACAAACGATCGTTTCCACCCAAGCCATGATTTTCACCTAATATTTATTTGAATAATAATTGATTTGAACATNAATGAATNANCATATAAAGAAGAATCATTGAGAAATNTAGTGGCCNTTCAACACCGTTCCTGAAAATGGAGTCGAAGANGGCCGAAGCATCATCGATTCCCAATTTGGGCCGTCCACGATGTTAAAGTTGGCAACGGCCCCTTCCACGAGTTGGCCTTGGANCATCCCGGATGGGTGNTGTGTGACTTGTGCCGCATTGACCGTCACCGCCGCCAACGCTGACAGCGGATGCAATCCGCAGCGTTGGACCATCAAAGAACACATGAAGGGTAAACTCAGCGTGTAGCAGTTCGGATTGAAATCGCTTGCCAGNGTGAAAGGNATGTCATGCTCATGCATGGGCGTCAACTCAGGCCAAGCATCACCCATGGCATAAGGCGTACCGGGCAAAAAGCCAGTGTTGACGCCNGCANCCTTCATNTTGATGCGAGACTTCAGCGGAGTGTGATANGCATGATCGGCGGTTTCAACNCCTAATTCAGCCGCTAAATCGCCCCCNCCACCGTCCGCGAATTCATCGATATGCATTCGCATGGCCAATCCACCCTGCTTGCCTGCACGAAGAATGTCTTCAGATTCACTAGTCGAAAACCAACCGGGTTCACAAAAAACATCAACGGACCGAGCTATGCCTTGGGCGAGAACTGCTGGAAGTTGTTCAGAGTGCAGCGATTCAATGTACGCTTCCCGAGTGACATCCTTTGGTACATCGTGTGCTCCCATCCACGTTGACTCGATGGTTGGTGTATGTTCTATCCGATTCAANTGATTGGCGATGTCAAGAAGACGCAATTCTGANTCGGTCGTCAAACCGTATCCTGTTTTGGNCTCGAGATGNGTTGTCCCCGTTCGAAGCGCATCACGAAGACGCAAATAGCCCAACTCGAGTAATTTATCAGAGGATGCTGCACGTGTTTGAGANACGGTGTGACCNATGCCACCTCCCATCGNTGAGATTTCTGCATAGGTTTTCCCCTCTTGCCTCCATGCCACCTCTTTGGAACGGTCCCCTGCCCAAAGCAAATGGGTGTGTCCATCGATGAGTCCAGGAACGATGGCTTGGCCCTGGAGATCATGCACATGGACATCTTCATGTTGAAAATGGCTCACGTCCGACGGAATTGAATATTCGTCCGCCAATGTTAATGAATTTTGTATACTTTTTATTGAATTACCTTCTACAATAATTGCCATGCCCTCAGCAAATACAGGTTCTTCATCATTGGAAGCGGTATGAGCAAAATGAACCATCGTTCCCGCATTGAGGTAGATGGTGCGCATGAACCGTATGAGGGGAAGAGGGTTGAAGAACAATCGGTTCTTCGGAGTTCCATGTCTGGATGGACTTTGGGTATTGAAACAACGGCCCATACGCTATCATTTGGGTTGGTGGATGCCAACGGCATACCCTATCCCGCAGCCAGCGATACCTTGCGCCCAGACCAAGGAGGAATCCATCCAAGGGAGGCAGCGGATCATCACAAGGACGTGGCATCAAACTTGTTCCTTGAGGCACTTTCCAAGCACGATTTGAGTCCAGAGGACATTGGCGCAGTAGCGTATTCCCAAGGACCAGGACTTGGACCCTGCCTCCGCGTTGGAGCCGCCGTTGCACGTGGGTTGGCCACACGAATGGATGTTCCACTTATCGGTGTCAACCATTGTGTCGCCCACATCGAAATTGGCCGTCAACAATGTGGATGTGAAGACCCAGTTTTGCTCTATGTTTCGGGAGGCAACACACAAGTCATTGCCCGATTAAACGGTCGTTATCGTGTTTTGGGAGAAACGCTCGACATCGGTATTGGAAACATGCTTGACAAATTTGCACGCAATCAAGGGATCCCCTTCCCCGGCGGGCCAAAGATTGAGCAACTTGCGGCACAATACCTCGAACGCGAACCCAACCCAGACATGGAAGGTTTGCAATTGCCCTATGCTGTTCGGGGCATGGACTTGGCCTTTTCTGGATTGTTGACCGCCGCCCAACGTCTGATTGACAATGGAGCAGCTCTGGATGCTGTTTGTTGGTCCTTGCAAGAGCATGCTTTTGCCTCCTGTGTTGAGGTGGCAGAGCGAGCGATGGCCCACACGGGAAAAACAGAATTGCTCTTGGGCGGTGGTGTCGCCTGCAACCAGCGCATCCGAACCATGTGCACTGAAATGTCAGCTGATAGGGAGGGCACATCCCATGCACCACCGAGAATGTACTGCATCGATAACGGTACCATGATTGCCCTTCTTGGTTGGTTGGAACTCAAAAAGAGAACCACGTCCCTTGAGCACAGTGCTATTGACCAATACCTTCGCACCGACCAAACACCAATCGTCTGGTCTTGACCACGATTGGGGCATATGGTTTTAACGGGTGGTCGTACGCCTTTCTTTGGGGGCATTATCAATCAACGGCCGACGTGGTGGACGGAAGAAGGACGAGTTCAATCCTTTCGCGAAGGATGCGTCCCAGCAGCACCGCCGCCGCCGTGATGAGCGTGAGCGCCAACATGCACGCCGCCCCAACACTCCAGTTGAGGCAACCACCGCTCAAGAAAAGAAACCGGACATCAAGGCCGACTTGCAGCGAAAACAACGTGAAGCCATTGAAAAACTTGAGCAGAAAGGAGACGTATCCACACCAGAGGTTGCACCTGCGCCTGTCCCAGTGGAAACTCCACGCAAAAAGAAAGATGATGCCCCTGCGGTGTTGTCTCACGAAGACAGAATCGCAGAGTTGCGGAGGAAATCCGAAGCGACGAAAAAGAATGCTTCCCGCATCGAATCAACNCCTGAAGCCGTCCCAAGTTCNCATGAGGCCGTCCAGGCAGAACAAGGAACATCCGANCTCGACCCTTCNNGNNTGGAACCCGTTGCAGACGATGCCATGNTNGCTCNATCCAAAGGCTCNANAAATGTCTTTGCAAAGATTGAGACAAAAATTGCCCCAAAGCAAGACCGTCGACGTGGAAAGCGACGCTTTGACAAGAAAGGCGGGGGGCGGCAAAAGCAGGAGAAAAAACTGAACCGTCAAAAGTACCTGGAATACAAGTACGCTGCCAAAGACATTCTTGACAACCCCAATGTTCCTGAAGAACACCGTTCCAATGTTCTCGGTCAGGTTTGGGCCAAAGGTGAACGACAGGGAATTGACGAATGCCTGGAGTACATTGAATCCAAAGAAGCGGAATTGATTTTGCCAGCGGATGTCGGCGAACAACTTCGCGACTTAGTCAAAAGAATGACCACCAAGAGATGAGAACATGACTGAAATTACCATCGATAAAAATGTGGTCGCTCGCGTCCATTACACCGGGACCTTGCCAGACACGGGTGAAGTCTTTGACAGCAGTGAAGGCCGAGACCCCCTCACCTACCTGGTTGGCCATGGGCAAATGATTCCAGGTTTTGAAGAAGAGATGATGGGGGCCAGCCAAGGCGAGCGCCGGGAATTTACACTCGAACCAGAACGTGCCTATGGGCACCCTCTTGAAGATTTAATCACCGATTTCCCCAAAGATCAATTTGCTCAACTGGAGCAGAGCGGTGTGGAAATAGAAGTTGGGATGACCCTTGTGGCTCAAACCTTTCAAGGCCCTGCGCCGTTCATGGTTACGGCCGTAAACGATGACACCATTACAGCTGACTTCAACCATGCCATGGCTGGCAAAACCCTCTGTTTTTCCGTCGAAGTNGTTGAGGTTCGCCAAGCNACGGAAGAAGAAATTAGTCATGGNCATGCACACGGCCCCGGTGGCGTAGAACACTGAATCAAGGCGAGTCTTGATGAAGTGGCTTGACTTGTACANCACATGGGCAAGGAACGCAAGTCCGATTGGCACACCCTGAGTGGCCTNCCGCTCCCCCGTTCTGCATCACCGGAAGATGCAGCCACTCCNCTGGCNCCAGCAGGAGAAGCTCCCTACACGCGAGGTATTCATTCAACCATGTACCGTTCCCGTTTGTGGACGATGCGCCAATACGCAGGATTTTCCAGTGCTGAAGCGACCAATAAACGGTTCAAACTTCTGTTGGAACGAGGACAAATGGGGCTTTCCGTCGCCTTTGACCTGCCTACACAACTTGGTCTGGACGCCGATGATGAACTTTCATATGGCGAGGTAGGAAAAGTGGGCGTGTCCATTTCGTCGGTTGAAGACATGAAACTCTTGTTTGACGGCATCCCAATGGATCAAGTCAGCACTTCGATGACCATCAATGCTCCAGCCATGGTTCTGTTAGCGATGTACATCGTTGCAGCCGAAGAGCAAGGGGCGAACATGGCTGACCTCAAAGGCACCATTCAAAATGACATTTTGAAAGAGTACATCGCTCGAGGAACCTATGTCTTCCCACCGCAGCAAAGCATGCGTCTCATCACCGACATCTTTGCCTTCTGCGCGGACCATGTCCCCAAATGGAACACAATTTCAATTTCAGGCTACCACATTCGGGAAGCAGGCTCAACGGCCGTCCAAGAATTGGCCTTCACCTTGGCCAACGCACTGGCCTATGTTGAGGCGGCCGTGTCTCAAGGAATGGACATTGACACCTTTGCACCTCGCCTCTCTTTTTTCTTCAACTGCCATAACGACTTCTTCGAGGAAATCAGCAAATTTCGAGCCGCCCGAACACTCTGGCATGATTTGATGGTGAACCGGTACAATCCGCAAAATCCCAAATCAACCATGCTGAGATTCCATACACAAGTTGCGGGCGTCAGNTTGACCGCGCAACAACCGCTCAANAACGTGGCACGGGTCACCATCCAAGCCCTCGCTGCCGTGATTGGTGGTACACAAAGCCTCCACACGAATTCCTATGATGAAGCCCTGGGCTTGCCAACCGAAGCGTCTGCAACGGTGGCCTTGCGGACCCAACAAATCATCGCCGAAGAATCCGGCGTGGCTGACACGGTCGATCCNATTGCAGGTTCCTGGCATGTGGAACGCTTAACGAAAACCATCTATGACGAGGCCCTCAAATTGATTGAGACCATCGAATCCAAAGGGGGTGCCTTGGCGGCGATCGAACAAGGGTGGCAGCAGCAAGAAATTCATCTTTCAGCTTATCAATATTTGAACGAAATTGAACAAGAAAAGCGCAACATTGTTGGCGTCAATTATGGCGTTATGGATGAATTAGAAGGCATCCCAGTGATGAAAACTGACGCCTCTCTCGGCGAACGTCAAACGGAGCGCCTCAGCAACCTCAAGAACAGACGAAACGGTTCATTGGTGGAAAAGGCACTGTCGGAAGTTGAAAGAGCAGCCCAAGAAGGAANCAACCTCTTCCCTCCCGTCATCGAAGCCGTAAGGGCTCGTGCTACGCTTGGGGAAATCATGGGTGTGCTCAAGGATGAATTTGGAACCTACACTGCACCAAGTGGATTTTGAGGTGNAATCATGAAGTTTGGACCAATCTACATTGACCACATTGGAATTGCCACTCCTCACCTTGACGACCACTCGTCTTTTTGGAAACTCATCGGCCTCGTTCAAGGTGAGAACGATGAAACGGTCGCCGACCAAGGAGTGACAACTCGATTCTTCTCAACCTCTCCATCAATCGAAACCATGCCAACGGCCAAAATTGAACTCCTTGAACCCACGGGCGAGGATACGCCCATCGGAAGGTTTCTTGCAAAAAGAGGAGCAGGTGTTCAGCAGGTCTGCTTTTGTGTTGGTGATTTGGAGGGTTTGCTCGCTCATCTGTTGGCGAATGGCATCCGATTGATTGACGAAGTGCCACGGTTGGGCGCTGGTGGCAAGAAAATTGCCTTTGTCCACCCTTCCTCAACCGGTGGCGTGCTGGTTGAATTAGCCCAATCGACCAACGTGAACTGATGCGAACACCTATAATCGTCCTCGGTCGCTTTCAACTTGATGAGAACCTGCATTGACCAATTGCTTGCCCTGCCTCACATTGATGCACCAAGGCTCAAGGGAGAAGTTCACTATCTGGCCGGTCGTTTGGAACAGCTACGAATGCAACGTACCATTACCAATGAGGCATATTTGGATGCAGGCGCGATTCAAGGAGCCATTGAATTGGTTGCCAACATGATCGACATGGGTGTATCTCAAACTGAAATTCAGGAACATCTTCGTTCCACGCTCCATCGTGCAAATCGAATTGAAACCAAACATCCTGGTTTGAATTGGGCGGTTGAAGCAGGTCGTGCGAGTTGATGGCGCTATGCGTCCATCTTTGCTCTCCGTCCGGGGCGCAACCAAGCGTTTCGGTGATGTAGTCGCTTTAGAAGCGATTGACCTTGACATTTACGAGGGAGAAATCGTCGGTTTGGTGGGCTCCAACGGAGCGGGAAAAACCACGCTTTTGCGGTTGTTGTCTGGCGTCTATCGTCCGACCAGTGGACGCGTCATTCTGTCGGATGGCGACGATGTTGAGCGGGCGAGGGACAAACTTGGTGTCGTTCCGGAAAACACGGGATTGTATTCACGGTTGACCGCATGGGAAAACATACGATACCACGCCAGAATGCACGGCATAAGCGATGAGGAGGCATGGAACCGCACCCTGTATTTCGCTCGCCATCTGGGCATGGTTGAAGCCTTATCGAGGCACACCAAGGGATTTTCAAGAGGCATGAGGCAAAAAACAGCTCTGCTTCGTGCTTTGGTTCATGCCCCGTCGGTCCTTCTTCTTGATGAGCCAACGGCTGGATTGGATGTGACCAGTGCTCGAATTGTTCGTGAACTTGTCGGGCAGTTAGGCGATGAAGGAGGAACCGTCATCTATTCCACCCACCAACTCTCAGAAGCCCAACGGGTGTGCAATCGGATTGTGATCATTCACAACGGCCAAGTACGTGCCGACGGTACACCTGAAGCCTTGTTGGAAGCCACAGGTACGGAGCACCTCGAAGAAGCCTACGTCGTGTTAACCAAGGACGTGGCGAGGACCCGTCAAGAAGACAGTAAGCCATTGTCAAAATGGTCTTCGTGGTGGCGAGGATTGTTCACACCAAAAACTCCAGGCGGTGACGAAAGTGAGTAAATCGTTTATGCGCATTCGCACCATCGCCAAAAAAGAACTCGTTGAGTTTGTTCGTGATTGGCGTACCATCCTTGCCATTCTCATCATACCGTTGTTGATGTTCCCTCTCCTGTTCATTTTGTTCCCCCTCTTGTTGGCTTCTGAAGCCGCGGAACTTGAAGCCATTGAAGTTGACGTTGTGGTCCAATCCAACTCAATACCAGACGAACTGGGGCTCTTGCTGGAAAACGCCACGTTAACGCTCATCTACGAACCTCTCCCCCAACTGGAGTCATTATCATCGCCGTTAGGCGATCAAGAGCGGCTTCGCAATGGTTCAGTTGATGCCATTTTGAGGCTCCAGATGAACGAGACCATACTCGAATACGCCGTGCTGTATTTATCCACTTCAGAACAGAGTCTCGAAGCTCGCAGTCGAACCTTTGATGCGCTTGGCGCTTGGGAACAAAATGAGACGGTTCGCCGCATTGATGCCGCTGGTCTCGATGCCAATACAACGCTTGATCCTCTGCGATGGGATGGGGACATCGGTCAAAGCGACGTCGCCACACAGGGCGAACAAGCGGGAATGGCTTTGTCTCTGTTCATTCCGCTGGTCTTGGCGGTCTGGACCTTTTCATCGGCCATCCAACCCTCAATCGACATGACCGCTGGTGAGCGGGAACGAGGGACACTTGAGGCATTGCTCGGATTACCTTGTTCACGCATGGAATTGTTGATGGGGAAATGGTTGGCCGTTGCGACCATCACGGGTGCCGGTGTTCTTCTCCAGGTGGCAGGTCTGTTGTTTGCCATCGGCTATTTGGCGACATCCGACATCATTTCCGCTCCAAGCGTTTCCTTGACGGCACTCGTTTTCCTCTGTCTCGCCGTTCTTCTCTTCGCCATCATGGTGGTGGCGTTTGAATTGGCTCTTGCTATGCGATCGCACAGTGTCAAAGAGGCCGGTTCCATTCTCGGTCCGGCGGTGTTGATCATTCTCTTCCCTGCGCTGTTCACCCAAGTGATCAATCTTGATGGTATCGAAACCTTTTGGTTTGCCATTCCGGTTGTGAATGTACTGCTTGCCTTGCGAGAGCTGTTGATGAATCGCATTGTCTACACGCATGTTGCGGTGTGGCTAATTTCCTCAACACTCTATGCGCTGGCAGCAGCATACTATGCTGCTCGTCAATTCAAGCGTGAAGACATCGTGACGAGTTTGTCTTAAGCACCGAAGGCCACAATGGCTTCCCGTACAATGCTGACGATCAAGTCAATCTCCTGCGATGTAATGTTGAAGTGGGGGGTGAAACGCAAAGCGTTTTCACCACCGTGAATCACACCAAGGCCCCTTCTCCGGCACCAAGGTTCAACAGCATCCATACCAACAACGGGNAATTGACTTGGTTCCAGTTCTGCGCTGCAGAGAAGACCTGTGCCCTGAACCTTGGTGATGACATGAGGGAATTCTTGTTGGAGAGCGGTGAACTTTTCCACGAATTCAACACCTCGTTCTCGAATGTTGGCACGTAACTCCGGAGTAATTCCGTCAAGAACGGCNACGGCGGTCTCAAGGGCACGAGGGTTGGTTGTCATTGTGTTGCCGTAGATGCCAGTGACATAGAGGTCCGAGGCGCGTTTGTTCATTCCGAGGACAGACAAGGGGTACTGTCCGGCATTCATGGCTTTTGACCAGGTTTCTAGGTCAGGTGCCTCCGAATCTTCAAACCCTTGGTAGTCAACAACTGAAAGCGTACCTTGACCGCGAATTCCTGCTTGAATGGAATCGACCAGAAGCATGCTATCATGTTCAAGGGTAAGGCGACGAGCAGCATCGTAAAATTCGCGGGAAACACATTGACCTGGGTTTCCTTCTCCTTGAACGGGTTCAATGGCTAATAATTCGATGAAAACATCGTGTTTTGAAGCCTCGTCAAAGGCATGCTCCAGGGCCGCCACATCGTTGGCAGGAACGAGAATGAGGTTGTCTCGATTTTGGAAAGAGGCCAAGTNTTGGTCGTATTTTCCCTTGCATGAATGAGACATTTGTGCGGGACGGTCAGTCCGTCCGTGAAACCCTTTCTCAATGGCCATCATTTTGATCGCCTTCCCTTCATGCTTGCCGCCCGGCTGTGTCATGAGTTTGGCGTTGACATCCGCAATTCGTAGACTGACCGTGACGGATTCAGAGCCACTGTTCATGCAAATGAATTTCTCAAACGGGCACCAGCCGCGCGCATGACCGAGTTCTTTACGAAGGCGCTCATCTAGCCGTTTTTGGGAAAATGAAGCGGTCATGACGTTTGCCATCACCCAATTGCCAGACATCGATTCAATGACTTGCTCAGGTCCGTGTCCTGCACCGAGCATTCCATAGCCGCCGTTGTCGTGAACGACGGCCCCGTGCGATGTGATGATCCACGGGCCCCTCGCAGCCAAGGCCACGTATGGATTGACTGTGGCGGGGTTGTAAAAATTCACAAAACCATCTTGGAGTTCTGTAATGAGCGTTTTTTCATTGGAACCNAGATAGAGGTCGGGATATTCCTGCACCATCTGTTGGTAGCGATGATGTGCTTCTTCAATCGCCATGGACAGGGAGGGGTCGGTTTTGAGGAAGGCATGGATTTCTTCATCGAGAAGACCAGGTGTGTCAATATCACCTACGTTCGTGCGAATTTCTCGCAGTAAAGTAACCGGGTCAAGGGGAGCACTCGTCTGCATGGTCTGAAATCCTGCGAGGTATCCTTTGAACATTGGCACGCAGGATGAAGGTTTCAGGAGTTTTTTGCACCGAGTATTCTTGCAGTATTCGTATACGAATACTTATACCTTGGATGTTTGAGGCCAATCTGTGCCCAAGGTATCGCTGGATATGCCCCAAGAACTCGTTGACGACATTAAATTGCATGTCGGGGACAACAAAAAGTTCGTGAGTTTGGCCGACGCCATCCGTACAGCATGTCGTAAAATGCTTGACCAATTGGATTCGATCGACCTAAGGCACGGAAGAGGTGGCCCCCCATGACAACAACCCAAGAAGCACATGAAGCCGTTCGTACGCTGCTCGCCTACATTGAAGGCGATGAGGCCGTGANCAGAGAAGGGTTGCTCGATACACCAAAGCGTGTGGTTGACTCATGGTCCGAAATTTTTGCTGGCTACGACATGGATGCGGGAGAATTGCTGGATTCAACCTTCAATGCTGAAGGCTACGATGGCATCGTTCTGCTCAGAGACATNGAATTTACATCAACATGTGAGCACCATCTTCAACCGTTTCGCGGACGGGCCCACATTGCGTACATTCCGGTGAAACGAATCGTCGGAATCAGCAAGCTCGCACGGATTCTTGAACTNCATGCACGACGGTTGCAGAACCAAGAACGNATCACACAAGGCATTGCAGATGACCTCGAACGAGAACTCCAACCGCTCGGTACAGCTGTCATCGTCGAGGCCTCACACGGATGCATGCAGTGCCGAGGGGTCGCCAAACAACAGGCGGTCATGACCACCTCTTCCATGCGAGGTGTGTTCTTCGAGCGTCCTGAAGCTCGAACCGAACTGATGCAACTGATTCAACAACCCAAGCTCTGAGGGATGAACATGGAATCGGTGGAATGTCATCGTGCAGGTGAAGAACCTGTTGATGATCCAAGTGACCTTGCCAAACGGTACAACATCGTTGAAATATTCCATTCAGTTCAAGGNGAGGGATACAGAAACGGTATTCCTCATGTGTTTATACGGTTTGGTGTATGCAACCTGCGATGCGAATGGTGCGATACCAACTTCGATGAATACGAGGAACTGAGTGTCATCGACATCCTGGGGGAAGTTCTCCAGTACCCGTGCAAAAACATCATCTTCACCGGAGGTGAACCCATGCTCAACGACCTTTGGCCCATCGCACGGGTGCTGAAGCGTCGGGGATATCATCTCTCGATTGAGTCCAACGGTACGGTTTCCATACCCGACGGGTTGCTTGATTGGATCTGCATCTCACCAAAGGACCAGATGTATCCCCAGGTTTCGATTAAACAACGTACAGGTGATGAATTGAAGTGCGTTTATGTCGGTCAGTCGTTGACCATGTACGACGGATTGAAGGAGGGTTTCAATCACTTGTTTCTGCAGCCTTGCTACGACGAGAACGACTCCGTTGAACACAATGGACGCACCTTTGCCCTCACGGAAGAGGTCGTGAAACGTCATCCTGAATGGCGTTTGTCACTTCAAACCCACAAATGGATGGGAATCTTGTAGGTGATTGAGCATGAAGGTAGCAGTGATGGCATTAAGCGGTGGCATGGACTCCTCCGCCCTTTTGCTCCGACTTCTGCGAGAAGGTTACAAGGTCACAGCGATTTCATTCAATTACGGACAAAAACATGTGCTGGAACTGAACTGTGCGCGAATGCTGGTCGACTACTTGAAGCAACAACAACTGAGCGTTACACACCACGTAGCCGACTTGACTTCAGCGACTGCGCTTTTTGAGAGTCACCTCCTCAAAGGCGGTGATGAGGTTCCCAAAGGGCATTACGAAGAAGACAACATGAAGGCAACGGTGGTCCCCAATCGCAACGCTATGTTTGCCTCTCTTCTCTACGGAACGGCCCTCTCCATTGCCAATGCTCAACAAACCAAGGTTGAGGTCGTCTTGGGAGTGCATAGCGGAGATCATGCGATTTATCCAGACTGCCGTCCAGAATTTTACCGTGCCCTTGAACATGCTTTTGCCATTGGGAATTGGGACAGTGAACGGGTCTCGTTCACGTTGCCTTACCTGAACGAAGACAAAACCAGCATCCTGCGCGATGCTGAGGTATCCTCGGAGAAACTGAATCTTGAATTCAATGAAGTGTTCAAGCGGACCCTCACCTCCTACCAACCGGATGACGAAGGTCGGTCCGATGGATCAACGGGTTCAGATGTCGAACGAATTTTGGCTTTCCACGCCCTTGGGCGCGAAGATCCCATCGAATACACAACCTCTTGGGATGAAGTCCTCGCTAACGCCCTTGAAATTGAGCGGAAGCATCGAGATGAAGTGTACAGAGAGCGGTTGACAGACCTCCAGTACCATGTGACACGGGAAGCAGGAACAGAACGTGCTTTTACTGGAGAGTATTGGAATGAAAAACGACCTGGAACCTACCGATGCATCTGTTGCTCAGCCCTCCTCTTTACATCCACGATGAAGTTTGATTCCGGTTGTGGCTGGCCTTCTTTCCACACCGAACATAAGGAGGCCAACATCCTCCGTGTTGAGGACCATTCCCACGGAATGCACCGGATTGAGGTCCGCTGTAGCCAATGCGATGCCCATCTTGGGCATGTGTTCAACGATGGTCCTGCAGCGTACGGTGGCGAACGGTATTGCATCAATTCCGCTTCCTTAGAATTTGAAGAACAGACAGGTGATGAACCATGACGACGACCATTCGAAGATACGTAGAAACCGACACAGGCCATCGTGTGCCAAATCACAAATCAAAATGCAGGCACTTGCATGGGCACCGTTATCGATTTGAAGCGGAGATCGAGGGTGATGTAGTGACCGTTGAAGGTGTATCAGATGAAGGAATGTTGATGGATTTTTCAGACATCAGTGCCATCCTCATGGAGCATGTCCACGATGTCATCGACCACGCGTTTGTGGTCTACGAAGGAGATGAAGATGGACGAAAGGCATGTTCAATGATGGGTGACGGACATCGTACCGTTGTAGTGCCGTTCATCCCGACGGCAGAAAACCTTGCGAAATGGGCCTTCGATGCNGTTGCACCTCACATCACGTCCACCTATGGGAACCGATTGAAACTGGTCGCCATGCATTGTCGNGAAACGCCGAAGTCGATAGCGACGTGGCGGCCNCGTTCATCGTAGTTTTCGGCGATGTTCTTTCTTCCAACCATCGTCGTCTTGAGCAAATTCAAGGGCACTGGTGGCCTCGACGAACGCACCGATCATACGGGTGGATTCCTCGGTGGTGGGAGCTCCCTTGAGCAGCGTCCGTTTGAGCGTTTGTTCAACCGATGACCNCCGTTCAATTGAACCGCTTGTCGTGGCCGCAAATTGCTCNATGGCCTTGACCAAAGCCTCGCGCACCGCCGGTTCGAGTGGAGCTTTCAGTGGTACAATGTTCGGCAATCCAGGATCCTTTCCNTGATGATGGCGAACTCGGTCCCTTTGAATTTCGTAGAGGAGCGCGCTCACTGCATGACTCAGATTGGCGATTGGATAACCTTCCCACGTTGGCAACGTCACGAAGTAATCGCATTGGCCAAGTTCATCTGAGGAGAGGCCCTTTCCTTCTTCTCCAAAAACAATCGCCACCCGACCCCCAGTCTCCGTGAACCGTTCGACCATGTCCCAGGGGTAGAGGAAATGGCGAAACAGCGTCTTATCGCCAACTTCTCGTTTGCCTGAAGTGCCGACAACGACCGAACAATCCGCCGACGCTGAAGGGATATCAGAATGGACCGTCAACTCATCGAGCAAACGGGACGCGTGTTTGGCGCGGGCTCTGGTTTCACCATCGTCAACCGCACACTTGGGTTCTACCAGTCGCAATTCATCAAATCCATAATTCAACATGACCCTGCAGATAGCACCGAGGTTTCCTGGATGAGACACGCCAACCAAGACAACGACGACATCGAACGCACCGGTGGGCAACGGGATGTCTTGACGTTCTCCCATATGACTACCTCAATCCCGATGCAAGAATTCAGCAATCCACCGAGGGTCGCATGATTGGTAAAGAAAAAAGACAAATCCCCCGTTTTCCCGGTCCGGCATGACAAGGGAACGTTTTCTCACGTTGTGTTGTTGCCTTAGATAGAGAATGAGGTCTTCAAGCGGTGCCTGCTCATCGCCGTGAACACTGACTGGTTGACGATCCCAGTCAACCCAAATCGGCAAAGCAAACACCATCAATCGGTGCGACGTTGTCGATAACGTGTGACATAGCCNGCAATCCAATTGCGAAGCTTCTTGGAGTCAACGTCGGTCAATTGAGAGACCATCAGTTTGTTGTGGTCAAAGTCGTCGGTGAATTTTTCACCGTGCTCCTCACACAGACGGATGGCTCGTATTTTGATAAAACTTGGACGAATATTTCCCATGCATTTCACTCCTTCATCAGTTTGACTTCCACTGGGATGTCGGGTTCATCGTGGCGAATGCAGAGCAACCGCACCTTACGGGGTGGATTTTCAATGCCGCGCTTCCAGATGTGTTCGTTGACCTCTGGGTCAATGTAGAGTTCTTCGTCCTCTCGAACCTTCAAGTGGCGAATGACCTGTTCACGGATGATTTGCATGGCTCGTGGAGCACGCTTGTAGCGCGTGATGTTCCAAGCATTGCGCAATGGAACAATGAGTTCTGATTCATTGGGTCGTACCATTCATCTCACCTCATCGCTGCAACTTGCTACGTCGCCATTGGTGTCGCTTAGGGTGCGATACCGTGTTTCGGTCGGTCTTGAGCATGACCCAAACGGGGACACGCCGATTCTGTTTTCCTGCCTTCAAGAGGCGAATTTTCTTTGCTGCTGGCTTATTCTTTGACATTTCGAGCACCTTCTCAGATTCTCCTAACGGACGCATTGCTGCGGCTCTTGGACAGTTGGGCGAGGATTTGCTTCAGCGAAGCGTCACTCAGCGGGGTGTTGATCGTTCCTTGATCAAGCATAGCGGCGAGGTCCGCTTTGATGGCGTTGGCTCGCTTGGGCTCAACCATGGCAATGCGGGCGAGTCGTGCTCGTGCATCGGGTGAGAGATGGCGGCGGAGGACAGCATCAACGTTGGCGGCCTGTGAGGCTTCCAATTGNGCTTTTTCCTCGGCCTCAAGTTGATGGACAGCTTGTTGTTGGATTTGGTCTTGGATGTCTTTCATCCGTNGCGCTCGAAGAGCAGCCAATTCATCGTCGTGATTGGCCGTCGTCATCGTTGACACTCTCCCACAGCTCCAATTCAATACTTGTCCAGACCGGGGTATTGCTCCTCTGCTTCACCACGCACAGAATGTGCGATGTTGTCAACGAGCTTCTGGCCAGCGGCCGTGATGCCTCGCCCTGAGTAGAGGTCTTGCTTCATGAGGTTGCCTTTTTCGTCCTTCATNGGAACTTTCTGGTCATTGCCATATTCATCTTTCTCGTAAACAAATTCGCCGTATTCGTCTTTCTCGTAGAGTTGAACCGATTTGAGGTANACCTGTTCGACNAGNCCNGCGTCTTCGAGCTGTTGGAGTGCCGTGCGGATGATGTGGCGTGATGCAACACCAGGCGTGTTTGGCATGACACCGTTGTCCTTTTTGCCCCCGAAAGCTTGAGCGAGTTGGGTGACGCCAACCGGGCCGCTTCGAGCAACCTTGCGTAGGATGGCCGCNGTGCGGAGGTACCACCAGTTTTCTTGGGTTGGAGGTCGCTCTCGGTCAACGGCGGTCTTGACGTATTGGCCCCAGTCTGGCATTGAAACTGCCTTTTGGTCAGCCATTGCCAAGGCCAAGGCTGGGTTGAAAATGTCAGCGGGAATATCGTAAACGGTCGTCATCGTGATACACCAAGCAACATGGCGACCGTCCGCCCCTATATCAAAACAGCGGGTCAAGCACTCGTTCAGCGCACTCAGAAAAGACTTCGGAAACCCATAGGATACAAGGCTTCTAAAAGACCCGATTCGTGGTCGGTGTNGATGAAGAAAGCGTTGGCCCAAAACCCCAACCTTCTACGGACCCTCATTGGGCTCTCGTTGACCTTGATATTCATGCTCTCATACGCCGTTTATGGGGCCACGGTTTCCCCNTCGGTGTACATCTACCAAACCGAACCTACCGTTGATGTGTACGACGCATCGGTGGCCGATGAGAACGTGGAGAGAACTTACGATGCAGATGACAACACCACGACTTGGGCCTGGCAAGTCATCGCAGATGATTCGAATTTGACTTGGGTCAACATCACGGCAACCGACCTCGCTCCAGGCGCTATGCTCCGNGTGACCAACATCGCTATGCTCTACAGCCATGAACTCCTTGGCAACACCTACGACCTCCAAAATCCGCTCGAAGAGGAATTTTCCTGCGCCGATCTGTGCGATTATTCCAGCGTCCACGAACGAATCAGTGAGGAAGGTGGAACGATTGAATTCCACGCCCTCACTTCGGTTGACCCGGCTCGCCGTTCAAACGGTTCTGTCTTCGCAGCGGACCTCGCCGAAGCGGAACAAAAATCCAGAGCAGCCATCGAATACACGCACTCACCTTCCATTCTCCGCATCGAGATCATTGAAGACGGAAATCGGACCACAACACCCAGCATTTCTGCAGAAACCGTCAATGAATCCTTCGGCAGCGTCGCCGTCTTCTCGGTTGATGCGGCCACGGAATTCCTTTGGGCACTCGCTGCCGTCGTTGGTTGCTTTTCAATGGTGTTGATTCCATCCCTCACGGTTTACTTTGCAGCCAGAGCCAAAGAAAAGCGCGATGAAGCAAAACTCGAGCTCGCCAAAGCGGAAGTTGAAGCGTCCATTGAACCCTCAGGCGATGGAAATGACGGCGACATTGGCACTAAATAGATAGACCAACATAGCCTTGTTTGAGGGAAATGAGGTTCCGCTCNGTTGTCTTGGCTCTTTTGTTCCTCTGTGGAACACTCGCTGCGTCGGGCCCCACCGCATTAACCGACAAANATAGCGCTATGCAGAGCCCTTCCAATCCAACGGGCGTTGATGTTCGCGTGGTGAACGCAACCGTCGCCTACACGAATTTTGCNGATGAATCGCTGTACAAGATGTTCTCATCAAATCACCCAGTATCTGGATTTGACCGACCAGCAGAATTGTTTGTCATCGACGCCATGGTGAATACGTCTGCCACGCTCACCATTACTGTGGAAAATGTTGGTTCCAACCCTTCGGGAGTCATCGACATCAATGTTCGGCTTCTGCACAATGATTACACCTACTTTGAACTCGCGAACACCACCCTCCAAATGGCGAATTTAGCAGGAGGTGGAAGCAACACGGTGGAAGTCGATATTACTCCGTCGTATGCAGGCAATCACACCCTCGCCATGACGGCNACATCAACCATTTCTGACGATAATCCAAACAACGATCTCAAAAACCAACCATTCACCGTTGGCCACACGTATTTCAACTGCGATTCGTCAGCCCAATGGACCCTAGGAAGCGGGTGGATTTTCTCACAAGACGTGTTCACGTACATGTCCCAAAGCAGCAGTTGTCATGCGGGGAATGGTCAATTTTCAAACTACAACAACAACCAGATCGCCGTGATGACCACGCCGGTCATGGACATGTCCGATGCGTTTCAAAACCCAAGCAGGACCAATGGTTTATCCTTTTTCTACACCGGCAGCACCGCAGCGAATGACAAATTGACGATTTACGGAAAGAACACCTTCGGGGCTTGGGTTGAGGTTGGCTCCATCACCGGTACGGTCGATGCGGTGTTTACCGATGGTGGCACCTGGCAAACCTTCAGCGTGGTCAACAAAGGGCATGCATCTCCACTTATTCCGGTTGAAGACGGTTTATTCCACGGAAATTCGCAGTTCAAATTTGAGTTTACTTCCGATGCATCGGGCACCGATGTGGGATTCTTTATTGATGAAATCGTGTTCGTCTACGAACAAAAGGTTCGTCCGCAGGAGTACAAAGTTTCAGCACAAGGGGTTTCCACGAACGGAGCAACTCCCGGTGAATGGGGAAGCATCTCACTGCAAATCGAAAACACGGGTAATATCTCCGAAGTCTTCATTCCCACGTTGGTAGGCTTGCCAACTGGATGGAATGCCTATTACACGCGTCCATCCGGCACCAGTTTTGACCCGATGGGTGGATTGCTTGCCCTTCCAGGGACCCCAGCCGGGTTCACCATCAAAATTCAACCCGATGCGAATGCAAGCATCGGCTTCCAACAGATGTCGGTGAACATTACCTCCCAACAATACCCCGATGTCTACACCGTGCTTCCGGTTCAATTCCTCGTCAAAGCCGACAGAATACCCGTCATTCATCCTCCACCAGTGCGTCCAAGTTGTCCTCCATCGTACACCTGTACCTTTGAGGTAGGTCTTTCCAATCAGGGTGGTGCGACCGATGTATTTGACCTCCAGATGGACATGTCAACCATACCTTCTGATTGGAGCATCAATTTAGCTTGGACACAAACATCTTCTGTACTCATCCGTCCAAATGAAACCATTCAGGCAATGTTCACCATGACCGTGCCTGCTGATGAGGCACCCGATACAGTGGTTGAATTTGACCTTACGCTTCAAGCCCAAAACGATAGCACACGCAGCGATTCCAAAGCGATAGGGGTATCTGCATCCATGCTCAGCGATGCAAGCGTGTCGATGAACGATGCCCCTCAAAATGGGAAAATCTTTGCAGAGGCTGGCACGCAAGTCGTTCTCAAGTACACCATTTGGAACAACGCATCACGCCAAGATATTTTCTCGATGCGCGTTGATGTTGAAAATGAAGGTTCATGGACGGTCCATCAGCCAACACGACCAGATGCCGTATTGAATTCAGGAACGAGCACAACCTTCGAGATCGCGATTGATCTGCCCATCACGGCTCAAGCCGATGACCGAGGACCAACCATTACGCCCATCATTGAATCCAAACGGAGTTTGATGATCATCGAAGGGGAGTCGTTTGATGGCCTCCGTGTCACAGCTTCCTACGACGTCGGGATTGAACTCATCGCTTCGCCATCCCGACTCACGCCAGGCATCGCCAACGAAGTTGAATTGCTTTTGGTGAACCATGGAAACGGGCCGACCGAGGCTCAAATAGAATTACAAAATGCGCCGACGACATGGACATGGTGGCTTTCAATTGACAATGAGAACATCACCGGGAGCATCCCTCTTAGTGTGTCCTACGACCTTGAACACGAAGAAAACGTGAGTCTGTGGATCCTCTTGCCCATGACAGAAGCCGCAGGGGAACTTCACACGCTAAGCATTGTAGCCGTGCACAACAACAACGAACAAGACATCGATGAAGAAGATAATTCCGTCGAGATAGTCATGTCCACGGCATCGGTAAGAATTCCTTCCCTCGAATTGGTGCAACAATCGGATTCTGCCATGGCAGGTCAAACCATCATGGCGGAGGCTGTCCTTCACAACGACGGTAATGCAGTAGAAAACCGCCTTTCAGCCATTGCAAGGCTCTCATCGGTCCCCCCGCTCCCAGGTATGATTGCTTTCTTCAGCGTCGAAGGTGCAGATCAACCATTGGCGAGTGAGGTGGCGTTGATTGTGCCTGCAGCCGGACAACAACGGCTCCAACTTGAAGTCCTGATTCCCGATGACGCCCCACTCAACACGAGGTTTGTGCTCGAATTTGAAATCCTTGGCGTCGTGGACGATGAAGAACTTCCCGTGGACATGATGGTTCAAGCCCTCGTAATGCTCAACCAACAACGCGGATTTGATTCATCAGCAGGACTCATGCAAGCAGGCGATGTCCCACATGGTACATCAGCGGCGGTCCAAGTGAACCTCTCGTCAACCTCAACCATGAACGAGCAGCTTCGCATTCAGCTTTCGGGAGAAGACGGATGGCAAACCTCGTGCAATAAAATGCTGGTCAATGAGAGTGGATGGTTGGTGGACTTTTCACCTGGACACATCAACCAACAAACCATGGAACTTCAATGTGAAGTCCTCCGTTTGTCAGGCCCAAGCCGTGGAACCATCACCATCACGACCACTACGGTGGATGGAACCATGACGAGGGAACACTCCGTCAGTCTCGTGTTTTCTGACCCGCCCGCTGATGAATCCCTTTCAAGCATCGTCCTGATCAGTGGAGGATTGGGTGGACTGGTCTTTTTGGCGGCCGTGCTCTTCCTTCTTCGCGGCCGACCGAGGCATGAAGCCGACGATGAAATGGCCCCTATCGTTCAGGCAGGACCGCCTGTTTCGACCTTGCAATCCGATAAGGACGTCCCTGATTTGGTAGAATCCGAACAGACCGCTGAGCCTGAGGTCGTATCAACCTCAACCGGACCAACGGCAGGACCACCGCTCCCTGAAACGGGACTTCCACCCGGTTGGACCGAAGAACAATGGCAATACTACGGCCAACAATACCTTGATGGGACATTGTGATGGGGCAACATTGTGGCCACCTATCCTGCAACATGGTATGCCTTGTGGGTATCGGTCGCCGTATGCGGCGTGGCCACATGGTACCTGCGTCATTTTTCTGAGCGTGTCCAAGCGACTCGTACCATGGCTCTGCTCGGTACCGTTTCGATGCTCACCCTTCTCATATGGACCTGGACTGAATTTTGAGGTGATGGTATGGAGGCTCTTGCTGGCGTGNAAGACCATCCCTTGTCCAATCAGTATCCCTGCCGCACACCTGTTTGGTGGGCTCGTGTTGGTGTCGTGCAAAAAAACCCGTCTCTGCGAGGGGTGAGCGGTCGAAACATCGTGATGCGAATACCAAAACAATTTGGTCGGATTGAAGGTTGGTTTGCTTCTGTATTGCGGGCTCCGCGGGAAGTGAGGCGGCCATTGGATACGATGAACAGCATGCTTTGGGAACTGTGCGATGGAAGTCGGACCTTTGGTGAAGTCTGTTCGATCATGAACGACATCTTCCATGAAGAAATTGCCCCAGTGATGCAACGAACGGCGACCGCCATTGGATTATTGCAGCGAAACAACCTGATGCTCATGCTCGATGAGCCGTTAAACGGAAGATGGATCATTGGACCAGGGCGAACGCCTGAACACCAAGTCCTTGGTGAACTCCCTGCAGACCATCCTTATGATTGGTCAATGATCGAAGAAGAGGCACCTTGAACCCCCCCTCCGTTCATCGGTTCCAAGGGCTCCCAGACCAAGCGAAGCCCCAATCCATCACTTCGTTTGTCTCGAGCGGCAAAGGATCTGGCTCCGCTCCGCGTTGAATCACTTTCTGTGAACCATGAACCGCCACGGACCACGTATTTCTCGCCGTCTCCTTCGGCATAGGGGCGCTGGGTTCGACCACCGTTGTAGTTACGAGACCAATGGTCTGCGCACCATTCGTTGACCAAACCATTCATGTCATAAAACCCCCAATCATTTGGTTTTTTGAGACCCACTTCACGGGTGGAGCCACCAGAATTACCAGCATGCCAACCATGATCATCCAATTCAACATCCTTGTCTCCAAACCACCAACGGCCCTCATGACCCGACCGTGCAGTGTATTCCCATTCAGCTTCAGAGGGCAAGCGCCATCTCCCCACCAGGCCAAGGTATGGGTGATTGGCATCTCGGAGATTCAAATGTTCAAGAAAGGCCTGAACTTCATAAAAATTCACTTGCTCAACAGGGCGAAGGCCAGCACTCCAACCGTCTTGAAATTTCGACGGATTTCCACCCATAACATCCGACCATTGTGCCTGTGTTACGGGTCGCTCAGCAAGAAAAAACGGTTCACCGATCTCAACCCTGCAGGCGGGACGTTCGGACGGGTGGCCTGAATGGCCTTCGGCTCCAAGAACAAACGCTCCTGGTTCAACCAGCCGATAGGTCGCACCATAAACATCGGTAAACGACGGAGTTGAGACTTGTCCGCTCATGGCCATCAACGCAGTTTCTTTGCAGCGGTTAAGACCGAATTGACCACGCTTGAGAGGCGCTGGCGGAGTTCATCGTCAACCAATTCACCGGCNTCGTCGAAGGCTTCCTTAACATGTCCAATGGCCAGCTGTTCAGGAACCGGCCAGCCGTGAAGCCAGCGGAGTGAAATTCGCATGTGGTTGAGGGTATTGGCGTTGGTCACGCCACCCAAGGTCGACATGAGCCCAAACACTTTGCCTCCAACGTGCTTGTCATACATCCAGTCCATCGTGTTCTTCATGACACCCGACATGGTTCCATGGTATTCTGGNGAAGCGAGGAAAAAGGCATCGGATTGTTCAAGCAAGGACTGGAAAGATTTCACGTTCGGGTGCGCCCAACATCCTTCTTCACCAACCAGAGGAAGCGGACGCTCAGCCAAATCCCAAAATTCTACATCAGCGCCTTGTTCCTTNGCCATGGCAAGGGCCAGGTTCACCAGCATCCCTGACTTTGACGTTGCGCGGTATTCGCCAGCGAGTCCGATGACCTTCAGTGGTTTGTCTCCCATGACTTTTGGAGGTGGATGGGGCCCTTCAATGTAAGGATTGATTGGATGGACAACCATAAGCAAGGCTTATGCAGGGCTCATCATTGGTTTTCGTTGCGGTGAGGTAGAGTGGAGTCCAGCGACGATACGAACACGGTCGAAGTCGGCGAAAGCGACGGATTGGACGATGTCGCTTTGGCATCCGTTGACAAGGCGATTGAAGCCGTTGAGAACCAAACCATTGAGGCTACCCCAGAGGCTTCTGCGCCCGAGGAGCAAACCCCTCGAGATGTGATCCCCGAACTTGACGACGTCGAAAACACGGAAGAAATGGTCGAGGTCTTGCTCACGGTGGGTGAAGAACGAAGCCGAAGAGATGACGTTAAGGGAGCCTTGGCAGCGTTCAACAAGGCCATCGCCCTTGACCCGTCCTGCGATATGGCGTGGTTCAACCGTGGCGTGCTTCTCGAGGCACAACAAGATGCCCGAGGCGCACGTCAATCGTTTCAAATCTGCCTNGATTTGAATGAGGAACACGCACCAGCCACAGCCAACCTTTCCATTCTCCTCGAACGCATCGGAGATTTGGAGGGAGCNTATTCCATGGCCGAAAAGGCGCTGACGTTTTTCCCTGGCCATCCCGCCCTTGTCCAACTCAAGGAGCGCTGCAAAGACAGCGGAATATCCGTGNCCATGGAAGCCATGCAGCCATCCCTCGAAGTCACCCAGTCCGTCGACATGAAAGTGGTTGAGGAAATCGCCGAAGAAGCAGGAATTGCGAATCCTGATGACCTCCTCCAAGAAGCCATTCATCATGATCACGATGAAGATGCTGAATTGAGCGTCGAAGAGCTCCAAAGTGCAGCAGAGGTCGTTGTTGCCCAGCAAGAAATCGTCCGAGAAATCGAACCGGACGTTCCAGAACTCCCAGAACCTGAACCAGAACCCACCGTTGACATTGACGCTTTGGTGGAACAGGCCACNGCNTCCATCAAAGATGGAAATCCAAAAGAAGCGCTCGCCTTGCTCAAGCCTCATCTCAAGACCGTGGGGGCACAGCATGCTCCAGCCTGGCGAATCGCTGGTGGAGCCATGGCNCGAATGGATCTTGACAACCATGCCATTGCGGCCATGACCCATGCGCAAAACCTTGAGCCAAGCCACGCACCTGGATGGTTCAACTTGGGTTCTGTTCAACAACGTTCAGACCTGACNCAAGAGGCGCTTTCGAGCTACAAACGAGCCATNGANGCCGATGCGGAATACGTGAAGGCAGCCGAAAAAATGGCNGACTTGGCCAAGGAAAAAGGCNTGATCGAATCCTACATGGAGGCNGCNAGANTCNTGATTGGGATGGANGGAAGCCATGCGATCCGCAGTGATTTCATTGATATGTTACTTCAATTGGCACAAGGCGAAAGCGATGTGCTTGACCAAGTAGCAGGATTGCCCCCCACCCTGCCTGCAGGCCCAGAAATGGCCAAAGAAGCGTTGGATTTNATGGACCCAGAAGCAAGTCCAGAACGGGCAAGAGCCCTCTCGCTCAGTCTCCAACACAGCGATGCCGTTTTGATGTGGAAAGAACTCATCAAACTCGAGCAGGACTCATCCGACCACTGGACCGGCCTTGCTCGCTCTTTGGAACAGGCCGGCGACCTTGAAACAGCACAAAAATGCCATGCAAAAGCAGCCAGTTTGGCCAATGCGGAACCTGAAGTCCTTTCCACAGCGGCCACACCTCCCCCCGAATCGGTTGAAGTGAGCCCAACTCCACTTGCTCCTGCAACACCTCAGGCCACCGTTGTGGGTTCGTTGGACGCTGAAGTACAATCGGCCCAACCTTCCACTTCAAGCCCTCTTCTGGTGGAAAGCCCCGCTGAACAATCGGCACAAGCCTCGCTGCTTTTGACACCGATTGAACCTCAGCAAACATCCGTTGAATCTGCTCCGCAACCCGAGGTTGACCTCGCCAAAGCGGCCCTTGATGCAGCCCAAACCGTGGCGACGAATGTTCCTCAGTCGATCACCTCAAATGCGATATCAAACCAAGATGTCACATGGTTCAATCAAGGCGTCCAACTGATTGACGATAAGAAATACAAGGAGGCGCTCTCCTGCTTTGACCGTGCGCTTCCTGCTTTTGCCGGCGATGATGCGATGATCATTCGAATTCTGAACAACCGTGGCAACGCATACTACTTCCTTGAGGAATACCCGAAGTGTGTGGAATCTTACCATCAAGCCATGTTGATTCGGCCAACCGAAGTTCGTGGGGAGACGTTGTACAACATGGGCACCGCCTACGCTGAGATGGAACGCTACAAAGACGCCATTAAGTGCTTTGAACAAGCGATTCCCCGAGGTCTAGCGGATGAGGCAAAGCGGAGGGCAAAGGACCAAATTCGACGATGCAACATCCTCCAAAAGGCGCTTGATAAGAAACGAAAGAAGCGATAAATTGCACTGCTGACGTGGTCAAGTTCAAAAACGGTGGCGGAGTGGGTAAACCATGGACTGCGGCACATGCGAAACAGCACCAACCATTCAACTGCATGCACCGGATGTGGTGGACGTTGAACTCACCTTGACCGAAAAGGCCACTGACATGTTGGAAGACGCCTTCGGCGACGACCGAAGCCATGCCCTTCTCGTTGGTGTTCTGAGCGGCGGTTGTTCAGGCTACATGTACGACCTCCAAATCGTTGAATCCACCGAAACTCCTTGTCAAGAATTGAACATCAAGGGCTTCCGAGTGTTGGTCCCCACTGCTTCAAGTCATCTCCTGAACGGCATTGAGATCGACTATGTTGATCGATTGATGGGTGGCGGATTTAAGATCAACAACCCCAATGCAAGTGCATCGTGTGGATGTGGCGAATCCTTTTCCTGAGGACAAAACATGGGGATGGTCAGGCACCCTGCCTATACGCTGCTTCTACAAGGCCAAGCGATTCTTCCTTTCCTCAATGGCCTCTCAACCAATCAAGTGGACGGTGCATGCACCACCGTGTTTACGAACCGGGCTGCGAAAATAATCGATGTCTGTGAAGTGATCCCGGTTGGCTCGCACATCGCCCTCGTGGGCTTTGAACCAAACAAACTCGCCATTACGGCCCACCTTACAGAACGTATTTTGGGTCAATCCATCACCATTACCGACATCTCAGACCTCAACGATGTGTTTCTCGGAACCGGAGGGGCACCCTTCCCAAAAGAGACGACCGTCCATCAGAGTTATTTTGGGGAGATGTACATCATCCCAGTAAAACACCGTTGGGAAGCCACCTGGACGGACGAAGACTGGACTGAACATCGAATTTCAAACCTCATTCCCTATCACGGCCATGAGATCACCTCAAAGGTTCATCCCTTAGCCTGTGGACTGGGCGATTTGGTTCACCCACAGAAAGGATGCTACATCGGTCAAGAAGTGTTGACCAGAATGCGGAGTCGTGGCAAGCAAGGCCACCGTTTGGCGAAACGAAGCAACCCGGTTGAAAAGGCAACCACGGTCGGTGCGAGCGAAAGCTTGGTCCTCGAACGAATTCAGTAGCCNAGAACGTCCTTGAGTTGGCCCTTGTAGAATTCTCCGGAACCTTGCAACGACGTGAGTTCCTCATCGGATAAATCAAGCTCAAAGATGCGTTCTACACCGTTAGCGCCAACGATGCAAGGAACACCGATGTAAACATCGGAAAGGCCATATTGGCCGGTGAGGAGACACGAGGCTGGAATCAATCGACGGCGGTCATTGAGAACCGATTCCGCCATGATGGCAGCAGCTGAACCCGGAGCGTAAAACGCTGAGCCTTTCTCGAGGAGTTTGACAATTTCTCCCCCACCGCTTGCAGTGCGAGCGCTGATCGCTTCAATTCGATCTTGGCTCATCAGTTGGGTGATGGGAATACCACCGACCGTCGTGTAACGGGGAAGAGGCACCATGGTATCGCCGTGACCGCCAAGCACCATGGGTGAGACATCTTCTTCTGCACAATTGAGTTCCAAGGCAATAAAATGAGCCATGCGGGCACTGTCGAGAACGCCGGCTTGGCCAATGACCCGCTCGGGCGGGAATCCCGTGACTTTTTGCATGTGATAGGTCATCAGGTCAAGTGGGTTGGTGACCACAATCACCACGGCGTCTGGTGCATGGTCTTTGATGCCCGTTCCNACTTGGGACACGATGTCNGCGTTCTTTCCAATCAAATCCTCACGGGTCATGCCCGGCATGCGTGGAAACCCTGAGGTCACCACCACAACGTCGGCTCCGGCGATGTCGTTGTAGTCAGCCGTTCCTGTTATGGTGCCGTCGTAATTCAGCACGTTGGCATTTTGCGACATGTCCAGAGCTTTGCCTTTTGCAAACCCTTCGTAAATGTCGAGAAGGACAACGTCAGCCACCTTCATTTGGGCCAAAACAAAGGCGCACGTCGCACCAACATTTCCTGCCCCAATCACTGCAATTTTTCGTCGTCCGCTTGCCATGGTTTCCACCTTTCAAAGGGGACCTGTTGTGTGCAGTCCATAAGTCAAATGGTGCAGGGTTTTTGACGGGGTTTTTGGGAATTGCAAAACTGGCGTGCAGGAATTGAAAGCGTGGCATCTAAAAACCTCCTTCCAGTGGCCAAATTGCACCTACCCTTTCGTGGGTGCGAATCACAGGTGAAAGCATGAAACTTGGTGTCCCAAAAGAACCTGAAGGCGAAACTCGCGTTGGCATCGTCCCATCGAGCATGAAGAAACTTTCACGTGCGGGGTTTGAGGTCTACATCGAAGAGGGCGC
>PAWY01000019.1 GCA_002714305.1 Methanobacteriota archaeon | reverse complement strand
GGTACCCAGATTTACAACCCCCAATCCGGCGACTTCAGCACGCGACAGGGCCCGGTGTTTGCAAACCTTGTTTTAGCGGATGAGATCAACCGCGCCCCGGCTAAGGTTCAAAGCGCCCTGCTTGAGGCCATGCAAGAGAAGCAAGTGACCATCGGAACGATTACGCACAAGTTGCCTGCTCCGTTCATCGTTATGGCCACGCAGAACCCTGTCGAACAGGAAGGTACCTACCCACTCCCCGAAGCACAACTTGACCGTTTCATGTTCAAGATGTCCGTCGGTTACCCCGACCGTGCTGATGAGGACGAAATCCTTGCCCGCCGTATCGCACGTGGAAAAGACGCTGTTGACGTTGATGTCATCACCGACCCTGCCCGTGTGATCGCCATGCAACAAGCTTGCGAAGACGTTTACGTCGACCCTGCTCTGCGCATGTACATGGTTGAGATTGTGTCCCGCACCCGTGAAGACCCACGTGTTCTCGTCGGCGCTTCTCCTCGTGGTTCGCAAGCCTTGCTCAAGACCTCCCGTGCAGCCGCTGCACTGCGTGGTCGCGATTTCGTCACCCCTGACGACGTGAAGGCCATCGCCGAACTTGCCATCGCCCACCGTATCATCTTGAAGCCTGAGCACCAAATCAAGGGCCTTGAATCCGGAGAAGTCATCCAGGCTATCCTCCGCGAGGTCCCTGTGCCTACGGTTTGAAGCTGAAACTTTACACTACGAGGTGAATCAAACATGTGGAGTCGTAAGTCAGCGATGCTTGGCAGCCTAGCCGTTGCCATGTACCTGCTTGGCTTGACGCTCCGAAACACCCAACTCGTCACGATTGCCGTGGTTATCTTCGTGTTCCTTACCTGGGCTGCGCTCCTTGGGAACCATGCGGATGTTGCATCGAGCGGTCGTCGTGCCGAAGAGTGGAGTGGAGAGGAAGGCGTTGCCCTCGGCAACGTTGTCGCCATGCGAAAGCTGTCAAGCGCACGCATGTTTGAAGATGGAGAATTGAATGTAACGCTGCGAATGCAGAACACATCGTCCCTTCCAAAGATCTTGGAAGTGCGTGACCGTGTTCCTGAAGTGATGCGCATCAAAGAAGGTGCGAACTACATTTTGATGGAACTTGGACCTCGTCGTGAGACCTTCATCGAGTACACCGTTGAATGCCCGCTTCGGGGCTTCTACAGTCTTGGACCCGTTACTGTACGAATCCAAGACGCCTTTGGCTTGTTCCACAAGGAAAAGGAATTGCATGTCTACAACGATTTCCTCGTGTTCCCAAAGATGGAAGACCTGAAAGAGACGTTCGTGAAATCCCGCGTCCCAAAGATTTTCACCGGTGCCGTGAACATCCGACAACCCGGTCCTGGTTCGGAGTTTTACTCCCTTCGAGAATACTTCGAGGGCGATTCATTCCGAGCCATCAACTGGTCGGCTTACGCACGCTCGGGCAAACTCATGGTCAACGAGCGTGAGCGGGACGCCGTGTCGGACGTGATCATCATCGTTGATTCACGAGCCGTCGCCGAAACCGGTCCAGTCTCGCGCAATGCGTTGGTGTATTCCACTCGCGCAGCGGCCTCTCTGGCGAAGTATTTCCTCGGCCGACGTGACTCTGTCGGCGTGATCGTGTACGGCGATGAGGTNGTCAGCGTTGACCGAGACACTGGTAAGAAGCAACTCTACGTGATCCTCACCAAGTTGGCCGGTGCCGTCGCCCGGGGGAACATCCCGCTTCAAGTGGTGGTGAACCGTATTCTCCCCCACATCAACAAGGGAAGCCCCATCATCTTCCTCTCAAATCTCGAAGATGATCCAACCATCGTGAATGCCTTGCGGGACTTCCGTGCTCGTGACTTTGACGTGACCGTTCTCTCGCCGTCATCCCTCGAGTTTGAATTTGATGCTAAGCGCATCGATCGAACCGGCTATGAGGTCATGAAGACCGAACGGGACGTCGTGATCGGTGAACTTCGTGGACTTGGTGTGAACATCATGGACTGGGAGCCCGACATGTTGCTTTCAACCGCCTTAGCAGGGGCCCGAGGATTNTGAGGTGAAGTTATGACCATCAATCGACCGTCAGCCGACACTTCCCACCTCTACGATGGAAAAACCGTCCGTTCATCGGCCCCTTCAAGAAAGAAAGCAGCGGGCCAAGTTGGCACAGGCAGCGGCATACCTGAAGATGCCATTCCTTCCGTGGAAATTCCCAGCTTCATCGAAAGTTTGCTGGGNGGCCCCCTCGTTCCGAAGATGAAGTTCCTTCCCCCTGATAAGATGGTTCAGAACCTTCAGATTGGGGTGTACGGTGTTCTTGTGGCGTTGGCTTTCTTGACCTACATCATCTCTCCGCCNCAAGGAACCATTTGGTACATCCTCACNGGCAGCCTCGGTCTTGCAAACATTCTCCANTTGACCATCATTGCAGGNGCAACGGTGCTCGGTTTCATGGGTACATTCCGTCGCGATGCTCGTCTCTCGCTCGGCAGCAATCTGTTGTTTATCCTCGCCATTTTGCGCTTTGCTTCATCCAAAACCTCCTTGTCCAACGACTTGTTTAATCTTCAAAGCAGCCCCACCATGCTCTCCGTCTTGGTGGTTGTTTACGCTGTTCTTCTCATCATGTACTTTGAACTGAGCAACGGTGTGATTCGTTATTCCATGCTTGACACGAGCATTCGAACGAACGAAGTCTATGTGATGAATCCAAAGAAGATCGTCTCCAAGTATCACCGCTCGTTGGTCATCAACCCCGTGTTGGCNACGCTTCTTGCATGGTTTGTTCTCTCTGCAAACACCATCCTGCCGGCGATTGTCGGTGTGTTTTCCGGAGATACGGCGGAGCGCATGCGCGAATCGGTCGAATTGACGTCGGTGTACGGCGTAGCCCTTGGGACGCTCTTCGTGTTCATCACGGTCGGCATTCTGTTTGGATTGAACTTGCCGACGCACCTTCAGCGCTTCAGAGAGCGTCAAGCTGAGTGATCGGTGCCTTGCGCCACCAGCACCATCATCTCGTCCAGCATGCGGGATATGTCAACACGCTTTGTCAGCATGTGAATCGACGTAGCCGATTGATAGAGCGGCATGGCTTCTGAATTGTTCTGTTCGTCGAGCTGGGCTTGCAAGTAGTGCAGGTCCCGACATCCGATGAACGAAAGCATGGCTGCATAGTATTCGTANTCCACCACGGTGCATCGTTCATTGATGAGTTGAACACCGCGAGTGACTTCGTGTTGCAGGAAGACAAAGCGCCATTGGGTGTTGGTGGTTTCAAACGAACAAATCCGAATGCCTTCTTCGTTGAGGGTTTGCAGAAGGTCGCTCAACGCCAGGGCAGCATCTTGTGAATACCGAACTTCAACGTTGACGCACGCTACACGAGGAATGCAGGCAATGCCTTTGATGTTCGGCGTCGCTTCAATGTCCGGTCCAATCACGGTTTTCATGCCGCCGTTGTTGTAATGGGTGAGGTGNCGTATCTCAATTGGGATGCCCATTTCGTACACAGGTTCGACGGTGGCAGGATGAAGGATGGTNGCATCCGCATTGGAAAATTCGATGGCCTCAGCATACCCGAGGTACGGTATGGGGGTGGATTGAACCCCCCATCTTGGGTTGACAGGGTAAATTCCGAGAACATCTTTCCAAAGCACCACGCGTTGAGCCTGCAACAGGGCGGCCAGGGCTGTGGCGGTATGGTCGCTGCCACCACGGCCGAGCAAGGCGATGTTTCCATCGCTTCCTTCGCCGAACCATCCAGTGACCACCGGCACGCCACGGAATGCGGAGCGGTCTAGCATTTCACGGGATTTCCCGAGGTCCACCCTTGCGGCTGTCCCTTGTCCATCAAGGTGCAATCCAATGTCTTCTGCCCCAACAGGGTGGGCGTCCAGACCTCGAATTGAGAGTCCATGGGCGATGATCAAAGCAGAGAGCCGTTCTCCAGAGGCGAGAAGGCGATTGTAGGCTCGCTTGTCGTTACGGTCAATGGCAAGCGCCGTGAGTGATTCTTCAATTCCCTCGAGGACCCGCTGGAACACATCGTAGAGTGGTGAATCGATGAGGGTTGGAGAAAACCGAAGGTGGTGGCTGGCAAGGTCATTGACCAAACGGCCTGCATAACGCGGTTCTTGAGCGGCTCGCATGAGTCGGTCGGTCGTGCCCCAGAGGGCCGAAACGACCACAATAACGGGTTCTTGTGTGTTCGAAAGAATTTCAGAGATTTGTTCGATGTCTGAAGCGTCCCTCAAGCATGAACCTCCAAACTTGTGAACCACTGGAAAGTCATTCATCGGCAAACCCTCCACGCACCATGAGGTCGCCGATGACCAACAAGGCCATCGCTTCCACAACGGCAACCGCTCTTGGCCCTAACACAGGGTCGTGTCGTCCTTTGACCACCAGAGGCTCTTGCTGATTGGTTTTGAGGTTNAATGTATGCTGAACTTGAGGGATGCTTGAGGGGGGTTTGAATGCCACGCGGACGTGAACGGGTGCACCTGTTGAGAGGCCGGCCAGCGCTCCATCGGGTTGATCACCCATCAGCACCGGCTGTTCGGCTGTTCCGCCCCAAGGGCTGTTNTGGTCGCTGCCGTGCATCAGTTGCACGCCAAATCCGTGGCCAAATTCAACGCCTCTTGCGGCTGGAATGGACATCATCGCTCGAGCCATGGCCGGTTCAAGACCGTCAAACCAAGGTTCACCCAATCCGAGAGGTAAACCTTCGATTTGGAGGTCGACCCTCGAACCAATGGAATTTCGAGAGCGCCGGGTCGTTTCGATGAGTTCGGCCATGGTCGCCGCCGCTTTTTCATCCCTGCAACGCAATTCCTTGCAAGTTTGATTGGCCCACCGGGGAGGGCATTGGTTCATCGAGGCNGCCTCAACGCTTCCGATCGCTCCAAGATGGGCCTCTACGTTGACGCCATGGCCGTCAAGCCACGTACGTACCACGGCGGCAACAGCGACCAGTGGAGCGGTCATCCGTGCACTGGAGGTGCCTCCACCACGCAAATCCGCTTCTCCTTTGGTTCGTTTCATCATCNCCATGTCTTGATGCCCTGGCCGAGGGTGGTCGGGCAGAAAACTGTAATCGCTTGAGCGTGCATCTGCATTGGCGATGTGGACTTCAATTGGTTCGCCNGTGGTGAGGCCATCAACCACACCACTTCGCCATTCAACGATGTCGTCTTCCTTTCGTTTGCTGCTGTAAGTGCCTCCTGTTTTTCGGAGGGCCATGGCTGCCTTGACCTGGTCATCATCCACGAGCAATCCAGCGGGCATGCCTTCAACGGTAGCACCGACAAATGGTCCATGGCTTGAGCCACGGAGGGTTATTCGCAAAGCCTCACCAAGACGCATCTGCATGGTGCAACAGGACAAGGAACCGCTGGCCCTTTTAGAAGGTGTTCACTCGGACGAACCTTCAATTTCCTTGGACAAGAAGGAGGTTTCAATCAGTTCGGAATTAGGGTACCTCATGCTGTACCACGATTTGATGCGTTCCAAGGTGGGGCCTGATTGTGGAGGGACCACGATGACAAGGGCAGGGCCAGAACCTGAAACGCCCGCCGCTCGAGCGCTGTTCATGAAGGAGTCATTGGCCATTTTTCTTCCTTCAATGTCCTTTAANGCGGCTACCGTGCCGCGCCCGTTCCATGTCAACGCCACGAGTGGTTTCTTTTCTTGAAGGGCCGCGAGGGCTTGTTGGAACGCTGTAACTTGTGATGCAAAATCATCGAGGGTCGGCATGGTTTCCCTTGGGCCACGAAGCACCAGCAACACCGTCCAATCCTCCGAGTCAAGTCCAGGTTCATCCATCAGGACACCTTCTGCGATGGGTGCTTGAACATCGACCAGTTTCCATCCTGCCTCCATGCAGGACCATGCATCGTCAATCGATCCTGTCAAGGAGACTCCGGAGGCCAGTTGTGCCTGAGCGGCGAGGCCAACCAACTCGTGGGGTTCGAGTTCCACATCGGTGGCATCGCACAACGCTCGAAGACCAGCCACACAGGCTGCTGCCGAAGATTTCAACCCCTGCTTTCTTGGAATTTTCGATACGACACCCCAATGAAGTTCCTCGGCNTGAAAGCCATCCGGTAATGGATATCCCGCCTCCACCCATGCCTGCAAAAGTGCGTCGAACACTCCATCGTTATCGCGAACTTCCCGTTTGCTTGGCCGGTCCAAAAGACGAACGGTCATGGGCAAATCAAGTGCAATGTTGGCGCCGTATCCCAAAGCAGCGGCATGGAGAAGGCTGCATGCACCGTGTGCATTTCCTTTTCCTANGACGGCCATTTGCTTAACGCTCCTCGATCTCTCCTCCAACCGCTATGCCTACGTGCCGTGCCGAATGTCCCTCCCACCCCAGGACACGTTGTTCGTGTGCGAGGTCNGTGACCGAGACGGCTGCAGATGCTTCGGTGATGAGGCGAACTGTTTCCGCTTGTTGCATAAAAATATGAGATGTATTAGCGTTTTGATGCGGTTTTGTGCCTATTTTGCATGAAATCTTCAACATTGGTCGTTGTTCAATNTTCATCCGGCCAAGCACAACTCCTCTTGTTTCCCCTGAAGCTTTCACGGCCATGACCNCATCACCAGCACAAAGTTCTGACAGGTACTTGGTGGACCCATCGGCCATCATGATGTAGGAATGGGGAGACCCTGCATTCACTCGGAAAGGTCGGGTGGGGACAAAGGTTGAGGGGATGGTTTCACTGTGAACGAGGTAAAGGGATTGTGCNCTCGATCCCACCAAGACGCCTTCGTTTTGGGAAAAGAGAGACAAGAAGTCCAAACAGTATCGGTCGCCTAA
Organism: Methanobacteriota archaeon; assembly: GCA_002714305.1. Taxonomy (GTDB): domain Archaea; phylum Thermoplasmatota; class Poseidoniia; order Poseidoniales; family Poseidoniaceae; genus Poseidonia. The sequence goes on along the minus strand of PAWY01000019.1, from coordinate 54,024 downwards.
TCCAGCCTCTTCAATGGCCTCAACCGTGAACGTGCTCAGGTCGATTGAATCCATGGACGGCGCCACCACCTTCTTTTCAGGCCCCTGCTTCTCCAATCGCTGAGTTTTGACGCTCAAGGCCGCTTCAACCATCGTTGCCTCGGCCGGAACCACGAGGGCATCCACGCCCTCCTGAAGTGCAAAACCCGCTCCCTGAGCTTCGATGGGTGTTGAAATCATGGCGGCGATTTTGGTGTGGCTTCCTTTTCGGTGGGCAATCAAATTCTCCAGGGGAATCATTGACCATGTTTCGCATTCCACAAGAATCCAATCGACCGTTCCAATGTGGGCGATGCCCGTTTGTTGGGTTGTTCCATCACGAACATGCACGTAGGCTCCGATGACCTTGTTTCCTTGGAACAGGGTTGTGTCCTTCACGTAAAGGTTGACATCATGGGGGGATTCAGAAAAGAAACGATCTATCCCGTTAGTGCTGTCCACCTCTAAGCCGTCAAGGGACTGGAGCCAGATTTCCATGCGACGACCTCACAACCCAACGGCACTCATGGCGGAGGCAGCAGACGCCCCTTCGTGGACCATCATGACAAGCGCTTTTGCCATGGCTCCAGGGTTGGGATGAGCGAACACTTGTCGCCCCATGCAGACCCCACTTGCACCCGCATTGAGGGCTTTCTCAACCGTTTTCAGCACTTCAGCCGTATCGCCACTGGCAGGTCCTCCTGCGAGTAACAACGGGATGGGTGCGCTGTTCATCACCGATGAAAACGAGGTTTTGTCTCCGGTCCAAACGCATTTTGCCGCATCGCAACCGAGTTCGAACGCAAGGCGGACAGCATGTGCTTGCGAATGAGTAAAGTCTCCCGGTTGGTGGTTGAGGTGGGGTCCTCTGGCGTAGACCATTCCGAANGAAGGGAGTTCCAAGTGGAGGGCTTGTCGATTGAGTTCACCCATTCTTGAAATCATGGCCGCCTCGTTTTCGCTGCCCATGTTGACTTGGCTGGAAACAGCGATGGCACCACGTTTGAGGGTTTCATCAGCATGGCCGACAATGACTTTGTTGTTCATGTCGGGTCCCGCATGGCGCGTGGAGACAGAGTAGTGGACCACCATGTTCGTGGCCGTTCCCTCACAGAGATGGGCGTATTTGCTGACCAAACCTTTCTGGGCAACGATGGCGTTGACGCCTGCATCGACCAGTGAGCGAACGAGCCCNTCAATGTCCTCAAGGCCGGGGGCTGGATAGTCCGAAGCACCGTGGTCGANGGGAATCCACACGCCTCGTTGGTTGGGAAGGAGCCGGTTAAGCCGCTCACTTTTGTCCATNANCATGCCAGTATCCCGCCCTCATCAAAGGTTTGGTTTGTCTCAGCCCGTTCTCAGAGTTGTTCTCCAGCCCAGATAAGCACCGCTTGTTCGGCTGATTGGAGGTGTTCCTGAAAGGTGGAGCGAGCGATGTTTAGAATGTCGGCAAGGGCTTGCATCGTGATGGCTTTTGGTTCATCGTAGTAGCCGTGTTTGAGGGCCAAACCGTAGCACTCATACTGTCGNGGGGTGAGTGCCTGTTCAAGNCCGTTCTCATGCGCTCTGACATCGCTCACACGGATATCGGCTGGNGGGAGGAACACCTTGCTCAGTTTCACNAAGGACGCAATGGATTGTGGGATTCCCCGNAGGCTGATGTTCAGCGAGCCGTTGTCAAATTCAATGGGCGGCATGACGTGAATGTTTTCCGTTGTGGAGGCCAAACAGACCAGTGCGTGGGTGTTCCAAATGACCAAGGCTTCACTTTCTCGCTCATTCAGGCGCTGTTCAACCGTGATGTAAGGGATGCCATCGAGGTCCTCAACCGATTTTCCTTCGTGGTAGGTTGGAACGATGATTTGGCGCACGCCCTCCGGCGTGATGAGCAGATTGGCAACGAATGTCAACTTCTCAACGACATCGTTCAGAACAGCGAGGTCGGTCTTTTGGATGGACTCTTGGTTCCACGTAAGGGCCACCTCGCGCATGGTTTGTGCTCGTGGTCCAACTTGTTAGGCTCTTTGGCGTTGATGAACGGGCCATGGTGGCCCCAACGCATGTTTCAAGTGGTAGTTCGTGGTGGAAGGTTCATGGCTTTGGAAGATTATGTTCTGTCAATTGCCTTTGGAGGAGCATTTGTCCTCGGCCTCATGTTCATTGTCATGCGAAGGGAAGCGCAAGTGAATCTTCAAAGCGGAATGACAGCAGAAGGTCTTCTCCAACAACATTCTGGCATGGGCTTTGGAAAGGCAAAGAAGAACCTNGATCGCAAATTAGCCNCCATCCAGGACATTCTCCGCCAGCAAAACCAAGGCGACCGCCAACTCGCCGAAGAGCGGTTTAATCAACGACGAAAGGAACAAGAAGGGGCTGAAGAAGAAGCACGTCGCCAACGAGAATTGGATGACGCACGACGCCAATCCGAATTGGAAGCTGCTCGACTTCTGCAAGAGGAGGAAGCCGCTCAACGAGCCGCTGAAAGGGACGCAGAAGAAGCCCGCTTGGCCGCTGAACTAGAAGCACAACGCCAGTCCGAACTTGCCGATGCCGAGGACCAGCGCCTCGCTGAAATCGAATCGGCCCGCCAACAGGAAATGTTGGACTCACGGGAGGCAGCTCAACGAGCGATGTCGGAACTACGTGCCCGACTGGAGCGTGAGGGAGCCCAATCTTCCGATGTCCAAATCTCGTTGATGTGGAACAATTACAACGACTTGGATTTGCACGTTCTCTGCCCGTCAGGTGAACGCATTCACGGTGGCAACAAGACATCTGCCTGCGGTGGAGAACTCGATGTTGACGCGAACGTTCGGGCCGAAACGAGNAAACCTGTCGAGAACGTGTTTTGGGAAGATGGACAAGCACCAGCAGGGCGCTATCAAGTCTACGTTCACTACTACAAGAAGCACAAGAAGCGACGAAGCAAGGACCCAACCAAGTTCCAAGTGATCATCAACCAAGGCGGCGACCCTCGCGAATACAACGGGGAATTATCCGCTGGCGATCCAATCATGTTGGTGGCTGAATTCAATCTCCCCTCACCCGAGGAACGCGCCGCACGTCGCCAAGCCTTGGAGGAGGAGTTGCGTGCAGCTGGAATGGACGTGCCTGAATCCCAGGCGGCCATCGCCGAAGTGGAAGAAACCCGCCAAGCCGAGATTGAAGCAGCGGAGTCTGAACGTCTTGCGGAAATTGAAGCTGCCCGTGAGCAAGAAGTCCTCGAAGCCAAGGAGGCTGCTCAGCGAGCCATGTCTGAACTTCAAGCACGATTGGAGCGTGAAGGTGCTCAGTCCTCCGATGTCCAAATCTCGTTGATGTGGAACAACTACAACGACTTGGACTTGCACGTCGTNTGTCCGTCAGGCGAACGCATCCACGGCGGCAACAAGAAATCTGCGTGNGGTGGNGAATTGGACGTTGATGCCAACGTTCGAGCTGAAACTCGTAAACCGGTTGAAAACGTGTTTTGGGAAGAAGGAAAAGCACCAGCAGGCGCCTACCAAGTCTATGTCCACCACTACAAAAAGCACCAAAAGCGAAAGAGCAAGGACCCAACCAAATTTCAGGTCATCGTCACCCCGGGTGGCGAGCCGTTGGAATACAACGGTGAACTGTCCTCTGGCGACCCCATCATGCTCGTGGCCGAATTCAACTTACCATCGCCCGAAGAGCGAGAGGCTCGGAAGCGAGAACTTGAGGCTGAAATTGCAGCGGCTGCCCGTGGGTTGAACCCTGATGCATCGGTTGAAGAGAAAGTTGATGATGTCCCCGTCCCCGATGAAGCAGGCATCGATGTAGCTCTACCAAGTGCCCCTGACCTCGACGCTTTGAGCGAAGAGGAGTGATTTAGGAAATAATCTCGTCCAAGCGGTCGGCGTCCAATGCCTTGCGAATTGACCTCGCAATGCGACGACCAGTGGACATGAACCGCTCGTTGATATCGGAATAGGGCGAGCCGCCAACGAANGGGTTTGAACCGGCCACGATGCGAGCACTGATCTCAAACACCTTGAACTCCAGTTGGTCGGTTACGATGGTTTCGAGGCAGAAGGGCCCGAGCATCCCCCGGGAACCTTCCTCCAAATTGTAGGAGGCGGCCACCGTTCCCTCGGCCATCTCGAAGGCCCTTGGGAGCAGCGATTCTCGAATGACCACGGGTTGGTTACCAGTGACCACAAAGGAGGGTTCCAAGGACATTTCTCGCAAGTCTCGAAGGGAACCGAGCTTGTAGAATTCGTCGACGTTGCTTTCATCGCGACGGTCCATGGAGAGCAGTTCGAGCCGGCCCAAGTTCTTCCCAGCGTGTTCGCCACGACCTTGCACCTGGAAACCGTCCTCAGCGGTTGGGTCAAAGAAGAAATGGAGATAATATCGGCATCCTAGCACATATTCTTGGATGGTGAATTCTTCTTCAATGTCGACGTTTCGACGGAAATCGCGATAGTCGCGAGCCACGAAGTATCCNCGNCCNCCTTTTGCTCCNGCGTACTTTACGATNACCGGTCCGTCGATGTTGTGGGGGTCNTCGACCACTTTTGGCATCGTACAGCCACCATCTTCCAACCATTGACGCTGCAAGGCACGGCTGCTTTCCCAGTGGAGGATGTTGCGGTTCCCNAAGGTNGGGACTTCGAGGTTTCGGAAATTGTTTGCTCCGAGGTATTCCACCAACGAGCCNTGGGGGACAATGATGACGTTCTTNTCGCGAAACCATTCGGCGTAGTCNAGCATTTCGCGATAGTCTTCGAGCATCAACCATTCATCGGGGTCCGCTCCCGGGAAGGCTTTGTAGAATCGACGTCGGTTATCACCCACCGCGATGCCAAGGGTACGGAACCCTTCCTGACGAGCGCCGTGAAGAATTTGAAGCGATGAGTGGGAGGCGACAACGCCCACAGTNATGGCATCTTTGTCGTAGCCTTTGAGCCANTCCTGCACCGAGGTCTGTGGTACGCCCATATGGAGGGGTTTCGTAATCGCTCTATGAGTATTATGTCAGGTAATCTTGTGAAATGTGGTTCGTTGCATTAATTCCATCGTTGCGTTTGGTTGTTCAGGTGCTGGGTTCCAACCGGTTTTGGGTGAAGGTTTCATGGGGTTGTTTCGCACAGTTGGTTTCATGGCCGAGCCCTCGCCCGCTGCGCGCATCACTTACGGAGGCTACCTTCGTCTCGAGGAACTCCTTGCTCTTCAGGACGGCCCGGACGGTTATACTCCGCTGCCTTCCAACGACGAGTTACATTTCATTATCGTCCATCAGACCTTTGAATTGTGGTTCAAACTGATCCTTCGAGAATTGAAGGAAGCACGGACGCTNATGAACAACGAGCACATTGAGGAATCGAGCATCCCACGGGTGGTTCATCATCTGGAGCGAGTCAGTGAAATTTTCCGCTTGCTCGCCGATCAGTGGAAAGTCATGGAGACCCTCTCACCCCAAGACTTCTTGGCGTTCAGGGACCGACTTGGGACCTCTTCCGGTTTTGAGTCGTGGCAAATGCGGGAATTGGAGGTCTTGATGGGCCTTGAAAGCCAAGGACGCGTTGGTGGCATGGACCCACTTCAGCACATGAAGCGGCTCGCTGAGGAAGGAAAGGTGTCGGCCCAAGCCCTTCANGACTTTGAAACCACCANCAGCGAACCCTCGCTCAACGATGTGCTCACCACGTGGCTCTCTCGGACACCCATACATGGTTCGTCNCCNGGCAGCGATGGTGACCTCGACGCTGTCCGCAACTACGTCGACCAACACCTCGAAGCGATGCGTCAACACGGTGAACACGTCATTGCCCACATGATCGCCATCGGACACGGTGATGAAGCCACGGTGCGCCCCCGAATCGAAGCNGGAGTTTCAGGTGCAGAGCAGTTTCTATTGAGGGATGGCGAGGCCATCCGTCATCGAGCAGGCTTGTTGTTTATAGAATCCTATCGGGACCTTCCGTTGTTGTCNTGGCCTCGTCGGCTCATCGACAGTTTTGTGGAATTGGAACAATCCATGTTGCTGTTCAGGACGCACCATGCACGAATGGTTGAGCGGATGATCGGACGAAGGATGGGTACGGGTGGTTCAAGCGGGGTGGATTACTTGGATGCCACCACAAAGTACCGGATTTTTGTTGACCTGTGGGCGGTTCGGACGCTTCTCGTGAAACGAGACGCCCTTCCAGAAGTGTCACAAGCCGATTTCTACGGCTTCAGGTCCAACGCTCCGCCTCACGACTCGTGAGGGTCGATGTCAATGGGGATGAGATGGTTCTCGTACTCATAGAGCGCAATCTTCAGCGGGTCAAGAACGAAGCGGATGTTGGCTTCTTCCAGCCCGTAGAGTGAAACGAGTTCTTCCTTGAATTGGTCGCGGAGGACTTCTTCCGTAGCGTAGAGGGGGGCACCCATTCCAATTTGGAGGGCGCGNGCACCGATGATTCGAGCGCGTTCAAAGCGGGTGTGTTGGCGTGCTGGCTTGACCATTGACAATCAACTGCGAAGGTATCGCATACCGCCGACATAGCGACTCTTTTTGAACNTACCTCACTCTTCTGACTCAATTCCTTCGCTGGGTTCGGTTTGCTTTGGCTTCATGAGGCGACGATGTGCTGCGANGGCAGGCAGGAGCAGAAGGGCCAAAAACAGACCAACCAAGACGGGAAGATAAGCTTCTGATTCGCNCAATGAGTTTGGAGTGGTTTCTCCGGGCGAGTTGTCATTGAGGTCCATCAGTCCGGTTGGGGCCAAGGAAGCCACCGTGAGGCTGCGAACCCCCTCTTGCTCGAGAAGAACCACCAATGAGGTGTTGGCGGGAAGGTCGGTTGTATTGACCACNATTTCTCCATGGGAAGCGTTGGCGGTGAACCGCTTGTAAGCCACGGAGGNGTGAATCTTTCCCGATGTTTCGTGAGGTGTTGGGGCCACGGCCCACACGACCACGGTTCCGTTGACGGAAGTGTTCCATTGCAACGTGTTGTTTGCGAGTCGGACATCGGCGAGTCCGTGCCATGGATTGGAGTTGTTTTCCATGGTGGAGACCAAATCCATGGCCTGCCGAGTGCCCGTGAGCAAATGGGTGCCATCAAGCACNATGGAAGGGATGAACAGCAGCCGATAATCCTCATCGTTGCGTTGCTTTGAGTCGGAGAAAAAGGTGGCGTCTTGCGGTGAAGGATGGTGTTGTAAGACGACGGTNTGATCGTCGGCCATGCCGTTCAAGGCTTCACCCACATCAACGCAAGGTTCGCACCAATCGGCACTGAAGTACTCGATGAGGTGTGCCGGCCGGTGCGCCTCACACGTTTGGTTTTCCATGCAATTCGCCGGCATGAACGCGACATCCAACAAGGCCCCCGCCGAAGGGGTAGCATCCACTNCCNCCTCGTCGGCTGAGGCGGGAACGATGCTCAACACCATCACGGCGGCGATGAGCAGTGGCCAAGGTTGAGAACCCATGCACAGGGGGGGAGGCATTTGTTCAAAAGGGGTCTGCTCCCACGCCTAACCATGGAACCATCGTGGTGGCGCCGTCCATCCACCCTTCCGCTAATGCTTGCGGTATTTGCACTGCTCATCGTTGTGGTGGGCGGTTCCATCCGAATCAACGATGCGGGAGAATCGTGCCCGGAATGGCCCACGTGCTTTGGCACGTGGCATTTTGACATNTCGGAGGAGGAACAGGCGGCNTATTGGGAAGCGAATCCTGAGCAGGAAGATTCCCGGGGAGAAGACCATCGCTACACGGTGTTCCAAATTTTCGTGGANTGGTTCCATCGTATGCTTGTCGGCGTGATCGCCGTNCCCATCCTCTTCAATGTGTTCTTGATGAGAAANCGNCGGGATACCTACGGNCNCAGNGTCGAACGGGCGAGCCAAATCTCGGCCGTGTTGCTGCTTCTTCAAGCGATTCTTGGGGCCGTCACGGTCCACTACGACAACGCTGACTGGACCGTGGCCGCGCATCTTTCTCTCGCCTGCATCTTCACTGCGAGCTTGCTCTGGCAGTTCATGGCCATGCGCATCGCCGAAGGTGCCGAATGGGGCTTTCTCCAAGCGCCCGTCGATTTTCTCGANGCTCAATCAAAGCGGGTTCACTCGATGACGGCAGCNGTGGGCCTTCTGCTCGTCCTCGGTGCCTGGGTGTCTTCATCGGCCGGCGGCCAATACAATCAGAGTTGCTCGGTTGGGTTNCCCAACGGCTGGCCAAAGTGCCAAGGTTCGTTTTTGCCATCCTTGGACGGACCCGGAATTTTCATTCAAATGATTCACCGTTNCGGGGCTTTGGTTGTCGGATTGGTGNTGGTTCTTGGTGTGAGCAACCTCCGCATGGCGTCTCGACAGCAGGCAGGAAGTGCAGAATTGGTTCGTTTTGCCGAAATCACGGCTGGCCTATGGTTGCTCAACGTGATGATCGGAGGCTCNTACATCGTCTTTGCNAAGGTCGGTGATTTCCCAGAATGGCTCTCACTGCTTCATTTGGTGGGAGGGGTTGCTGCCTTCCTTTCCTCGGTCTTTTTGATGTTCGCCGTCCGATTTGCTAAAAACCAGAACATGAGCCCCCCTCATCTGGGTGAACAAGAATGAGTGAGGCGAGCACAACTCCACCCCCTCACCCGGGAATGTTCAAAGTGATGACTCAACTGATGAAACTCAGGGTCATCGTCCTCCTTCAAATCACGGCCATTTGTGCCATTCTCGTTCACGATACCTTCGCTCGTTATGGTGTCATGGACCTGGAGCGCACGTGGACCCAGACCGGTTGGGCCATCCTCATCACCGTCGTTGGCGGGACCCTCTCCGCTGGAGGTTCAAATNCCATCAACATGTGGTACGATGCCGACATCGACCCCCACATGCGCCGAACCATGNATCGGCCANTCCCTCTGGGCCATGCAACCCCTCGCTTCGCCTTGCTCTTTGGCTCAACCATCGCTGTCCTTGGCTCAAGTCTCTTNTTGCTCGTGAGCGTCAAGGCCGCTTTTTGGTCTGCTTTNTCCGTGCTGTTCTATGTGCTGGTGTATTCCATTTGGCTCAAACGTCGCACGCCTCAAAACATCGTCATTGGCGGGATTGCTGGTTCNACACCTCCGTTGATTGGNTGGGCCGCTGCCGCAGGGGATTCCATCGCCAACGCCAACATGCTGGACCTNGGTTCACCCGTTCCATGGATGCTCTTTTTCCTGATTTTCTTCTGGACACCGCCTCATTTCTGGGCGCTTGCTCTCTACCGCTCGGGAGAATACGGCAAGGTCAACATTCCAATGATGAATGAGGTAAAAGGAGCTGAACACACCGTCTTCCAATCCAAAATTTACTGTGTCCTTTTGTTTCTCTTGGGCTCAGTGCCCTGCTTTTGGCCNGAATCCGGCCTTCCGCTTCTTTGGGCCTTTGTATCGGGCGGCCTCACCCTTTGGTATGCGCAATCGGTTTGGTCCATCGATCCGCACGAACCCTTTGANGAGAANGGAAGAATGCCAAAGGCAGCCAAGTCGTTCTTCAGNAGCCTATTCTACCTTGGATGGATGTTCCTTTCCTTGGTGGTGATTTCCTTCATACCTCCAACGANGCTTGGGTTCTTTGGTCCGCTGTGAGCCGTTCTNCCCNTCGTCATCAAGAATAACGGACACCGTCATGTTGATGTGAGGTTCGTTGGTGGACGGCCTGCGAGCGGCAGTCGCATAGCCTGGCCATTGCGCTGGATTGCTAATCCAGTGGTGTCTCACCTCGGGAGTTCGAATCTCCCCTGCCGCGCCAACTTCATTCGAAGAAATCGTCAAAATCGGTCATGGCAGCTGCGCTGTTGCGCTTTCGAGCCTCAAGGACCCGCTTGAGCCGCTTTCGTTTCTTCAGCATTAAAGGAAGGAGAATGAAATTCATCAAGATGGTGGCCAACAAGGCGGCTCCTGCAATCTGGAATTCTTCAACACCCATGGCGTCGTTGAGCTTCTGCAACCATGGAATGCCAAGCGGTGGTTCGGGAGGCTCGGGCTCAGGAGGGATGAGGTGTTGGTTGTAGGTCCACCAGTCATCGCCAATGTTGACGCGNATGATGTTGTCGGACCCATAATTGGCTGCTTGCAACTCGTTACCAACGCTGTCGATTGGAGCGAAAATGTAGTAGTACGTCCGGTTAGGCTGAATACCATCTCGTTCAAGGCCAGTCTGAGTGAGGGTCCCTTGTTCCCCTGGCACGCCCTCCATGCCGCTTAGGAAGGGTTCAATGAATCGCAGGTCAATGTTACTAGGGCGCGTCTCAATACGATACACGTTCCACGTGANGTTGCCTTGGGCTTCGTGGTCGGGCCAGGTCCATGTCAACGTCGTTTCGTAGCAGACCGACCAATCTTGCTGTTGGTCAAAACAATCCGTGTCGTTGGTGAACACCCATGAATGGGTAAGATCCGTCAGCGTGGTGGAAGGAGGAATGGCATCACCGCAAACTTGGGCTGCAGCGCCGTCAACACGGGTGATGTTGGCGCGTTGGAAGTTAGCGTTTCCTTCTCGGTCGATGGGGATGATGGCATAGGATGCACAGATGCCGGTTTCAAGTGGTGCCGGGTCAATCCAATCATCGGTGGTGAGGGGGAGGGTGGTGGTGAGGGAATCCAGCGTCAATTCTTCCCAGATGTTTTCGTTGATTCCCGTNGTGGTTTCGGGGAAGACCGTCGTTCCGCTGATCCCAGCAATTTTGTAGATGTTCCAACCTCCAACGTAGGGGTTCGTCATGTCACCAGTGGCCATCCAACTCAGTTCAATTTGGCCTCCTTGCAGTTGTGTCCATTCCACTTCTTCGGCCGATACATCGGCCGTTGGCAAAACGCCGACCAGAAGGATGACGCCGGTTTTGGTCATGGAGACCTCAACTTCGGTGAAGTCTGGGCTGAACGTGTAGGAATCAACGCCGTCGAGGAATTCCCAAGAAACACTGTCCAACGAAGGGAGGTAGCGAAGGTCGACCGTGGAGAGGTCGATGTTCTCAGGGAGGATTGCTGTCAGGTTCAAGGAGAGGTCCAACGTTCGGAGCCCGAGGTCTTCCGAAGANTCAGTCTCAATGCCGACCTCGATCATCATCAAGGGTGAATCGCCTCCGCCGATGCCGTAATTCGCTCCCAAATGAGGCAGCAGCATGGCATGGGATGACGTGGCTTCCTGCTCGGTGATGGCGGTTCCAGTCATGTAAGGCTCAGCGGAAATTGAAACCGAATTTAGAACATCAAATTCCACATAGGTGTATTCCGTTTCGCCCCATGGGTCGTCAACTTGCAAGGTCAGGTTGTGGTGGCCCAGTCCGAAATCCTCACCGGTTCGATTGAGCACTTGGCCGGTGCCCCACACATAGAACCCTTCTCGCCAGGTAAAGGTGAGTGGTTGAGAGGCAATGGTGCTGAATCGGCCGACCAGTTCGACATCCTCGCTGGTGAGGTAGACGTTGTTTTCGGAGTTGGTTTGAACATAGGGGTTGATGGGGCCGACCTGAACATCCGCCGCCAATTGGTAGAGGTTGTCGCCCATGCGAACGTCTTCTCCGTTTTGGTAAATGGTTGGCATTTGAATCCGAATGAGGCGGTTGTCGCCCGTGGTGGTCATGTTGAACGTGCAGGTGGCAATGTCGCTGGGGTGCATGACGGGGATGAGGCAGGTGTCGTCAACCTCAAGGTCGTATTGTGAATTGTACACTTGGTAGGATACGGAGATGTTCTCAACCGACATGTTTCCTAAGTTGGCAAAGGTGGACACCACGCGGTCGGTCCCGTAGTAAAACAGGGAAGCCTGAGCGTTGTGGCTCGGGTACACGTCAGTGACCTTGAGGTCAATGCTGTCGTTGAGTACGATTTCGTAGGTGGCGAGGTTGTTCCAAGGATTGAGGTCAGCATGAGGGTTTCCAGTGCTTCCAAAGAGTCCGAATTTGAGCGTGTACCGTCCTTCTTGACCGTAATTGAAGTCTGGCAAGTTGATGTTGTAGGGGTCCGTTCCTCCCCAAGCAGGAAGGGTTGAGACGGTTTTGTAGGCTTCTTTCAAAAGCATGGTTTCATCGCTGTCCCAAAGTTGCCATCCAAATTCGCCCGAAAACGCACAGACGCCGCACAATGTTGATTCCCCTTTGGCTTTGAAAACGTAGTCGGTGTTGGTGTTCAGCACTTGTTCGTCATCATAGACGGCCAAATTCGCCAAGTGTTCGATGGGGTTGTGGTCCATGTCTGCGATCACATCGACAAAATCGCTGGTGAGGTTGATGTGGAACTTGAACTCGTCATCAGCGGCCATTTGGTCGTTTTGGCTAAAGGCGTAGATGATGGTGAAGATACCTTCTGCGTTTGACCCCGGGCTCCAAAGGTCAGCTGATTCAATGGCTTGTGATGATTGTCCTGGAACGTTTCCAATGTTGAATTGCCCCGTGTCTTCGAACACTGACTTGCACTGGGCAACGGTGACATCGCCCTCACAGGCATACCATGTCAGGGTGCGAGCTGCCCCAGAAGCCGCGGCGTAGTAGTTGGTGACTTCAGCCTCAAATTCAACGGTGTCAAAGGACGAGTACCATGCATCGGGCAACGGTGAGGTGCTGTCTGTGATTCCAATCGAGCCGGGTAAGGCAGCGCTTGCAGCGGGGACGGTGGCCAGGGCTCCAAGCGATGAAAGAAGGAGCATCAACACAAATCCAAGGCTGGCTCGCTTCTTGGAACTATTCCGTGGCTTACGCTCGGTCATCATGAACTCCTCACGCCCGTAATTCAAAGACTCATCGCTTCCAAACTCGGTTTTCCATTGATATTTGGCCATCTTGCCGTTCGCCATTGGCACCGTAGGTATCGGTCATCGGGCATGAAAAAAGCGGCAACCTCATGAATTGTGGAGGGGTGGTCACGTCATGCGCAGGGCATCCCTTCACACAGAACGGGATGAAGGCGCCCTCACGGCAGTGATTGAATTCCTTTCAGCCTTCACGCTGTTTCTGATGATCCTAACGGCTTTCTTGTCGTTGGCTCAACTCCAAATGGGCTCCAACGACCCGGACGTCGACAGGCTGGACCGGGCTGCTTCACTTGGGTTGGATCGGTTGACTTCTGGAGAGGGTTGGTTTGTCCCCATGAGCGAAGGTCTGGATTACACGAACTCAACCGCACAGTGGCATCTTGCTTCGGCTGAAGACCTCCAAGACGGCCGAGTTCAACCGGGGTTGATGCTCAATCACCGCCTGGACATGAACCGAATTCAAGCCCTTCACAACGTGACAGAAGACGGGATGGCGGACGGGCTCGGGCTGGACGACGACATGAGCCTCCATCTCAGCATACGGGTGGTCAGCAGTGAACACACAAACCGCACGGGGGCTTCGCTGTTCAATGGTGGTACGGAGCGAGGTACTGCGCCTTCCAGTTCAACTGCCTACCGTTCGTTTCAACAAGATGGTGAATTGATTCGGGTTGTATTGGAAGTGCACGATGGGGGTCGCAAAAACAACGTTTTGCACATCACCGAAGTGATGGTTCGACCATCGTCAGCCGGTCCTGAATGGATTGAGGTCAGCAATCCAAACGACTTTGCCATCGCCCTCAAGGGATGGTCGTTCAACCACACCTCTGGGTCGACGGCGAGCAACCTTTTGCTTCAATCCGGGGTTGTTTCGGGTCAATCGCTCTCGCTCCTCACAGGCGATCCTTCCTCCCAGGTCGTTGGCAACGCCACCCATGTCATCGACCTTGGAGCTCTTGGTTTCCTCGGCGTCGGCCAATTGAACGGGCTTTCGGATGGGCGCGGCACGCTGAGTCTTCGCTACACTCAACTGGACGAAATCACACCCGCGGACGTTGTTCGGGTTGAATGGGGCGGCGACACGCAGTTGTTCATGGTCACGGGTCAATCCTTGGTTTGGGACGGCTCGGACCGATTCAGTGCTGCGGCATGGGCTCTTGAAGACACACCAACTCCGGGCGAACACGGTTCGTGATTCATCACCCGAACAGCCCGTTCTGTCCAAACACTTCATCAACCCGGGGCTTTTCCTTCCGCATGGTCCCATGCAACCTACAAGCGTATACACCCGAGACCGTTGCGTGACTGGCATCCACGGTTTGGACGAAATTCTCCGTGGAGGCATCCCCTACGGTTCAACGGTTCTGGCTGCCGGAACATGTGGGTCCGGAAAGACCACGCTCGGAATGGAATTCCTCGTGCGTGGTGCACTTGCCGGCGAGGCTTGCGCCCATTTTACGGCAACAGAGCCGTCGGTGAAGTTGCTCGAAAACATCCGCCAGTATGCCTTCTTTGACATGAACATGGTCGACTCCGGCCTCATCAACGTCTTTGACATGGACGTGCTCTATTCCTGGCTTGGTTTGGAAAAGGCCTCGTTTGACCTTGACGACGTTCACGCCCTCATCAAGTCCATCGTTGACATCGTGAACACCATTGGTGTGACTCGTCTGGTCATCGATTCGGTCACAACGCTGTGTTACAAAATCAAGTCGGAACAATTGATTCGTGATTTCTTGTTCACGCTGGGCAAGAAATTGGCCACACTTGGTTGCACCACGATCCTCATTTCGGAGATTACTTCAGCCACGGAAAACGCCCACTGGTCCTCGTTCGGTGTGGAAGAAGCCATCGCTGACGGTATCATCGTCATGGGCGACTCCGAACGCATGGGGCACTTGCTTCGCTTCCTTCAGGTCGTCAAAATGCGAGGCACCTCGCATAGCCGTGCCAAACACGCCATTGAACTCACGCCGCTTGGCGTTATGTTGATTCCAATGCTCAAATGGGGTGCATCAAGCGACAACTCATCACGGTGGGGGGCATAGACATGTTTGAACTCGACCAACGCATTGCAGAGCAATTGACTCAGGTGTCGCTGGGCAGTTCCGTTCAGGTTCGAATGAGCTCAGCCAATTCCTTTGCCGTCACGGCCAGCACCATGGTTCCCCTCATGCAAATGTTTGAGATGGGAGGCGTGTACATTTCAGCCAGCCGTGGAGCCGTTGAGATCATCCAAGCCTTCGAAGCCATTGGAATTGATGTTTCAAACATCCAGTTCCTTGACCTTGTCTCTTCTGGGGTGCTGGGTGGAACGGATGTCCCCTATTCCAACATCACCTTCATTGACAGCCCCATCATGTTGGAGAGCATCATGCTTCGTACCCTTTACACCCTTCGTACGGTCAACAACCAACGTAATTTTGTGTTCCTCGACAGCGTGAATGCGTTGGCCATCTACAACGATGACCGGATGTTGGCGGAGTACCTTCACACCTTCATCAACACCTTCCGTCAGCGGGAGGTGCTCTCTGTTATCCTCAATGTACCGGACCAAACGCCACCCTTGGTCTTGGCCAATCTCGATACCTACTGTACCGATCTAATCGACCGTGGACAGGTGGTCCTGCTCTGAGGTGATGTGTGATGGCTAGAAAAGTGACATTCGACCCAGAAGATGAGGAATTTTTTGGTTCCGTAGGCTCCTTTGGAGTGCCGAAGTTCGACAACGAAATGCGTGGCGGTGTTCCCCGAGGCTTCACCATGGTTGCCTTTACCGAGACCGGTTCGGGAAGCGAACTTTTCGCCAAACAATTCACGTCTCCCGCCGAAGAGCCCGAGAACACGCTCTACATCGCCACCGATGAGGGGCAACAAGAAATCATTCGAATTTTCAAGAAATACAACTGGCCTCTTGACATCAACGTTCGAACCATTGGAGAGGAATACAACGCCAACGTATTGGAGCGAGAACTCCTCGCCAGCCGATACCGACTCGAAGGTTTTCAATTGGACGACATCCAGCGTTTGGCTCAAACCCGCTTTGTGGACGACAGCAGCCAAGATTACTTGACGGAGGTCACCAATGAAATCATGGGTCTCGGGCCCTACTTCAGGGCTGTTTTGGACAACTTGGATTTCTTCCTTCAACGAGAAGACCCAGCCCGCGTGATTTCAATGGTTCGCATGCTTCAGGCTCATGCTCAAATGGTCCGTGGATTGCTCATGATTTCCGTTTCCACCGATGGTCTTGACCCCTCGGTGAAGCAGGAACTTTCCTCCATCGCCGACATGGTGCTCTCGTTCAAGGTGCGCACCATCGGTACCGATTTTGAAAATTCAATGATCGTATCGAAATTCAGAAACGCTCCTGAGAACCTCAAGATTCTCGTTTTCCGTGTCACCCCCGAAGAGGGTATTACTCCCGAAACCGTGGAACGTATCGCTTGAAGCGGTTCATGGACCAAACGACATGTCCAAAACAGTCGGGGGCTCGCCATCATTCATGGGGAAGCGAGCAGCCACTGGCGGGTTCGACGCATCGGGCATTGATGCTGAGGCCTGGGAAGTGCTCGAGGGCCAGCTTGAAGCGACCATTCCAAACTACGACCGTGTCAACACATGGATGACGTTCGGGCAAGATAAGCGCTGGCGGCGAAATGTGAGGAACCATGCAACGCCTGGGATGAAAGTACTCGAGGTCGGATGCGGTCCCGGTTCGTTTGCCGAAGATTTGGTCGGCATGGACTTGACCTGTCTGGATCCCTCGCCAGAAATGCTTGCTACCGCTCAACCTCGTGTGGACTCGGCCCGTGCTGCCCGAGGAGAAGGCCCCGCCGAATACGTCCAAGCGATTGCGGAGAACATACCTCTTCCAGATGACACCTTTGACATGGTTTTCTGCTTGTTCTCATTCCGGGATTTCCAAGACAAAGCACAAGGTTTGAGGGAAATTTACCGCGTGCTCAAACCAGGCGGCCAGTTGGTCATTTGCGATGCAGGAAAAGCCAACAAATTGCACGGCTTCTTTGGCTACTTGTGGATGAACAGCGTTGTGCAGGTCATGGCGCGCATCATCACCAAAGAAAAGAACCATCCTTGGAAAGGGTTGGCTGCGAGTTACACTCACTACGGTACAAATGGATACTATCGAAAAATGCTGAAGGATGTAGGTTTTCAAGGCGTTCAAGGGCGCTTGCTCTATCCGTTTGGCATGGCAAGTCGCTTTCGGGGCACAAAGCCGGAAAATGCAGTCCAGCAACCTACCCCGTTAGACTCTTAAACCCCCTTTCGCTGGGATTTTCAATAGGTGTTCTTCATGGGTATGTCAGAGGTTCTCCGAAGCATCAAAACCGCAGAGCAAGATGCCGAAAAGCGTCTTGCTGAGGCTCAAGAAGAAGCCTCAAAAATTGTCTCAGACGCCCGTAGAAAGTCCTCAGAAATGGTCCAAAATGCAGCCGATGAGACGGTGGCCATGACTCAAAAAATCCTCGACGAGGCACGCAGCAAAGCCCAAGGGGAAGCCGACCAAGTCAAAGCAACCGGTGCTGGAGAAGTTTCCAACATCGAATCAAATTCAGCAAGCAATCAAGACGCAGCCGTGCAGATGGTTGTCGATGCACTTTCATCCGAGTGAGGCGATTCAATGTTTGACACGGTGGCCATGTCCCGACTGACCGTCGCTGCGCCCGTTGGTCGCATGGCGGACGTCTTGAGGACCTGCACCGAACTTGGGTGCGTCCACATTGAATCCTACACCAACTTCGAAGACGGCGTCAAAGTCGGCCAAGCCAGTTCCTCGGACGAAGCGAACCACGTCAGCTCTCTTCTTGCGAAGGTGAGGGCAGCCATTTCTGCCTTCAAACCCGTCAATGCCGATGGCCCGGTGCCGCTGCGCCGAGTGAAAGAACTCCTCGAGGGCTCCTTTGGCGATGAACTTCAAACTGGCCTCGACCTCCTCGACACGCACCGTGATGCAGAAGCCGAGTTGGAAGTTTTGGACGAACAGATTCATCTTTTGCGCCGCCTCGCTCCACTCAACATGGATTTGGAACTCTTGACCGGCTCTGACCGAGTCGAGGTCTATGTTGCTGAAACCAAGAAAGCCAGCAAAGCAGCGAGCACCTTCGGAACCTTGCTCAACAAGGTCGAACTCGCTTCGGCGCCCGGGATTGTGGCGGTGGCGTGCATGCCCTCGGAAGGCGCAGAGGTGCAGATGGCGATCGGCGAATTGGGCGGCAAACCGGTTCAAATCCCAAACATGAGCGGCACCCCAGATGAAGCCCTCAAAATCCTCCTCGCTCAGCGNGCNAAGGTGGANGGCACAATGTTTTCNNCTTCAGAAGACTCACAGCGCTGGGCCAGAAACAACGGCCGAAACATTCTGGCCNTTCACGAATACCTCTCCAAAGAGGATGAAATCCACACTGCGCCAACTCAGTTGGCCGTTTCGGGACAGGCTTTCGCCCTGGATGCATGGGTTCCAAGCAACAAGTCAGACAAGGTAAAGTCGGCCCTCAAGGACATGGCCTCTCACGTTGAAATTGAGGCATTCGTGAACGACCATCACGGGCACGACGACCACGACGACCACGATGCGCACCACCACGAGCCCACGCCGCCCGTTGCGCTTGAGAACGATGCGGTGTCCCGTCCCTTCGAATTGATGGTGGGCCTCGTTGGCCGGCCGACCTACGGTACCTTCGACCCTACCTTCTTCCTCATGCTCACCTTCCCGATGATTTACGGTCTTATTCTGGGCGACTTTGGTTATGGTTTCATCATCTTCCTCCTCGGTCTCTGGCTTGGGACACTGCCTTTCGCCGCCGACCCTGTCGCCAAGAATGGCATCACCATCCTGAAATGGATGGGCGTTTGGTGCATGATTTGGGGCTTCTTGTTCGCTGAAGGTTTCGGCTTCGTTTGGGATGATACCGGCCAGATGGGCGATGCCTCACCGCTTGCAGGCCTCTATGCATGGACCTACGACAACATCACCTTCCCCGCCTTTGTGACGGACACCCTCAACATGAGCTACATGCACATCCCATTCCACCGCGCCACCTCTTCCTTGAACGAGTACGTTCTGCTTTCGGTCTACCTTGGCGTGGCCCACCTCATGTTTGGTTTCATTCTGGGCTTCATCAACGTCGCCCGTGCGCACGGTCTCGTCGCAGCTTTCTTTGAGAAAGGCAGTTGGATCATCATCCTCGCTGCAGGAACCCTCCACATCTACGGCTTTTTGACCACCGAACAAGGTGTCTTTGATGCCACGCCATACGCCATCGCTACGTTGGTTGGTGTTGTTTGCCTCATCATCGGCTTGGCCGTTTTCGAGAAATTTGGTCTGGCAGGAGGCCTCATCATGGGCCCCATCGAAACCTTTGGCCTCCTGGCCAACACGCTGTCCTACCTTCGTGTGATGGGCGTCGGTGTTGCTGGCGTCAAAATCGCCGAGGTTTCCATCACCATGGGTTGGGATTTGATGTGGTCCGGCGGTGGCGTTCTGTCCATCGTTCTCGGGCTTGTCCTCTTCATCTTCATTCAAGCCTTTGCACTCGCGCTTGGATTGCTCTCACCGAGCATCCACGCTGCCCGTCTCCACTTCGTGGAATGGATGGGCAAGTTCTACGACGGCTCCGGTCGGGTTTTTACCCCGATTGGCGGTCGTACCCTCCACACGGAGGGGCAATCATAGTCCCATGGACAACAAACTGGAGGTAGAAAAATGAACAAGAATACCCTAAAAATGAGCCTACGCACGCTGATCGTTTTGGCAACGCTCGCCTTGGTCGCCCAAGGCGTTGCTGCTGCTGAAGAAACGACCGATTCGGGTGCAACTGACGGAATGACTGGCGACGTTGGTGTCGGACTTGCCCTTGGCCTCGCTGCCATCGGTGCAGGTTTCTCCCAAGCCGCCATCGGCAGCGCTGCTGTCGGCATGCTCGCCGAAGACGGCAGCAAGTTCGGTGTTGCTTTGATCTTCACCGCTCTCCCAGAATCCATCGTGATTCTCGGTGCCCTTCCGCTCTTCCTCAACTGAGGACGACGGTTGACCGTTGGGCTCTGCCCAAACCTGAACGAAGAACAATGGAGACGATACGATGACCCTAGAAACACTTGCCAACGACATCGCTGCGGCCGCTGAAAGCGACGCAAAGGCGCTGATTACCGAAGCCAAAGCCGAAGCCAAGCAATTGCTTGCCGACGCCGAGGCGAAAGCCACAGCCCTTCGAGAAGAAGCTCAGCAGCGTGCAGAAAAAGAAGCCGAGCAAATTGCACGAGAAACCGTTGCAAGCGCTCGCCAATCCAATCAGAAGGACGTTTTGATTGCCCGGCGCAAAGTCCTCGACGCCACCCTTGCGGCGGCACGAGAACACATTGCTGACCCAGGCATGAAAGGACGCGCTGCTGTGCTGAAATCACTTCTTGCCGACTCGAAGAAGTTGGCCAAGGGCAAGTACATCATCCGCCCCGTGGAAGTCGACCGAGCCGCCATCTCAAAAGAGGCAGGCGACCGCAAGGTTGGCGAAAGCGTGGACGGTCTTGGAGGATTCATCCTCGAAGCCGAAGACGGGTCGGTCTCCTTTGACATGCGATTTGACAACATGCTCGAGCGAGCTTGGTCCAACCAACTCGCCGCCGTGAACGAAACACTGTTTGGATGAAGAAGGTGAAGATATGATGCTCGGAAATACCCCCTATGTCGTCTCTCGTGCCAAGGCACGACGGCAGAAGTTGGTCGACCGAGCACGTCTTCGACAACTCATCAATCAATCCGTTGACCAGCTGACCGTGGCCGTTGGTGACATCGGCTACCGCACTGAAATTGACCTCTATGCTGGTAAACTGTCCGGCGGAGACTTGGTTGAGGCTGCGCTCACGCACAACCTCGAAAGCGAGTTAACGGAAATGGTGAACATGGCGAACAAAACGATTCGACCGTTGATTGAGATCTACACTTCTCGGTTTGAGTATCAGAACGCCAAAGCGGTGTTCCGTGCCATTCACAACGAAGTCTCGGTGGATGAAGTTGGAAACAGCATCTTGCCTGAAATCAACGATGTGAACACGCCATGGCTCAAAGTGGTTGAAAGTTGTGATGACATGAAGTCTGCTGCTGCTTTGATGCGACGGAAATCGTTCGGTTCTGCCCTTGCTAAGGTACCAGAAGATGGCTCCCTCGCTGATTATGAAGACGCTCTTGACCGGCACTACTACGCCGCCTCACAGCGCTCTCTTCTCCAATCAAAGGGAGCACCCGCACGGTTTTTGTCTCGTCTTTTCGCTGCCGAAATCGACCATAAGAACATCGTGAACATCCTCGAAGCCAGCGCTGTTGGGATCTCCAATGAACAACTCGTCACGCTGCTCATCCCTGGCGGTCGCTTGGTGCCCAAGCGAGCCTTCTCGGCCATCGCCGCCAACGGAAAAGAGGCCATGCTCGACATGCTTCGTTCGGGAGACCGATTTGATTACGGCGCCTTTGAGACCGTTCTTGAAGAATCTGAAGCCAGCCGCAGCCTCGACCCAGTCGTGACGTGGATGAAATCCCGGGAATACGCCATGATGCAAAGGATGAGCTACCTCCATCCAGTATCGGCGCTCCCCATCATCCACTACATCGCCATGAAAGTTCAAGAAGTCGCAGATTTGCGACTTATCGTTCGAGGACGCCTCGCTGGTTTGTCCGCTGAAGTGCTTGAGGCGCACGTACTCTGAGGTGATATCATGGAGATTGCAGTCGTTGGTTCACCTGCCTTTACCCTGGGCTTCCAGCTTGCTGGACTCTCCAGTCTTTACAATCCAGATGGCGAAGAGGAGTTGCATTCCACGCTCCGTTCGCTACTCAACAACAAATCCGTTGGTATCATGGTGGTCGACTCCGCCGTGATGGCCACGGTGCCCGACCGATTGCGAGATCAATTGTCGGCGTCCGTCTCCCCCACCGTGCTCGGCATCGGAACGGAGGAAGACACCACCTTGCGAGACACCATTCGCAAGGCCATAGGAGTCGATTTGTGGAAGTAATGTTCCAACCCAAAACAGGAGAATGAAAAAAATGAGCAATGAAGGAGTAATTTACCGAATTTCGGGACCTGTCGTAACCGCTACAGGCATGAATGCTGCAATGTATGACGTTGTACGTGTTGGCCATGAAGGTTTGATGGGTGAAGTGATTGAACTGCACGGTGATAAAGCCGTGATTCAGGTTTACGAAGACACCTCAGGTATTCGTCCTGGAGAACCCGTGTTGAACACTGAAGAAACGCTGTCTGTTTCCTTGGGCCCCGGCCTCTTGACCCAGATTTATGACGGTATTCAGCGGCCACTCGCCACCCTCGAGGAAGTCATGGGTGTCTTCATCACCCGTGGTGTGGACGCTGACGCTTTCGACATGGAAAAGACCTGGACCTTTGAACCTCAAGTTGCCAAGGGCGACGACGTGGTCAGCGGGCAAGTGATTGGCCACGTCCAAGAGACCGAAACCATCGTTCACAAAATCATGATTCCACCCGGAAAGGGCGGGAAAGTCAAGAGCATTGAATCCGGTGATTTCAACGTCACACAAACGGTCTGCGTTCTCGATGACGGAACCGAACTCCAAATGATGCAAAAGTGGCCGGTCCGAACCCCCCGACCTTACACTCAGAAGTACGCTCCCGACACCCCTCTTGTGACGGGGATGCGCATCCTTGACTTCTTGTTCCCCTTGGCCAAGGGTGGTGCTGCAGGAATTCCTGGACCGTTCGGTTCAGGAAAGACCGTCACCCAACAATCCCTCGCCAAGTATTCCGACGCCCAACTCGTGGTCTACATTGGCTGCGGTGAGCGTGGAAACGAGATGACCGAAGTGTTGGACGAGTTCCCTCACTTGATTGACCCAAACACCGGGAAACCACTCATGAACCGAACGGTCATGATCGCCAACACGTCCAACATGCCTGTGGCCGCTCGAGAAGCATCGGTGTACACAGGAATCACCATCGCCGAGTACTTCCGAGACATGGGGTACGATGTGGCACTCATGGCCGACTCAACCTCTCGTTGGGCTGAAGCCATGCGTGAAATTTCATCCCGTCTTGAGGAGATGCCCGGTGAGGAAGGGTACCCCGCTTACCTCTCATCGAGAATCGCCGAGTTCTACGAACGCGCTGGCCGTGTTGAAACCCTGAATGGCGACGATGGCTCAGTCACCGTTATCGGTGCAGTGTCTCCACCTGGTGGGGACATTTCAGAACCGGTCTCTCAAGGTACGCTTCGTATCGTGAAGGTGTTCTGGGGTCTTGACGCAGGACTGGCCCGACAACGCCACTTCCCTGCCATCAACTGGCTCAATTCGTACTCGTTGTACCCACAGAGCCTCGACCAATGGTTCCGCGACAACATCGCTCAAGATTTCCCTGAGATTCGAACGCAGATCAGTGGTCTTCTTCAGATTGAGGCTGAGTTGCAAGAAATCGTTCAACTGGTCGGTTCCGATGCCCTTCCTGTTGACCAACAGTTGACCTTGGAAGTCGCCCGTATGATTCGTGAGTTCTTCCTTCAACAAAACGGGTTCCACGATGTTGACGCCTACTGCGACATCCATCTGCAGTATCAGATGGCCAAGGCCATTCTTTCCTTCCAAGAAGCTGCCAAAGGCGCCATGGCTGACGGTGCACTGCTCAACGACGTTGTTAACGTGCCTGCCCGCTCAGATTTGATGCGTGGTCGGTTCGAGAAGGGCTACATCGACCGTATTGAAGCCATGGTCAAAGAGATGACCGAACAAATCGCCAACGCCGTGGAGGCCAACTGAGGAGAGGATGAAGATGACTGGAAAAGAATACCGAACCATTACCGACGTGAAAGGCCCTCTGGTCTTTTTGAACAAAACCGAGCCTGTTGCGTTTGGTGAAATCGTTACCCTCCGCCTCGCCAACGGCGACATCAAGAACGGACAGGTGCTCGACACCTCCGACGACTTGGTGATCGTCCAAGTGTTTGAAGGAACAGCCAAGATCAACCGAGAAACCGGTGTCACGTTCATGGGCGATGTGTTCAAACTCCCCGTGAGCACCGACCTTATCGGGCGAATTTTGGACGGTGCAGGCCGCCCTCGTGATGGTGGACCTGAAATTGTCGCCGATGAGAAAGCAGACATCATCGGTGCGGCCATCAACCCGTACAGCCGACAATCACCCCACGATTTCATTCAAACAGGTATCTCAGCCATTGACTGCTGTACGACCCTCGTTCGTGGACAAAAACTCCCGATCTTTTCGGCTTCGGGTCTCCCCCACAACGACATTGCCTTGCAAATCGCTCGGCAAGCCAAGTTGAAGGGTTCCGATGAAGAGTTCATTGTGGTGTTCTGCGCCATGGGTATCACCGCTGAAGAATACAACTTCTTCCGTTCCGATTTGGAGCGTACCGGTGCGCTTGAGAACGCTGTGTTGTTCGTTAACCTTGCAGACGACCCAGCCGTTGAGCGAATCATCACCCCTCGTCTTGCCTTGACCGCTGCAGAATACCTGGCCTTTGAGAAAGACTACCACGTTCTCGTGATTTACACGGACATGACCAACTATTGCGACGCCCTACGTCAAATCGGTGCAGCTCGTGAAGAAGTTCCTGGCCGACGTGGATATCCCGGATACATGTACACTGACCTCGCCATGCTTTACGAGCGTGCAGGTATCGTGAAGGGCAAGAAGGGTTCCATTACCCAATTCCCAATTTTGACGATGCCCGGTGACGACATCACTCACCCCATTCCCGACTTGTCTGGATACATTACTGAAGGACAAATCGTGATTAGCCGTGAATTGCATCAACAAGGTATCTATCCGCCGATCAACGTTCTTCCCTCGTTGTCCCGTCTGATGGGTTCCTGCATCGGTGCAGAAACCACCCGTGAGGACCACAAGTCGGTCTCCGACCAAATGTACGCTGCCTATGCTCAAGGTCGAGAACTTCGTGGGCTCGTCGCCATCGTCGGTGAAGACGCCCTCAATGAACGTGATAAGCAACTTCTTGACTTCTCTGGTGTCTTTGAAGACCGCTTCCTGCGCCAATCCCGTGATGAAGACCGGTCCATTGACGAGACCCTCGATTTGTGCTGGACGCTCATGTCATCCATTGACACGAAGTACCTCGTTCGTCTCGACCAAAAGTGGATTGAGAAGTACCACCCCGACAACCGAGAGTGAACTTGAGGCAACCCAAGAGAAGGAGGTGAGGATGCATGGCACTGGACATCAAACCAACCCGCAGCGAACTCATCAAACTCAAGGCTCGCATCAAGCAAACCAAGAACGGTTACAAGCTCTTGAAAATGAAGCGTGACGGTCTCTTCCATGAGTTCCGAACCCTGCTTTCTGAGATGATCAAGGCCAAGCGAGACTTGACCGATGCTTACCGGCTGGCCAAGACTCGGATCGATTTGGCCAACGCCATTGAAGGAGGGCTCGCTGTTCGGGCGGCTGCCATTGCGAACTCGGCTCACCCCGAGGTCGAAGTTGAGCGCCGCAACATCATGGGTGTCGTGGTTCCCAGCGTAACTGGAAGCAACCTCAAGTCGACCTTTACGGAGCGAGGCATCGGTTTCATCGGTTCCTCGCCCTACATCGACGAAGCCAGCGATTCCTTCAGCGAATTGATTGAAAAAATTGTCAAGGCATCTGAAATGGAAGCCACGCTCAAGCGCCTGCTGGCTGAAATTGAAGCAACCAAGCGCCGTGTCAATGCCCTCGAGTTCAAAGTGATCCCTGAGTTGGAAGAAGCCAAGGTCTTCATTCAACTGCGGTTGGAAGAGATGGAACGTGAAGAAACCTTCCGTCTCAAGCGATTCAAGAACAAGTGAGACCTAGAATTCCCTAACGAGGGATTCATGGAGGATGGGCCGCACAGACGCAACAAGGGGGCCATGTCTTGGACGATTCATCCGTTGAGATTGAAACCGGCTTGCCTCACCACAAGAAGGCATGGTCTCAACACGATTTGCTGGCTTCAACGCTGAGCGAATACGTCAATGTACTGAGTAAAAATGGAGGCCGATGGCCTGCTTGGCAGGTTGCCTCCTCCGACGAAACCATCCACGATGACTTGATCCAACTCAACGCTCATCTTGAGAAGTTGGGCTGGATGGGGAAACTCACCAAGGACGAAGAATGGGTTATCACGGTCTTTCCCGCACCTGAGCGTCAATTCCCAAGGGTGAACACCGTTCTGGTGTTTTGGGGGCTGTCTTTGCTCACCCTTACCCTTGCAGGCGACCAATGGATGTCCAATGCCCGTCCTTCCGAAGGTTGGTTTCACTCATCTTCCCTCGTCGATGCCCTTCTCGGGTATACCCTTCCTGTCCTCATCGTTCTTCTCATTGCGAGCCAGATTCAACGCTACGTTGCCTCCCAGTACGGCGTACGCAGCGGTCATCTTATGCCCGTTCCAGATTTCACCATCGCCCTCTACGCTCTTGGTTTGTTTCCTTCATCCTGGTTGTTTTGGCCTTTTGGATTGCTCCTGATTCCGACCATGCCTCGTATGGATGCAAGGCCTTGGCCTGACCGAGCATCCATCGGATTCACCGCCCTCACCGTCCCACTTGTGTTGGGATTCGCTGGCGTCCTCATGATGCTGATGGGGTTGTCCATGACGCCGGAATACCTCACCTCAAACGCCATGCCGTTGGTCTCTGTTCCACCGCTTTTCATCTCGCTGTTTGCAGAACCGCTCCTCGGAAACGATGCCTTCATCCGTCTGCTCTGGGCTCATCCTTGGGTGCATGCAGGTGGAATGTTGATGCTTTTCGCATGGGTCTCCATGCTCCCTATCCCAACTTTCCCCGGCGGTCGTCTGCTCATCGCTCGTATGGGGCTCTTGGATGCACGCAGTTCAAGCACCCAAAGTCTGATTCTTGTTGCGACCCTGTTCTGCGCCTATGTGTTTGGCGTGTTTGAGCAATTTTCCTTGTGGTTTCTTGTCTTCGCTTTGGTGCTCCCGCTCCTCTTTTTCTTTGGAAATGACCTCCGAATCCCTCTGCTCCTTGACGAAACGAATGGGCTGTCTGAGGCGGACCATGGCCGCATGGGTCTCCTGCTTCTCCTCGTTTTCCTCTTGCTTCTCCCGGCCGCCCAGCCTGTTCTCCACGAATCCACCTGGGATGACCCTTTGACCCACGAGCTTGCTGCCCCCGAAGTGGCGCTTCTGCAAGAAGACGGCACCTGGCTCTCCTCCACTGAAATTCGTATCACAAACCCTTCAGCCTTGGCCAAACCTTTCGCTGTGGGGGCCTACCTTGAACGGCCCGGTCAAGGGTGGACTGTTTCGTGGGACTGTGATGGGGAGACCACGTACACCCTCGACGACCAAGGGTGCGGCTCCGACCTTCTTCCAAAACGAACGGCCTTTTTCTGGATGAACCTCACCTGGAACGCTCCAACTCAACCCACGCTCGCCAACCTCAGTTATGTTGTCTCGATGAACGGCGATTATCAAGTGGTTGAAACCGATGTACGGCCTTCCCTCGAGGTCGTCCCCTCGACGCACTGGTACGATGTGCCGGCCGGCGCCTACGTCCATCGCTGCATTGACTTGCATGGCACGATGCTCAACTCATCGTTCCTCGAGATCAGCGTTGACCCANCAAACATTGATGGTCTTCAAACCCAATTGGTCANCGTCGTGAACGGTGTTGGATTGGAACAAAACGTGACCGATGTTCCCGAAACATTCTGCCTTCAAGGATTGGACCCCTTGGTCTTTGCATCTTCCATGGGCGAATTGACCATCAACAANGACACCTTCNNNCCCCAGTTGCCCGAACGTCGGCCACTGGTAGCTCACGTACCCGAAGAGGGCTGGTTCATNCATGCTGAAAGCGGTCAGTCCTGGGAGGCACTCCTTGGTGAAGGCGGNGTTCTTTCCATGGATGCCGAGCATTGCTCCATCAATTCAAGCATCAGCACCCCAGCTCGCCCACAAGACGGCAGTGCTTGGATTTGGGACACCAAGGTTCGGGCTGCGGGNGACATTCCTTTGATTGAATCCAATCAAAACCTGACCTTGCGTATGCCCGAAGGTGCCAACATGACACTGTGCAAGGAGTTGTTCAACCCTTACCCCAGTCTCTCGTTCACCGTGGTTGAGGGGCCGGAGTTGCTGGTTTCATGGATGGGGACGACCTCTCGGTTTTGGACCACGCCTTGGGCCATTGCCGCCAACGGGACGGTGCTCAACACCGGCATGACATCGTTTACCGTTCACAATCCAAACAACAACAGCGTCCCGTTCCGTCTTGACCGTGGTGGCAGTTTTGGAGAGGATTGGGGGCACAACTGGGATGGAAATGCCCTTGCTCCGGGAGACACATCCTTTGAATTGACGCCACCAAATGCCTCGCTGGCAACCATGTGGCTCACGTATGAGGCAGGAGCGGTGGTGCTCCATCTTTCCAGTTATCAGTGAGGGATTGGTATACGAATTTCAGTGCTTGGGGTCGGAGCCGTCGGTTCGGTGGTCGCAGCCTCCTTGGCCGGCACAGAGGCCGAAGTCCACCTCCATGTCCGCGGTGAACGAGGTGCCATTCAGATGCTCCAAGGCCTCACCTTGCAGGGCCACAGAACCATCGAATGTGAAGCCGAACGTTTCTTGTTTTCCTGTGAAGAACTCCCGGTAGACCAGGGTTTGCTTCACGGTTCAGACGTGGTCATTCTTGCATGCAAATCCCACGCCGTGAACCATCTTGCCAAATCAGCAGCAACTTTCCTGAAACCGGATGGTTTGGTGATGGCTCTGTCAAACGGACTGGGGCATGTTTCAGCGCTTCGCCGCGTGCATCATTCCCGTTGTGTGCTGGCTTCCATCACCACCCATGGTGCCTACATCGAGGACGACACCACCGTTTGGGCGGGTTTTGGAGGGATTGGTCTTGCTCTTCCACCCATGGGGCCGACGACAGATGGCTTGCAAAAAGTGGTCGCCTTGTTTCACGATGCAGGGTTGAATCCATGGATCCATGAGGATGCATCGGCCTTGGTTTGGCAGAAGGTGTTGTTGAACCTCGCCATCAATCCAATCGCCGCCCTTGNGGGTCTGAAAAACGGAGAGATGCTCCAACCTGCCCTGTTTAATGCCTGCATGATGGTCTACAGGGAGGCAGCTCAAGTGGCTGCCATGGAACGGGTTGCCCTTCCCAACGAGGAAGAGTTTGAGACCCATCTTCGAGAGGTGTTGGAGTCGACCAAGGACAACACGTGCAGCAT
The DNA here is from genome assembly GCA_002714305.1 of Methanobacteriota archaeon. Classification (GTDB taxonomy): domain Archaea; phylum Thermoplasmatota; class Poseidoniia; order Poseidoniales; family Poseidoniaceae; genus Poseidonia. The sequence continues at coordinate 25,015 of PAWY01000019.1, read as the reverse complement.
GCTTCAAGATATCAAAGCCGGCAGGGCAACCGAAATTGAGTCGTTGAATCAGGCTCTTGTCGTCCTTGCAGAAGAGCATGGAATAGCGGTTCCAATCAATCAGACCTTGGTGGCATTGGTTCGTGCTTGCCATCCTTGAGCAGGTCGACATTGTAATGCAGACCTCGGTTCGCTTGGCGAGCCAGCGCATCTTCNACGACCAAATGGCCGATCAAGCACAAGTTGCGCAGTTCTACGATTTCACGGGTCGGTAGGGAGGTTTTCCACATCAAGTCGATCTCTGAGTGAAGAAGTTCAAGACGCCGTTTGGCTCGGCTTAGTCGCTGGTTGGAGCGCACGATNCCCACCTCTTCCGACATGGTCGTCACCAGGCTCGTGCGGTCGTGAATGATGGGTGCATGTTCTTTGAACGCTCCAAGCCCTTCAGCACGCCATTGGGGGTGATCGCCTTCGTACGGGGATGGAGGATGTTCAATCAGATGTTGAGCCACTCGCTCGGCATACACCACGGCTTCGAGTAAACTGTTCGAGGCCAAGCGATTGGCTCCATGCATGCCCGTGCATGCCACTTCTCCGATGGCGTACAGGTGGGGCATTGGCTGGTCGGTATGGCGAAGATGTGCTCGACCGATTTCGTCCACACGGATGCCCCCTACCATGTAATGGGCGGCTGGGACCACCGGAATCGGATCTTTTCCAAGAATCAATCCTTCCTCTTCCAAACGGCGAGCGATGGTAGGGAACTTTTCCGTCCATGGGAGGTCAAGGTGAGCCGTGATCAAGTAAACGTGAGCGGTGCCGAGGGTTTTCATTTGCTGGTCAATGGCCCTTGCTACGATGTCCCGCGTGGCCATGGAACCCTCGGGCGTATAGTCCAGGGTAAACGAGTAAGGGTCAGGTGATGGCCGTGAATCGCCGACCTCCATGGCTGCCTCACAGGCGTTTTGCCAGTCCTTCAGCCCCTTGTCATCCAGGAGGACAGCCCCTACGCCTCGAACCGCTTCGGAAACCAAGAACGGACGGGGGGAGGATGATGCTAGGGCGGTGGGGTGGAATTGAATGTAGGCCATGTCATCCACGCAAGCCCCTGTTCTATAGGCCATGGCCAAACCGTCTCCAGTGGCTACATCNGGGTTGGTGGTTTGTTTCCACAACCGCCCCACTCCTCCCGTGGCGAGAATGATGGCATCGGCCTCAAGCGTCACCACCTGTTTGGAGTCTTGGTCGAGGCACCACACNCCTGCAACACCGTGCTCGGGATGGCCATGTTGGCGTTGAATCAGGTCAATGGCAAGGGTGTTGGGTTTGAGCGTGATGCGCTCGTGGTCCCTTGCATAGGACGTCAATGCACGTTCAATTTCCTTTCCCGTGGCATCTTTGGCGTGGAGAATTCGCTTGGTCGAATGTCCGCCTTCTCGAATAAATGAGTAGTTCCCGTTTCCTTCTTTTTCGAATTCAACACCGATTTGAATCAAATCCCGGATGCGCTCTCCTGCTTCATGGATGATCGAGCGAACCACCGCCTCATCGCATGCCCCGTCTCCGGACCGTAGGGTGTCTTGAACATGGGATTCCATGCCTTCGTGGTTGGTCTTGTCAAGGATGGCCGCAATGCCGCCCTGGGCCCAATTTGTTGAGGAGTCCTTTGGTCGCTTTTTTGTGACCACGGTTACTTGGTGGCCTGCATCTGCCAGTTTACTCGCCGCAAACAAGCCGGCAATGCCGCTGCCAATGATGGCGATGTGGGCCATGGTTCATCCCTCCTTGCCGTTCCCTCTCCATCCCCCTTCTTGACGGTGATGGCGGGGCAACATTCCTTGGGCGCTCGCAATCCCTATGAATCGGAGGCTGTTAGGAGCCATGAGGTCCCTCTCGTGTTTGGTTTGTCAATGAGAAAAATCCTCACCATCTTCGGGGCATTGATGATGCTCTTCGTGGTCGTCAATGTGCAGTTTGGGAGCGTCGCTCCCAGGGTTATTGACGGGGCGGAAGGGTACAAATTGGATGCTTTTCTGATGTTTGAGCCAAGTTGTTCCTTTGACGCCGTCGAGGAGGAACTCCGGTCGAGCGGCACCTCGTATTGTTTGGGTGAGGTGGGGCAGTGGTCAGGCGCCGACGTGCTCATGCTGATGGAGGGCTTGTTCTTGTTCGTCTACGGCTTTGAATTGCCACAAAACAAAGGCTGGGCAAGGCGCCTGCGCAAAGTTGGTTTCATCATGGGTGCCACCTTGTGTTCGCTCGCCGTTTTGGACCGTTTTTCCTTGTTGCCCTCCTCGGCCAGCTCCGAGGGTCTTGCCACGCTCTTTCCGTTTCCTGTTCAACCCTGGGTCGTCCAAATCATGTTCGCCGTTTTCGGTGTCATCATGATGAGGGGGCCAAAATACTGGGAAGCAGAAGCTGTCTCCCAAACACGGGACAAGCTGGAACGAAGAAGGGAAAAGGCCGGCGCTTTCCGTTCCTCCTTCTTCAATTCAGAAAAGCACAATAAAAAGACGCTTGAACGCACCGATCGGTCGCGGTTCTTGCGCTCCGACAAGGACCTTGCCATGAGCCGTCGTCGAAGCAAATTGCTCGTCATGGCCACTTGCCCTTATTGTGGAGGCGCCGGTTGTAAAAAATGCAACAATCAAGGTGTTTTCTAACCCCCTCGGCGATGAATTTTGACCCCTGAAAACCGGGGTACTGAGCCGTGATTCTTCGGATTGTTTAAAACCCCTAATGAACGCGTGCTGTGAAAGTGATGAGAACAAAGTTCCATCACAAGAGGGATAGGGATGTACCTAAAATCACTTGAAGTGCTCAATTTCAAATCATTCAAGGGTGAAGTAACCGTTCCCCTCGACCGAGGATTTACGGCCATCACTGGTCCAAACGGTTCGGGGAAATCAAACTGTGGAGATGCCATTCAATTCGTTCTCGGCCCCAAATCAAACCGTGTGATTCGGGCCCAAAATTCAACCGATCTTATCTTCAATGGAGGGAAGAATTCCAAACCAGCACGAGAGTGCTCCGTCACCCTTGTTTTTGCCAATCCGGTCATGAACAATGGCCGGCGCCGTCTTCCTTTGAACAAAGAAGAAATCCGAATGTCCCGCAGCATCCGACTCACGGCTTCAAACAACCCGGTCACGACCTACAAGCTCAACGGTGAAGACAGCACGCAGAAGGTGTTTCACCGCTTGTTGGGGGCTGCGAACGCTCGACCTGATGGCTACAACATCGTGCTTCAAGGCGACGTTACGAGTTTGGCCAAGATGACGGCCAATGAACGCCGAAAGGTGCTTGACAACGTCGCAGGCGTGACGTCCTACGATGATGAAATTCGCAAAGCCAACAAACAGAAGGACATGGTTGAGAATTACCTCGACCGCATCGGGTTGCTCGAAAAGGAGCAACTCGAACGGCTCTCAACCCTGGCCAAAGAGCGGCATGTCGCTCAAAAAGCCAAGGAGGTGAGCGACGCCATTCACGTCACCAACGCCATGCTGCTTCAGTCTCGTTATGCTACCCTGAAGAATGAGTTGGCCTTCCACATCGAGGAGCGTCAGAAGTACCTCGCTCAAAGTCAAACGCTTCTTGATGAACACAAAGCCACCGAGAAAGCCCTCATCGAATTGGATGACAAAATAGCGGAAATACAGCGTGAAATCAATCAACTCACCGGCGGGGAGACCTCCGAGCTCGGTCTGGCCATCCAAGCCCTTCAAGTAGCCATAGAACTCAACAATGACCGTTTGTCGGAAGCAGCCAAGGAAGATGAAGATGAGGCCGAGGAAGCGGTCCAAATCTCTGAACAATTGTCTGAGGCATCAGAAGAACTCTCAGCCTTTGTTTCGAATCTGCAATCGGCCAACTCAGCCCTTGCTGAGGCGCTTGAGCAATTGAAGGAAGCCCAAGATGAAGAGGGTCGCGTTCGTCAGGCGCTGGCGACCGCCGGAGAACAAAATCAGCACCTTACCGAGGCGTTGGTCGCCGCAGAAGGCCTCGTTGAGGAACAAGAGAAACAGCGCAGCGAAGCTCAAAGCGAAGTTGACAAGTTAGCCGTTGAAGCGGATTTGGTCGGACAACAGTTGGCCACGGCTCAAGAGGAAAGTGAGGAACTACGCCTCGCCCTTGGCGAACTTGGAATTCGCTTGGAAGAGCTTTCCGATGAGGCTCCTGAATACGACCGCAATGCGCTTGCCCAACAACTCACCGACGCCCAGCGGGCTGAGTCTCAACTCGCAGAGGACCGAACTCGAATCGAGGTCAAACTCCGTGAGGCGGAGCGTGCTCTCAATTTGGCCAAGGCCGAGATGGAGCAAAAATCCGGAGCGAAAGGGTTGGCGGGTGGAGCGAGTGCCGTTCTTGCTGCGCGNGACAATCAAGAATTACGCGGCATCATCGGCACCGTGGCTGAACTTTGCGCTCCAAAAGACAGCGCCCACGAGGTTGCTTTGGCGACCGCCATCGGAGCCGGTATGGCTTCCGTTGTTGTCGAAACCGACCAAGATGCAGCCAATGCCATCCGTTGGCTTGCCGAAAACCGAGCAGGCCGGGCCACGTTCTTGCCGATCAACAAACTGAGCAGTTCGAGGGCGGGTGGAAAGACNGTCATGACCTCTCGAAAGGAGGGTGTCCTCGGATTCGCCCATGAAATGCTTGATTATGACCCCAGAATCGATGTAGCCGTTCGCTTTGCTTTGCGAAACACACTCATCGTGGAAAACCTGAGCATCGCCCGACAATACATGGGTGGGACTCGCTTTGTGACGCTTCGTGGCGATGTGATTGAATCCGGCGGAGCCATGGTGGGTGGGTCCAAGCGAAAGATGAACATCGCCTTCGGCGGAAGAATTCAGGGTGCTTCGGAGGTTGAGAAGTACACCGCAGAGGTGGACAAGTACCATCTGATGGAACGCACCGTCAATGAAGCGCTTCGAGAGGCACGGTCCAATCAACAACTGATTCGAAACAAAATCAACGCCATGGTTGACGATTCTCATGCCACCGAAGTGCGTGAGGTGAAAGCCGAACAAAAACAGACGGGCCAAGCGCACAAGAAGGCCTTGGACGTTGTTTCCGGTTTGGAAGGNAAATTGGACGAAGTTCGCCAAAATGCTCAGGATGCCTTGCGAGGCTTGGATGCGGCTGACCGAACCCTCTCGAGTGCAAAAGATGCCNACCAAACAGCCAAAGAGGCCCTGGAGGCGGCCAGCCCCGAGCATTTGCGTGAACGCATGCATGCAGCCAACCTGCTCCGAGTGAGTGCTCAGGGGGACAAAGAAAAAGCCGAGGAAACCTTGAGCAGCGGTGCGAGTCACCAAACGGTGCTGCAACGGCGTGTTGACGAGATTCAGGCACGTCTTCGTGACTTGGACGAGAGCAAAGAATCCAGACTGGTCCGAATCGATGAACTTGAAGCAAACCTGGCGACCGATCGCCTCGCTCTCAAGGCAAAGAAAGACGAACAAGCCGTCTACCTTGAGGAAAATCAAGGACTTGAAACCGAGCGGCAAGAATTGACTGACCAACGTGCTACGCTTCGTGTTCGAAACGAGGAACGCTTGACTCAAGCCCAGAACAACCGCCGGCTGGCCGAGGAANTGATGCGCACCATCGCCGAAAAAGAAGGCGAGGTTCAACTCATGGGTCAGGAATTGATCGATGCGAATCTTTCGCTCAATGATCTGCCAGATGGCCTGAAGAACGTGGGGGAGTTGGAACGAGAACTTCGAAACCTCCAACGTCGTATGGACAACTTCGGAAACGTCAACATGATGGCGATTGAACAGTACGACGAGTGCCAAGCTCGCCTCGATTTGATGAAGGATGAATTCGCCACACTGCAGGCTCGTCGCAAGCACCTCATCGAGGTGACAGAACAACTCGAATCCCAGCGTAAGGAGCGCTTGGTGGATGTCTTGGAAAAGGTCAATGAGAACTTCAAGAAGTCCTACAATGAACTCTCCGACGGTGGTCGCGGTGAACTCTTCCTCGAGAACCCCGAAGAGCCGTTCAAAGGAGGTCTTGAACTGTGGGCCCAACCACGCGGAAAATCGTCAAAGGTCAGCCGTCAACAACTCTCTGGTGGAGAGCAATCAATGGCTGCGCTGGCTCTGATTTTTGCCATTCAAGATTACGATCCAAGTCCCTTTTACTACTTTGACGAGGTTGACCAAAACCTCGACGCCTACAACGCAGAGCGAATTGCGAAGATGTGCCGAAAACGAAGCCAGCGTGCCCAATTCATCATGGTCACCTTGCGAAAAGTCTCCCTCAAGCTGGCTGACCATCACATTGGCATCACGCACGGTGGAGACGGTTGTAGCCGCCGCATTCTCGACTTTGACCGTGAGCGAGCCATCGCTCTTGGTGAGGCTGCGCTCAAGGAGGCCCAGAAGGACGCCGATAAGAACGAGAGTCGAATTCTTGATGCGGTGGCAGCGGCAGAAGACATGCCGGTTGTTCCAGATGCCCTCGAAGTTCCCAAGAGTTTGGGAGGCCTGCTTGCGCACATGCACGACGATGGCGAACAAGAACCGCCACAGGAATCGACCATGGGTGGTTTGATGGAGCGGACACAGGAGTTTACTGAAGACATCAACGAGCGAGCCGAAGTTGCTGCCAAGGTTGCTGAAGCAAGTGAACCTGAGGTGGATGAAGCACATTCTTTGTCCGAAAGCGTGGTTGAATCTGAAGAGCAGTGAGGTGGTTTCATGGCTGAAGAACAAAGCATGCTCGACCGTTGGTTTCTCCAGCAGGAGATCATTGACCAACTTCTCGGACAAGGGGAAGAGAGGGAGGATGCAGAATCCTTCGGTCAGCGCATTGCAGCCATCGCTGCCACTGAAGAGGCAGAACATCAAAGCCTGCATGACCCGTTTGACCGATCTGTAGCGCTGGTGCTCTCCCTCGTTCGGGAGGAAGAATTCAATCCGTGGGACGTTGACCTCTCGGCGTTCCTCAATGTCTTTGCCCAGCGTGTGAAGGACGGAGAAAACCTTGACTTGGCGGCGTGTGGGCGATTGATACGTCTTTCTTGGGAAGTTCTTCATCATCAATCCGCTGTTCTTTTTGAGAAAATCCAACCCGTTGAAGAAGAAGAATGGGAAGATGAACATGCCTTTGGATGGGAGAGTGAATACGACGATGAGGCGTTTTTCTTTACGCAATCGGTTCTTGATGGCGATGCGGATGAGATGTTAACGAATTTCTTTGACGAACGTGTGCGGCGGGATGAAGGTCGACCCGTGACCTTGGCTGAATTGCTTTCGGCGTTCAAGGACGCCGCTGACGATGCGGAAACCCTCAAGCAACGTGAAATCAATCGCCTTGAGCATGAGCAAGAATTGAGCGAGTACCTCGAGAACGTGGGTGGCAGAATGCATAATGAAGACCTTGAAGGTGACATTGAGCGATGTTGGAACGCCTTGAAATCGACCTGCAGTGAAGCCCAATCCACCGTTGTACCTCTTGTGAAGGTCATTGCGAAACTCAAGCCACTGCTGCTCTCTACGTTTGGTTCATCCCTTGAAGACCCGGAAAGCGAAGCCTTTGTGGCTTCATTCATCGCAGGTTTGTTCTTGACACACCGCCGAATGGCCAGCATTTCCCAGGAAGGGGAAGAGGTTGCAAACATCATGATCGAAGACCTCTGGCCTGATCTTACGTCTTTCAACGAAGTTCTCGAAGCAGTCGAGGCCCTCATGGCTGAGGATGCTGAGGCCCTTGGGGGCCAAACCACGGGTTCAGAGCACCGCATGGAGGCCATCGCTGAGCGTGCCCGTGTCGCTGAGGAACGCGAGGCGAGAAGGCAAGCGAAAATCGAAGCCAAAGCGGCCAAGGAAGCGGCGGCCTTGTCGTCAGAGGCCTCGCAGGAGTCAATTCAGGCCGAAACGACCGATGCGATGTTGAACGAGCACGATTGGTTGGTGGAGTAGAGGTGAGTGCATGACCGAGTTACCGTTGGAGTCCTTGATTGAAGCCACGTTGTTCAGTTCGGGCAAATCCATGTCCGTGGCGGAACTCTCCAAGGTACTTGGTTACGATGAAGACGAGATGTTGGATTGCCTCGGCTCCCTCCAAGCGACACTCAAGCGACGGAAGGGAGGGGTGCTCCAACTGGCAGAGGTGGGCGACCGTTGGGCGCTTGAAGTCAAACCCGCCATCGCCTCACACCTGCCACGGGAGACCAAAACCGACATGCCGCCAAAGTTGTTGAAGGCGGCAGCGCTCATCGCCTACCATCAACCCATGCCACAATCCCGTTTGGTGGAACTTCTTGGACAGAAGGCCTACGACTACGTTCGGGAGCTTGCACAGCACGGCATGATCGACCGTCGAAAAGATGGGAACACCCGCCGTTTGGCCACCACAAGAAGGTTTTCTGAGGCCTTCGGTTGCCCCCATACGGACCGAAAGAAGGTCAAAGCCTGGTTCAGAGAGCAGGTACAATCAAGCGGCCTTCTTGACGAACTCGGAGATCGAAAAGAGATTCTTCGAGAGGAATCCGATGAAACAGGGACGGTCCAAGCCTCGCTTCCAGTTTCACAGGAAGAATGAGCTTCAACCTTGGCGCATTTCAGCCAACCACGTTTCGACCAAACTTTGCGTACGATGCCCTTCATGGGCGTGCAAACGAGCAGCCAAAGCCTCAACTTCATCCCCAACAGCGCCAGCACTCACGGCCATGTTTTTGGCATGAAGTTTCATGTGGCCGGCTTGGATTCCCTTGGTCGACAACGCACGCAAGGCTCCAAGGTTTTGCGCCAGTCCAGCGCAAAGAATGATGCCAGCGAGTTCTTGAGCAGTCTCAACGCCCAAAATGGCCAGGTTTGCGCGAGCAGCTGGGTGGACTTTGGAGGCCCCTCCTACGATGCCAACGGCCATGGGGAGTTCCATTGAGCCCACCAAATTCCCTTCGCTGTCTTTGGTCCATTGTGACATTGAAGTGTATCGGCCATCGGTCAGCGTGGGCCAAGCATGGCAACCCGCTTCAATGGCCCTCCAGTCCTGTCCACACGCAAGAGCAACGCTGCTAATGGCGTTCATTATGCCCTTGTTATGGGTGGCCGCTCGGTAAGGGTCTTCCACGGCGAATGCGTGGGCTTCCAAGATGCCTTCAATAACGGCCTCCCCCTCTTCCTTGGCCCCATTGGTCGCCATTTCTTCGGGCGTGAACACTCCAGAGACTCGAGCAAGGCGGTGGCCTGCCAAATTGGAAAGGATTCGTAGGTGGGCTCTCCCACCCGTCAAGGCTTCAATTCGAGGGGCCACCCGTTCAGCCATGGTGTTCACAGCGTTTGCCCCCATGGCGTCTCGACAGTCAACCAGTAGGTGAACGATGAGCATGGTGCCAATGGGCGTTGGAAGTTGGCGGACTTGGATGTCTTTGCATCCGCCTCCAAGCGCAATCATGCGGGAGGGTACGTCGTTGCAAAATTCAATCAGTTCATCCTTTGCGTTGAGGATGTGGGTGGTTGCTTGCTCAACATCTCCCACCTCAAGCATTTGGATTTGTCCAATCATGATGGGGTCGTCGTTGTTGGTGGAAAAACCTCCGTGGCCCAAACACCGCTTGGCCATGTTGGATGCGGCTGCCACCACGCTTGATTCTTCCAGGCAAAAAGGAATCAAGTAGTGCTTCCCGTCAATGACAAAGTTGGTGGCAACGCCGACGGGGAGGGACATGGTCCCAATGACGTTCTCGATCATTCGGTCTGCAGCGGTTTCATCCAGTTCTCCATGGGCGGCAAGAGCGTCAACATGCTCATCGCTGAGTTGGGCTGCTTTGGCAACCAATTCACGTCGTTCTTGGACGCTGAGTTTGTACAATCCTTTGACTCGACTGTTGTCAACCGGCATGGCGCTCCCATGCTGAGGCTGGGGGATTCGTTCCTTGAATCAATCGCTGCTTGGGGGTGTTTTCTCATCAGGATTAACGGGTTTAACGCTTTGATTAACGCGTTAATTATACGTTAATTGTGCGTTAATGCGGTACATTTCCTCACCCCCGTTGCCCGACTAACGCTTCGTAACGGCACGGTCATACCGGTGAGTTTCGTCAAACATCATATACTTGGATGGAGTTGTGCGTCCATGGTTCGAGAAACGCATGCCTATGGCCTGCCGTATTTGGATGAAAACCCATTTTCCATTCGCCCGCTTGAAGCAGGAGAATCTGGAAAGCTGGTTGGGCGTGAAGACGCCTTCAATCGCCTCCAGGGCTTCTTGAGAATTCGCTCAGCACGCCGAATCATGTTACTGGGGCCATTGGGTTCAGGGAGGACATCGCTTGTGCGATGCCTCAAGCCCTATGCTGGCGCCTCAGCCACCATCGATCACCTGCCCGCTCATTCCCCTGCAACCTCTCTCCTCAACATGTGTTACCGTCAGATGATCGGGGTTGAGCCTCCCCTTGACCGAACTGAACTGGTGAATGATTTGGTCAATGAGATGTACAGTTTTAACGACAAACTTCCCATGATTGTCATTGACGTGCCTGCCAGTGATCTATCGGTGCTTGAAGTGGCGTTGCGGGACGCTCATTCTTCCCTCGAGCGATTAAATGCCCTCTTGGTGCTCGTTTGCGATGTCAAGGAGCGGCATCAACTTCCTTCAACGGTGGTTGAGGGATTCGAGATTCTTCGGCTTTCCCCGTTTTCTGCAGGCGATGTGATGACCCTTGTACGGCAACGATTAGCATCGGTCGGCGTGGTTGACAGTGAGTTTTCAATGAATGATGCGACGGCTCTCCTCGATGATTGCGACGGCTACCCTGCATCGGTCATCACGCTCTTGAGGGATGCTGTGGACAGCATCCGCATGGGCCAATCTCAGGGCTCATCGACGCCCTTCGTTGACACCTCTGCAAAGATTCAACCGAGGGATGAGCCTGAATCGCTGCATCGTTTGATGGGTGAACGCACGGACACAACGGAGGCCAAGGGCGCACAATCCGCCGTACCGGAGTCCAATGAAGAGGCCAAAAAGACCGCAGAGGCACCATCCTCAGACGTGATTGATGCTTCAATGCCTTGGGACCAGAGGGCCGACCTTTTGGACCAGCCGTTGTCAATTTTTGACGAACTAGAAGAATCAACTTCCATTGGATTTGAATTGGACATGGGGAAATTGTCGGAGGCTCAAGACAACGATGAACCGCTTCAAGCCACGCCTTTCAACACCCCAATCATCGATGCAGATGCCATGAGTGGTGGGCCTTCAACCCCCGTGCAAGGGATGTTCAAGAACCTCGCTCGGCGCAACAAGGATGCGAATTTGGCAAAGTCCAACAACACGGAGGATGAACAGGTCACACAGAATGAATTGGTTGATGCATCCAACGAGCACCAGTATTGGGTCAGCGAGACGCTGATGCCATCTCCCTCCGAAGAACCCATTCCCGAGGAAGAATCAGCAATGTTGCTCCATGACGAAGTTGGGTTTGTTGACGATCCATCGCTGTCCGATGCACCGGTGAGTGCAGACCTTGGTCAGCCTTTTTCCAACAGTGGCGAAGCGTCTCAACCGTTGCCCGACGTCGCCATGCTTGAGGCGTTGAATGGGTTGATGGCCCTGCTGCAACCAACTCCGAGCCCAACGCTCCATCATCAGGGCCTGCTGTCCTTTTTGCAGCAACGGTATCGGGAGCGTGAAGGACCACGGGAAGCTTATGCCCTTGACAAACACGCCCTGAGTTCGTTGAACCCGTCCGAGAGTTACGTGGTTTCTGTTGCTCATCAACGGAATTATTCCCCCTCCGATGAATCCATTTTGGCGTTTTTGAGCATCAAGCGGGCGCGCCTCTCTCAAATCAGCAATCGTCTTCTCAAGCATGGGATCTTGCAAGTGCAGCAGGTTGGGCGCTCTCGCAAGTTTTCCCTTACTCAAGCCGCGAGGGCCCAACTTATGGCGTGGGGCGCCGTAGGAGGTGATGTTTGATGGCTTGGAACATTGCATGGTCATGGCAGGCTGACGGGCGAATTGCTACCGTCGCTGCCGTTGAAGGAGGCCTCCTCGTGAGTTCGGGTCTACAACTCGAATTGCTCGAAGCCAATGGGCAGAGTCGGTGGAAGGTGGATGTACCGTTCAAAGTCCATGCAGCTCAGGCCACGCAGGGAACGGTTGGCCTGCTGGCGGCCCATGGCTTCTATCTGATCAACACCAGTGACGGCTCCATGATCAACGAGGGCCGCAGTGCTCCTGGAGGATTCAGCGACCTTTCTCCTCGTCCAGGTGGAGGGTGGGCCTTGGCCGGACGAAAAGGCGAAATTCACCTGTTTTCTCAACACGGGAGAGGTATTCGTCGCGTCGANAGTGGACCAGTCCGCCGCTTGGTTGGGTGGTTGGACCGAGAACACCTTCTCTGGCAAGACCCCGAAGGTCACCTTTGGTGTGGACGGCTGACNGGAGAGGATCGCAAACGTAAGTTGGAAGAACGGTCTTGGAGTTGGTGTTCCACACTTTCCCAAGGGCGCCTGCTCTTGCAAAGCAGCGACGGTGGACTTTGGGAAGGCGTTCCACATCCATTTGGTTGGGACATGCTCAATCATCTTGAACACGGCAGTTTAGAGCCCATGAGTGCTGTTCGAAGCGGCGATGGATGGTGGGTTCTTGGAATTGAAGGCCATCTCATCTCCATGACCGACGGGCCAGCTGAATCAAGTGAAGACCTCCCGCTGACCCAAGGAATGAACCTCGGAGACCTGCTTGTATTGTGCACGCCCGATGCGATGGCAACCGCCACACGTGATGGCTTGGTACGTCGGTGGACAGCGCCTCATCTTGCCGACGCTGAGCGTGAGGGTCGCTACAAGGCGGCAGCCGAAGCGGCAATGGCAAGAAATTGGGAGGAACGCCGTCAGATGTTCCTGCGGGCTCAGGAAGCGGAGGAACATGGGAAACTTTCGTTGGCGATTGAACTCTACGAGGCCTTGGGTCGCACAGAGGATGCTCGTGATTTGCTCAAACGCCAAAAGGAGGGAGGGGAATGACCGATGAAGGCACCACCCTTACCGTTGAGCGCGTGGAGTCGTACCTTGACATCACCAGGCGGGCCAGAGCAAAAGCGACACCGTCCGTGGTGGAGGGTTCTTCTGAAGCGGCTCACTTGTCCATCATGCTCCGCATGGCCGATGATTACGCCTCGGATGCACGTCANTTCTTGANAACGGGCGACCTTGTTCGAGCGTTTGGAGCCATCAATTATGCGCATGCTTGGATTGATGCTGGTGTCAAGATCGGTTGGCTTGACGGGCACGGTGACGACGTCTTATTCACGCTACCTTGATTGTTCTATAGCGAATCTACAAGGTAGAGATGGGTGTTTTGACGCACCTCNACCACCCGAAGGTTGGCTTCGTAGAGTCGGTGTTTTAGAGCCGTATCAACCGTGAGGGTGGCCCAGNCCATCTCAAGGGCACAGGCATAGATTTCATCGTCGGTGTGCCCTTCAATGTCCGGGNCATAGCGTTCTGCTCTGGACCGGAGAAGGCTCAGCAAGAGGGGGTTCTTTTTCGAGCTTTGAGCCTCAAGGCGGACCAATTCCTGTTCAACGCTTGGAAGCAGAACCCAGGTNCACGGCCCCAGCAAGGCTTCAAGGTCGCGCTCAACGTTGAGTTGGGCGTTCATGCAAGCGACCCATCCACATGCATCAATGAGCACGTGCTGCATCGGCTACACCTCAAACGATGGTTCCGTACCCGATCAGGCGCCACCTGGATCCGATNCGACGAGAAAGCGAGATTCGTTGGCCCTTGTCAGCACAAATTGGCAACCGCAATTCGAGGTTTGTTCGTCCTTTTTCTGCGTTCCTCGTCACGCCCACCGAGGTCGCAGTGGCAACGTTTAGCATCAACATCTCGTTGTTTCGCAGGGGTTGAATTTTTTCGTTGGATGAGAGGTCGCCCGAGACCATGTGTTCCATCAAGTTCACTTCAACGGCGACGTTGTTGCGGATTTCGGGGAGGTCTCCTTTTCTCGCCACAACTTGTCCAGAGAGGTTATCGGAGGTGGTGATGGACGGATCGAGGAAGGTCGCCATGCCGCACAGGCCTCCAGCGTGCATGGTATCGAGGTTCAAACCGCCGCCTTGCATGCTGCTGACCACGGCCTCAATGGGTTCCCATGTCGACTTGTTTCCCTTCTCGATTTTTCGACCGGGCCCGATGATGATTTCGTCGCCTTCCGAGAATTCACCCTCGACGATGCTACCACCAATCACGCCTCCACGGAGTTTTGAGGGTCGCGTTCCTGGCCGGTTGATGTCAAAGGACCGTGCAACGTGCATGATTGAGCGCTTGTCTTTGGAACGGTCGGGAGTGGGTATGGTCGCTTCAATGGCTTGAATCAAGACGTCAAGGTTCACGTCGTGGTGAGCGGATACAGGGATGATGGGGGCGTCGTGGGCAATTGTTCCTTCAAGGAACGTTTTGATTTCAGCATGTGACTCCATGGCCCGTTCCTTGGAAACGAGGTCGATTTTGTTTTGAACGATAACGATGTTTTTGATGCCTGCAATTTCAAGCGCCATGAGGTGTTCCCGGGTTTGTGGTTGTGGGCAAGTCTCGTTGGCAGCGACCATCAGCATGGCACCGTCCATGATGGAGGCGCCTGTGATCATGATGGCCATGAGCGTCTCGTGGCCTGGAGCGTCAACAAACGAAACCACACGTTCCAGTTCAGATTCAACGTCCTTCGCACCATCTGGTCGCTTACCGGTGGCATAGTACCGTCCGTTATCGTCCTTGTAAAAGGCCGTATCAGCATAACCAAGTTTGATCGAAATACCACGCTTGCGTTCCTCGGAGTGTGTGTCGGTCCAAACACCAGACAAGGCTTGTGTGAGCGTTGTTTTTCCATGGTCGACGTGGCCGACCAAGCCGATGTTNACTTCAGGTTGGGCAGGAAGCTTTCGTGCCATGCTTCCTCCCCCTCATGTCCTGCGATTACCCTCTCGGGTTCACTCCGATGCTTCCTCGCCCTCAGCGCCGAGGATGGTAGCGAGTGGCTTTTTGCCGGACTCAACCACTTTGAGATTGATTTGACGGGTGTCTTGCGTGACCGTGTTTCCACGGAAATTACGACGCTTGCGAAGCCCATCGGGCTTGTAGCGGAATCGCTTCTGCTCGCCGCCCTTCTTCTTGTTGACAATCACTTCACCCTTGTATCCAGTGGATTGGGTGACGAGGATGGATTGGCGGTTACCGCCTTCCAAATCTCGGCGCATGGGTGTTCCGGTCTTATCGGAGCCGCCCGTGATTTCGAGTTTGTAGCCGGACAGCGTCTTGTCGCCTTCTCCGATAAACAATCCATCAACAACGTCGCCAATGCGCTTTCCAAGCATCTGAGCGTGGTTGTTGCCGCTAATCTTCAGGGCGTACGACTTGCCGCCGTTTTTGGAATCGGTATCATTGACCACAGCGACGAATTCAGCATCATTTCCTGCCATAGGAGCACCTCTCGGGATTTCTCCGACCGAAGACCCGTATTTAGCCCCATCGTCTGCATCATCGAAGCCAAGTTCAGCGGAGTCGCTTCGGGAGCAACAATTCGAGTCGGTTTGCGATGTCGGCTGGAAGGAAGTGAGGCATGCTCAGATGAGTGGTTCGCCCACGCCCTCCGGGCACGGTTGCAACCCGGGTGGCGATGATGCCCTCACGTTCGATTTGTTTGGCGTACTTCCACAAGGTGGTGTGGCTCTTNGGCTTCTGCTCGTATTCTTCACAAACAACCGCATACAAGCGTTCCACATCGCCCATGGTCATCGTTTCCTCGGAGCGCAACCGTCGGCACATGGCCAGCAACACCAGCATGCCCTGCGGCGGAAGGTCGTCCACGACCTCGAGGCGAGTGCTCGTGTCAAGCGCTACGTTGTCGCTCATGGCATGGATGTCTTCGATGGTGATGGCTCGTTCATTGTGCCCGTCCTGCCGGAATTCACAGCGCTCAGCGGCGGCGCTCAGGTATTCGATAACCCGACGCGCATCCCCGCTGCTCGCCGCCCGTTCGGCCAGCAACCGAAGGGTGGCGTCGGTCCATGTTCCGGGAATCAAAGCCAGTTCTGCTCGTTGACGAACAATGCCTTCCAATCCATCCACCGTGTAGGAGGGAATGCGAAGGTGATTGGATTGACCAAACTTTGAGATCACTGCAGTTTCGAGGACATCAAGCACTTGTTCTTGGCTGATCAGCATCAGTGAAAGCGTCCCTGTTCCGTCTTGGTCCTCGTCAATTCGTAGCAATTGGTAGAGCAATTCATCGCCTGAACGGCGCAACATATGGTCCACTTCGTCAAGCACCACGATGAGGTGCGTGGATGTTCTTCGTAGCATCTTGCGAAGACTGAGGAGCATTTCTCCGAGGGAGAGCCCTCGGTCGGGGTGGCCTGGGTCAAATTGGTGAAGGATGCGTTGAGCCACCCGCATGCTCGTCGAGGCATTGCGGCAGTTGATGTGAGCGACTTTGAGCTCCCGTTTTCCCGCAAGATGCCGCTGAAGGTCCCTGCAGAAGGTCTTGGCCAACACCGTTTTCCCACTGCCCACTGGTCCAGTGATGACCGCACGAGCGGCACCTTCGGGAGAGGNGACATTGGAAAATTT
Organism: Methanobacteriota archaeon; assembly: GCA_002714305.1. Taxonomy (GTDB): domain Archaea; phylum Thermoplasmatota; class Poseidoniia; order Poseidoniales; family Poseidoniaceae; genus Poseidonia. The sequence goes on along the minus strand of PAWY01000019.1, from coordinate 8,432 downwards.
CGAAGCCAATTCTCGTTGAATGTCTTCTCGCCCGACCAACGCCTCGGGCACGTAATCAAAATCCANCATCTCAGGGTGGGCTATGATGAGCCCAGCGCCGATGCGGTCAAGATAGTCCACCATATCAAGGGAATGCTGATGTCAACCGTTCTAAAAGATGTGGTCTCTGAAGCGAAGACGAAACGGCTTTTGTCAAACCCATTCGCGCCGGTTCAAGGAATTTCGTCGAATTGGTAGCCTGTTTCCCACTTCTTTTCGCCGAGTGCAACTTCAAGTTCAAAGGGCGTGATGAGCGGTTTGCGGTACTTGACAGCATCATCGATGGCGATGCGAGGGCAAGCCGTGTTGACAAAGGCGTCCACGGGATAGAAATCGATGAGTTCGGGTCCAACATGTTCAAGCGCCAAAAGGTAGCCTTTCTTGCCGTGTTTGGCCAACATTCGCTTCATGCGTAGCGCCAACGTGCGTCGCATCTGCCCGGGTTTTTCTCCGATGAGGATGCCGAAGGAGTTGGCATCTTGGACACTCATGATGAGGCCAAACCGTTGCCGCAGAATGCGCTCAATGCGTTGCAACGACATTTCCTCAGCATCGCCGGTGTACGGGTCAAGCATGGCCAGTGGTTTTCCCGTGTGGAGCACCAAGCCAATGGGGTGGAAATCCCCACTNCCAAGGAAGAGGTAATGGCCAATCGACGGGTCGTCGCCGGAATAGTTGCAGCCGAGGACTTGGCCTGGGAACGAGAGCCGTGCGCCACCGATGGGGATGGTCACNTCAAACCCGGCCTTTTCCAAACGGTCGTGAAATTCGGGAAGGAGGTGGAGGTGTTGAATGGAGCCTACAAGCCCAAGTTTTGTATTGGTGAGCGGCGCCATTCGGCCGACGGCGTCCATGAAGCGTTCTTGGGCTTCTTCTTCGCTCAACTCGTCGTTTTGCTCTTGCTGAGCAAGCCGTTGCTGGGCCATGTTTCGATGTTGTTCCAACCAGGGAAGAACGGTGTTGAGTTCGGGGTCGCCGTCGTAGATTACGTTGATGAATTGCGTTGGCATTCCAGAATTGATGTTCATTTGAGAGTGGCCCATGTGAGCCACCAATTCCACGCCCATCAGTTGCATTTTATCATGGACTAAATCGCAAGCACCGTAGCAAGGGTCGGCAGCGAGGACCACTTGAGCGCTCGTTTCGGTCTCGATGGNATCCATCATCTCAAGGGCTTGCATCTTCAGGCCTTCAGGAACTTGGAGCGCAATCAGTCGGTTGTCGTTGGCGCGAATCCGCTCCATCAACTCGTCCAACTCGAAGTCGTGGCGGTCAAGGTCCATGCTTCCCCTCAAACCGTCGGCGGCGCCCCTCCCTCATGAAGGCACCCATCAAAGAAGGGATTAATCGTCGTCAAGGAGGACAACCTTGGCGCCGTCCATTTCCAAACGAACCAAAGATTGGATATGTATCTCGGGGTAATTCCCTTGCAACCGCTTCATTCCACCGCCTTTCTCAACCACCGCAATGACGTCCGTAACCTCGGCACCAGTACGTCGGACGCCTTCAATCACGGCCTCGAGGGTTCCTCCCGTTGACAGCACATCGTCCAAGATCGCAATGCGTTCACCTTTTTTGAGGTCGTTGAGGTACATGGCCCCCTTGGAATAGCCGGTGGATTGGTCAATTTCCACTTCACCCTCAAGTCCATAGGAGCGTTTTCGAGCGATGATGAGTGGAAGGCCGGTTGCCATGCTCAGCGGAGCCGTGAGCGGAAGCCCCATGGCTTCAATGCCAAGAATCATGTCAACCTTGCTCCAGTCCACCCGGTCCACAACGAGTTTTGTGATCGCGTTGAGTACTTTGGGGTCCATTCGAGGAACGCCATCGGTGATGGGGTGAATGAAGTAAGGGTAATCGCCTTTCCAAATGACCGGGGCGGCTTGGAGGCTTGACCGGAGCTCNTTCATGGCGTCAGTCATGAGGATGGGTCCGTGTGTGAGTTAATCATCCTTGAGGATGAACCGTTCCTTTTTTGATAACGGCTCACAACTCGGCGAGGTACTCNACGTACTCATGGTGTTCCATGAGGTTCTCAAGCAGTTGCTTGTCGTCGGGATTCAACTGGAGTTCGTGTGGCTCGAGAAGGATGATCCAGCCGTCGTTGTAGGCAGAATCGTTGACGAGGTCGGGGTTGATTTCCACTTCACCGTTCACGTCTGAAATAAGTCCAGAGAACGGGGAGGTGAGCGAGACCTTTTCATCGGCTGTCCACAATGAAAANAGGCTTCCACCCTCATCCACTTCGGTTTCTGCTTGGGGGAGGATGACGCGGAGTACATCGCCGATTTCAACCCGAAGAAATTCACTCACACCAATCATCAGTTTCTGGTCTTTCTGTTGAAACCAGAGATGGTCCATTGAATATTTTCTGTCTTGAGCAATCACAAATTCGATGATNTCGTCATCCANGTTCGTCGCCTCGTATCGCGGCTTCCACAGGTGGTATATGAAGACTGAGGNNNAATTTGTNTTCNNAANCAAACAAACGGATTAAGAAACACCCCCTGTTGGAAAGACCGGTGAGGGCATGAACTTCGGCGAAACGGACGAACAACAGATGATTCGTGAATTGGTGAGAGACTTTGCTGAAACGGTGCTTGCGCCGACGGTCGAACACCGAGACCAGAACCAAATCCCTCCCTCCGATGAGTGGGAAGCCTTCCTCGAATACGGCTTGCATGGCATCACCATTCCTGAAGCATATGGCGGCTCACCCATTGATGATGTATCGGAAGCCATCATCATTGAGGAATTGGCTCGTGTTGATCCATCGTTCGCCGTGATGTTCTGTGTTCACGTCGGACTTTGCTCCATGACCATCGCCCTTCACGGTGATGAACATCAAAAGGAAACCTTCCTCCCCCGCCTTGCAGCCGGTGAAGTAGGGGCATACTCACTTTCAGAAGCTGGGGCAGGAACCGATGCGGCTGCCATGTCATGCAAGGCGAAACTTTCCGAAGACGGAACCCACTACATCCTCAATGGAGAAAAAATGTGGGTCACCAACGGCGCTCAGGCCAAACTTCTCGTCCTGTTTGCAAAGGACGTTGACCATCCCGATTACGGCACAAAAAAGCACGGTGGGACAACGGCGTTCATCGTTGACGCCGATTACGAGGGTTATTCGGTCGGCAAAAAGGAAGACAAACTCGGCATCCGCTCATCCGATACGTGCACTTTGGTCCTCAACGATTGCAAAGTCCCAGTGGAGAATGTCATCAAAGGGGTCGGCAACGGTTTCCCAATCGCCATGAATGCCCTCGACAACAGCCGCATTGGCATCGCTGCTCAGGCTCTTGGTATCGCTCAGGGCGCCTACGAATCGGCTCTCCAATACGCCCATGAGCGAGAAGCCTTCGGTAAACCCATCGCTTACCACCAAATGATCATGGCTTACCTTGCCGACATGGCAACACAAATTGAGGCAGCCCGGCTCCTGGTCTACAAAGCAGCTTGGACCAAGGAGCAGCACTACCACGCTGACGGTCCGCGCCACTCAAAAGAAGCCAGCATGGCGAAACTTTTCGCTGGCGACACCGCCATGTGGGTCTCAGAGCGTGCCATCCAGGTGCTCGGCGGCTACGGCTACACCAAGGAGTTCCCCGTTGAGCGATTCTTCCGCGATGCAAAGATCACGCAAATTTACGAAGGCACCCAAGAGGTCCAGCGCATCGTGATCGCTCGAGCGTTGAAGTGATCACGCTTCCAAGCAAATCAATTGCTTCAAGGCCACGTCCCAATCGTGCAAGGAAACGGTGCTGTCAAAACGTTCTCCTGCCTGAGGAGGTACTTCACAAGGTTTGAGCATCACTCGCATCGTGATTCCATCATCGGAAACACAGTGAGCCGTGAAGCCGTTTCGATAGAGACCCATGCCCAGCAGGGTTTTGGAAACGGATTGAATGGTGCATTCAACAACGAAGGCTGGTGAATCGGCGATGAGGGCTTGTGCTTCGCTTCGCAACTTGACGTTTTCAATTTGGGTGACAAATGCCCCAAAGCCTTCCTCTGAACCGTGAACCTCCTCGTGAGGATGCTCTTCAGCGGGGGTTGATTCTTCAACCACTGGGTCTCCTTTGACCGCTTCAACACGCGGATGAACGACGATTCGGTGCTCGTCCAAACGAAGGCCAAGGTGGCGGAGTTCAGCGCGGTAGTCGCCGGGAGTGCTCAATTCAATTTGAAATTCGTCAAAATCAGGACGGTCCATGTCTGCATTTGGCGTTATTAGGTCGAGCAAGGCTCCTCCCGAATTCACCTCGATGATGGAGAACTCGTAGGCCACAACATCGACATTGAAGGAAACCGTAACCGAAATCTCATCGCCGGCGGTGATTTGCTCTTCCAAAATACCGATTGAACCGGTGACCTCTATTTTTTCCTTGAACAATTCGTCAGGGATATCAAGGCCACTGGCGGCGAGGAAAGCCATCCAATCGTTCAGTGGAATGCCTGTTTTGACGTCGGCATTCACGAAGGAGAAGACCAATTCAACCACCCATTCAGGCGGGCGTTCACCGGTCATTTTTCCGAGCAATGATGCGAATTCATCCCCCGAAATGATGCCGTCATTGTTGGTGTCAAGTTCTTCGGTCAGCTTGAGTGGCGACATTGACGAACTTGAAAGCCATTTCTTGAAGTTGTTATTGAGCAAGCCCGCCATGTTGTTGCTTCGTGTGATGCCCTCAATGCGTCGTTCAATGGCTACAACTTGCTGATTGAACGCTTCCTTTTCGGGTAAATCGATGGTGGCCATGATGCGCCCAAGACCTACCGCCACATCAAATTGATGCCGCCACTTTAGGGAAACGAGACGGTGGGCCAATCTTCGGGTGAACCGTGTTTGAAGGGCAATCGACTAAGTGCGGTTTCCATTCCGTTTTGGTCAGTGATTTCCTCTTCGATTTGAATTCGGTGAAGCCATTGCTTGAGTCGACCCAAGCGCCTTCCTTCGACGGTTCCTGTTCGGGCCATGATCCAATGCCCATCAACGAGGCAAGGAACCGGTGCAGGGCTTCCGCGGAGTTCGGTCCAGGAGGCCATGATCTCATCAACGGTTTCGGCGAGAAGGGGAAGTCCGGTATGGACATTGATGGCAGCGTTGCAACACGACCGAAGAATCGAGAGATGGGCTTTAGCACCGTTTCCAAGCACGTGGTTGAACACCCGAAGTTGGGGTTTTCGTGGCGCCGGCAGGTGGCCCAATTGCTCGTGAAAACTGGCCGTGGTGCGTTGGAGTGCTTTTGAGGTGCGGAGGGCATCCATTTGCTTCATGGCTTCTTTGGTGGGGTATTCAATCATCAGCAAGGCAAGCCGTTGAGCCAGCGAGAGCTGGTTGAGTTCTGCATCGTCCAAGACCGTAAAGAGGTGGGGATTCAGGACGGCGAATTCCTCCAGCACGTGGCGAAGAACACCGTCGGTTTGCATTTTTTCAAGGACTTCACCGGGGCGTTGTCCAGTCAGTATTTTTTCCAATTCCATCCAACGACGCTCAATGGCCACCATCCGCAAACGGGTGCTGTGCTGAGAAAGAGCCGTCGCTAATGCATGGTCAATGTGCCATAGAGGACCTTCGTCACGGCGCATGAACCGGTAAGCACGAAGGATACGCAAAGCATCCTCTTGGCATCGGAGGTTGGCATCGCCAACGGCGCGAATGGAGCGTTGTTGCAGATCGGATGTCCCATCGTAAGGGTCGTACAAAATTTGCCGAGCGACGTCAACGGCCATGCTGTTGAAGGTGAAATCTCGACGACTCAGGTCTTCGCTTAACGAGGACCCCCACGTCACCTCCTCGGGCCTTCGACCGTCCCGATAGAGCGATTCGGTTCGGAGGGTGGTGACTTCGTAATGCCGCCCGACTCCTTTGATCGTGATGGTACCAAACTCAAGTCCGGTGGCGATGGCTTGGTCACCAAACAACACCAGCATTCGTTCTGGCGTACAGGTTGTGCAGAGGTCGATGTCCACCGAAGGCTGGCCAAGCCACGCATCGCGCACGCATCCGCCCACCAACCACGTCCCTGCCCCATCCTCAGCAAGCGTTTGGAGCACAGCGAGCAGGTCATCTGGAAGGGAAGCGAGCCAGCGGAGAAGGGCAGGAGGGCATGGCGCACCAGGAAGGTCGGCCTCAAGGCCTTCAAGGAGGGTTTTGGTTGATGACATTCGGGCCCCTCTTGCCTGTGTCGTGGGCTGGCCGTGAAAAAGCATTATGTGACGAGCGGGGCAGGAGGTGTCAATGTCTTGGGGAGATGACGATGTCGAACTCGTGCCTCTCGAGTGGTTGAAGGCTCATGAAGAAATCAAACCAAGAAACAGGGATAAGCTCCTCGAAATGACCAAGCGTTGGGGTGGATACACCAAACCGCTCATCGTGGACAAGCATACAGGTGCCATCTTGGATGGACATCATCGGCATTCCATTGCCCATTTGCTCCAACTTAAACGCGTTCCAGCCATCTGCGTGGACTACCTCGCTGACGACTCAATTAAATTGGGGGTTTGGCCGGGATGTGGCTTGGATGAACTGACCAAAGTTGAGGTCATTGACATGGCGCTCTCCCAAGCGGTGTTCCCCCCCAAAACGAGTCGGCACATTCTGCCAGTGGAAACACCCCCAATTTTTTTCCCGCTTGAGAGGTTGGCAGCGCTGCCTTCGTTCACTTCTCCTGACGAGTCTTGATCCACGCTTTCCAGCGTTGGTTCCCTTTTCCTTTCAAGGTCACGCCATGCTGCGGTGATTCGGGAAGTGAGAGGGTGACGGTGGTGAGGATGCCTTCGTGCGTGATGTCCAGTTTGACTTCATCGCCGGCACGGCCTCCAATGAGTTTCTTCAAGTGAGCAACGGATTTGAGGCGCACACCGTCAACGGAAACCAATTCATCGCCCACCTGGGTTATGGTTCGAAGGGGTGAGCCGGCTTGGTACGTGGTGATGATCACCCGTCCTTTGGATTCCCTTAGGTTCACACCGAGCCATCCCTTGCCTTCCTTGTCCGAGGCGTGAGGCACCAATTTCAATCGGAACGACGACAGGGCGCGTTGGACATTGGGGTGGTTTCGATGCTGAACCAATCGGTCGAGGTAGGGTCCCATGGACGACCCACCCGGGCATGATTTGAGGGTCGTGCGAATGTCGTTGTAATCCACACCGAGTTCTTCTGCTTCGTCCGAAGAAATGGCGTAGCGACGCACCAATTCAGCCATCAAGTCGCAAGCCCCGAAGGTGTCGTTGTTCCGTCGACGCATTTCGGTGTCGAGACAAAGCAGGGCCAATTCCCCCTCAAGGTAGTATGAGATTTGGCTCTCTCGCGTGTAGGGTCCACTTCTATAGAGGTGAATCCATGCATCGTGGCTGGATTCAGCAAGGGATTCTCGAAGCATGCCATTGTTGGCGGTGTGCCGTTTCATCTTGCGCTCAAAATCAAGCCTCCAATCTTCTTCAGTCCATGCACCTGAACGAACGCAAATCATGTCACCCAACCACGATGTGGCGCCCTCAAACCACCAGAGCAAATCGGTGTGGGTCTCCGATTGCAAATCGTAATCCAGGAAACACTTGGGTCGCAGGCGTTTGACGTTCCACTGGTGCAGGTACTCATGGGAAAACAAGCTAACAAGGTCTCGATACTCATCGGGATGGTCAGGGAAAAGGCATGACCTCGGCATCATTGAGGTTTGTGAATTCATGTGTTCCAAGCCCCCTCTTCCCGTGTCGGTCAGGTGCAAGACCGTGGTGTAATCGGGCCAATCTGGCACCCCAAAGAGTGCATGATGCTCTTTGGCGATGCGCACCATGTCATCCACAAAGGTCTCGAGGCGCTTCCCGTTTGGCTGGTGTCCGCCGCTGTCCCACCACTTGAAGTGATGAACTCGACCGTCGATGTCGTGCGTGAAGGCAGGATTGGGGTTGACTTCCATGATGCTGTCGAGCAACATGTCTCTTCCCGTGGTTGAGAACAGCCAACGTTTGGCATTGTGTCCATGCTCCATGCTCTCATCGAGTTGAAGTTGCGTGGCCGGTGTCCAGGTGGATGGAGCCGTCAATTCAACGCTGTGATCCAACTCGAGACGTTCCATCTCCACGCCACGTTCTGGCCAAAACCATGTGAACGGGGGCATGAGATGAAGGTGGGTCGTGTCGAGATGGTTCGAGCGCACACTCAATTCTTTGGCCAACAGGGTGTAGTTGATTGTGAGCGAGGTTGAATCACTTTTCAGCCGAACCGAAACACCGTCCACGCCGACGCGTTTCCACTTGAGATCGTTTCCTTGGTTGTCGGTGGCGGAGAAATTGAACATGTGTTGAATTGGTTCACGCAGGAAATAGGACCCAGGAACCCAACGAGGAAATCGGAAGACCACTTGCAGCGAGGTGAAAGGCCCCTCGAG
>PAWY01000018.1 GCA_002714305.1 Methanobacteriota archaeon | reverse complement strand
TTAATTTTTGATGCCAGTCAGCGATTCGGGCATTCACGGTATCTTCGTCCAACCCGCTCATCTCATCGGCCAATTCATTGGCCATTCGGGTCGTGTCCACAAGGGCCTGCAAGACTTCGCCGTCGTGATTCACAAGTTTTCGGACGGCCTTTGCGTTGAGTTTTCCAATCCCAGTGTGCTTGGACACGTGGTTGCTCGTGATGGAAAATTGGGCTTCGTTGCGCAAAATATTGACCGATTCGATCATGGTGTCGAGGGTCATTCGGGCATCGCGGTAGCCGGCTTGGTGGACGTCCCCCTGCAGTTTCTCTGCATGCCGTGCCACCATTTCACAGCGGCGTTGAATCTCCGAACGCACGGCTTCATCCGACTTCATGAACCGACCCTTTTCGTAGCCGTCGTAGGCTGAAATCAAGGCACGGACACCTTGGACAGCAGCAGCCAGCGTGGATGTACTCATGTCCATGGATTGATTACATCCTTTCTCCCATATAGAACTCTTGATGGCTTCAGAATCGTTTTTCACCAACTCCAATTGAGAATCACTGACCGAAGATTTGGTTAGGCTACTGCCCCTACACCACCCATGGCCGACCCGTTGTTCAGCCCCGATGGCAAATGGATGTGGTCGGGGAGTGAGTGGATTCCGGCACCGCCCGGAGAAGGTGGACAGCAACTCAACATGCAGGATTCGGTCATCGGCGGAGACGTCGTCCACAACACGGTGGTCAACAACGACCCAGCAGCCGTGACAACGGCCGTGATTGCCGCATTGCAACAAATGGGCATGGTCAATCCACCACCAGCCACACCCGCATCACCCCCGCCTGCGCTCGAAGTTGAGTTGCCGGCTGCGTTCAATGTTGGAGACCACGTTGAATACCACAGCCCGACCAACGCTCGATGGTTGGACCGCTGCAAGGTCGTGGGCATCAACGATGATGGAACCTACAGAATTGAAGTTCCCTACCAAGACTCCATTGTGCAAACAAAGCACGCTGTTGTCATCGGTTCATCCCCCGGCACCATTCGACCGGCGAGTCCACCGTTCAAGGCTGGAGACCGGGTGCTCGTTGATTGGAAACGGTACGGTCATTACTATCCGGGTCGAATTGCCTCGGAGCATGAAGATCACACGTTCTTGATCCACTTTGACGACGGCGATGTCGAAGACAACGTGGAGTGGATTCGTATTGAACCGTTGCTGGAAGATTCTGCGGAGGTTCAGGCGTACGTTGAAAACGTCACGAACGAGGAACAGGAACTGGTCGAGGCGTTCAGAATCTTTGACAAAAACAACACGGGAACCATTTCTGCCCGAGAATACCTTCGAATTCTGACTGAAATTGGGGACAATCCCATCCCCGTTGAAGACGTGCTGAATGAATTCACCGACCTCGGCATTGAACTTGACTCGGAGATTGATTATCGGGCCCTCGCAAAATTCATGGTGGCCTCCGATCAAGAGGAAATCAGCCAACCGACCAAGCCGGAAGTGGTCATTCACGACGCCGTCATTGAAGGAGACACGCTGTCCGGCTACGCCTACCACCATCCAAAACTCGGTGAGGGTCAAATCAATTCATCGGCCGTTGTTTCCATCACCTACGACGAGCGAGCCACGGCCCGGGTGGAAACCCAGAACACCGTCTACGTCATTGGACCAACCGGTTGGAAAGAAACACCACCCAATCATCCATTCAACGATGCAGACAATCAATACTACACGGTCCAAGGCGCTGGTACCTCCAAATGTAACGGCACGTATCTTCCCTCAACCGAGTTTGATGGCGTTCCCAGCTACATCAACGGAGAAGTCCTCCTCCTCCGGTGGAGAATGGGCAATGGAGACCAGTGGTGGTATTTGGCCAACCGCAACAGCCTGGACAGAAAACGCGGCGACTACTACCGGGTCAAATCATCATCCGACACCCCACCAAGCACGGGGTGGATTAGCGACGACCAAACCGAAGGGGTGGAGCCCTATCCGTCGGTTGGGCACACCGGAAACCCACCCTCCAACAATCCCTTCAGCGTTGGTCAACATGTGAAGATTGAATGGAAGGGCCAGTGGTGGGACGGTCAAATCTTGGAAACCAATGGCGACCAATACCGCATCACCTACACAGACTATGGCTCTGAATGGGACGAGTGGGTTGACACCTCACGGCTCAACTCAACTTGAGAGGTTGGCGGACGTACCAGGATTCGAACCCGGGTTTTCGGATTAGAAATCCGAAGTGATATCCAAACTACACTATACGTCCAGCCTTTGGGCAGAGCCGACCATACATGAAATGTATGCAGACCTCACCAAGGCCGTGCACACTTCAGGCACCGAGTAGGACGACGCACCGTGGTTCGCTTCCACGTGTAGCCACAATGCTTGCAGGTCCATTCCTGAACCTTCAATGAATCCAACACGGCCGAACGCATCTTTCGCAAAAGCGGTGAATCTTTCATGGAAGGCGATGGAGCCACTTGGTTGGTCAAACGGTCGTGCAGGTCGGTGTGCAACATGAGCCCAGCGGCGTGGAACAATTCGTGAGCGAAAGTATGCCGGTAGAGGGCTTCGTCCTCGAGCAGGGCAGGATGAAGACCAATGGTGACCGGCCCAGGGTCCAGCCGCAATCGACGACGACGGACCAGCTCGCTGCTCCCTTCCTCAAAACGGGTCATGCCCAGTCGGTCATCGTTTACGTCGAGCCATTCAACGGTAAACCGGTCAGCGATCCACGGGCGAAAAATCGCTTCAACGTGGCCAGAAAGGGCAGCCAAGACCTCGTCGACGATGTCCTCGTGAACGATTGGTGGCGAAGTGGGGACAGGTGTGTCGGAAAGAGGACCACGCTTTTCCTCGCCCATGAGCCAGCGACTTGGGCGCCCCTTCAAGAGGCTTCACGCCAGCAGCGTTGGCTCCTTACGTGGCCAAATCGGTGGCGGTAGGCGGGAAGGAAGTCGGGAATCCTTATCATGGCGGGGCCGGTCGGCGGGTTGCGAAAGCACCCACATGGGCGTGTAGATCAGTTGGAAGATCGCTACCTTGGCATGGTAGAGGCCCCGAGTTCAAATCTCGGCACGTCCACCATTGACGATTTCATCATAACTCATCAGAGTGAATGGTGACCGTGCGCCAAAACCGTTTTTCTGCCCAANGCCTCGGTTNTTNGCTCGACGTANACCCGCCATTCTATAGATTNATCANNCNTGTCTTTTTCNGCANGTTCGGCACATCGAACGGTCCGAACCGCCGGGTGTTCGTCGACCGTATGAAGGACGATTGCANACTTCACAGCGCTGACGNCNCTGAGNGGAACCGCAACGATGGCAACGGCTTCCTANCAACGGTNTTCCACANCGATCGCACNTNCGAGNCATNGCGATGNATGCACTTGAGGTGCAATAAAGNATTCAGGAGGTTGAAGTCTTTCAGNCTCNCCNATNGNNCATCACAAGGAGAAGATGGCCGGTCCTTCCTTGCTCACCGGTGGTGCGGTGAAGTAGGAGGCGAAATCGCCCATGATGCTNCCGACTTGTGNAGCTGCAGCGGTGAAGTTCTCGTGCGTGTCGTAGACGGCGAAGCTGGTGATTTCTCCCTCGCCGGTGATGATGGTGCAGATGGACTGAATGCCCGGCAGCGCCATCATGGTTTCTCGCTTGCTTTCAAGCAGGGCCATGATTTCTTCTTTCTTCGAGGCGTCAAACTGGAGATGGTTCACTCGGCAGTACATGAANTNCNTGCAGCGNGCTGGGCATAACATGTTTTTGTTGCTTCATTCTGGGGCTCGTCGCCTCAAGAACCAGACAGCAGCCACCAGAGTCCACATCATCCCNAAGGGNGAGAAGACCTGTGANGANACCACCTCAACGTTGGTGAGTTGNCCNCCTTGGCCACCGCCACCGCCACCGCCACAACCTTCTGGTGGTGGAGCAATGCCTGGACCCCANGTTTCACCAAANCCNGANCAGTCNGCNCCGCTTCCNCCNTCATCGAGGAAGGTTTCACCGTGGTAGCANAGCAGGAAGTACGGGAANCCCATGTCGCCATCGCCGTTCATCATGGTTGAGTGGTAATGGTAGATGCCGTCGGGGAATTCAGGNGTTGGGCCAAAATGGCCNTTGCANACATCGAGGTGGCCNANGCCCGAGACGTACTCGTAATCGTCAATGCCGTTGTAGCCNGTTTCACCCGCCTTGAGTTGGTANGAACTCTTCATCTCNACGACGTTCATCTGGTCGTCATAGCCCCAAAGGCCGTAGATNGGNTANCCGTCCATGCCCACACCGATCACGGACGAGTGCGANCCNTTNGCCGTGTTTTGNGCNACNGCNGCCGGTGTGCTCGTATCGTAATCGAACATGTCCTCACCTTCTTCAGGGTGCCAGTGAAGGCAATTGGCGTCAGCGTGGTAATGGAAGGTGCCTCCTTGGCCGTTGTGGGCNTGGCATACNCCGAGGACGATGGGTTGTCGGTCTTCCTCGTAGGCTCCGTGTTGGCTGGCCACCGCATCGCCGCCAGGACCGTCTTCTGGGCCGTAAAACGGCACNCCGTTGATGGCGATGGCGACCTCGCCACGGGCTGGTGCACATTCGTAATCGCCGTTGGCTTCNGGGCAGTTCGTGGCGTCGTGCCCACCGGTCGTGTCGTTGACCGGGGAGCGTGGAATGGTCCATTCGTAATTTTGAGCTCGTGTGCAATCGTTGCCTTGTGAGCAGGCCAGCGTCGATTCAAAGTCGTGGTCCGGCAGACCATTGGTCACGATGGTGATGTGGGTCGCGTTCATCGTGATGCTGACCGAACACTCGTGCGTTTCTACCGCCGTGGTGGTTAAATCGTCGACCTGGGTGATGGTTTGGCCGGATTGGCAACGGAAGACATCAAGCCAAAACTGGCCCATGTCGGAAGCATCGTAGGTCGGTTGGGTTGGACCGGCGGGGTCATCCGTGCCGTTACTCGTTTCGTTTCCGGTGGTGTTGCCCGTGTTGTTGCCGGACCCCCCATCGGTACCGTTGTTGNTCTCATTGCCGGTGGTGTTATCGCTTCCATTCCCGGTAGAATTACCGGTACCATTGTCCGTCTCATCGTCTCCCTCATCGCCTTGATTGGGGTCGGTTGGTTCCTCCTCATCAGCGGGGGTTCGGTCGATGTCGACCACCATGGCCTCGGAATGTGTATCCTCCACCGGATGGCTGGCCGTGATGATGAATTGAATTTCTCCCTCTTCGCTGCTCTGCACCGAAAGCGACCAAGTCCCTTCCATGTTAGGCTGAGTGGAAATGGAAAAATCCTCGTCGATGCTCATCGTGACGGTGATTTCATCGGGGTGCAGATGCGAAACGTCGCCAAGAATCACGATGGTGGAACCGTCGTCGATGACGTTGTTGACCGACAAGACAGGAGCGGGGTGCGTGTGAAACATGGAATGTGGGTCCAGAGGGACACAATCAAAGCCGTTCGCCGCTGAAGCATTCAAGACTTTTTCAGTGCCAACAACGCACGTGCTCTCTTCGACCACCTCGTCCTCAATGACGTCCTCGTTCACCGATACGGTGTCATCTTCAGGCAAGAGGGTGACCAGGAGGCTTGCGCTGAGGACCATGACCAAAGCCAACCATGCAAAATCACGATTCATGTTCGCTGGAACTCCTGCCCGCTTATCTACGTTGGGAGACGATGACCCAACGAACGTCACCTCTGAAATCAAACCTTCAAATGAGACGACCCTTTCCCTTGCCACATGGAACGCATGATTGTTGGCGGAGGATGTTTTTGGTGCGTTGAAGGCGCTTACAAGCAAATTCACGGCGTTGAATCCGCCCTCCCTGCCTACGCCGGTGGCCCAGACCCTCATCCAACCTATCAGGCGGTGTGCAGCGGAACAACCGGCCACGCCGAAGTGGTTGAAGTGCAGTTTGACCCCACCATCATCTCTTACGAGACCCTGCTCGAAGTCTTCTTCACCGTTCACGACCCAACCCAACTCAACCGTCAGGGCAATGACATTGGGACGCAATACCGCTCCTGCATTATGCCCTTGTCGGATGAACAACGAGCCAAGGCCGAGGCCATGATCGCCGACATGGGCAACGTCTACGACGATTCCATCGTGACCACCATCGAGGAACCCATCAATTTCCTCATCGCTGAGAAGAAACACCACGACTACTACGCCCGGAACCCCTACCAAGGCTACTGTGCCGCCGTCGTCGGCCCCAAAATCGCCAAGGTGAGAGCCAAGCACGCCCATCTTTACCGCTGAGACCGCTGCAAGAGGCAACCCCGCCAAGCACCCCACCAAAACCGCCATCGGTGAGATGGGTGAGGTTCAAGAATCGCCGTTCACGACGCTCGCTTATGGTGAACAGCATTCCCAAGCCACCGACCCCTGTGAACGAACCTGTGCTCGGCTACTTGCCCGGCAGCAAGGAGCGAGCCGAACTTGAGGCCGAACTCAAGCGTCAGTCGGCCGAAGTACTGGAGATTCCGTGCATCATCAACGGTGAAGAGGTCTTCACCGGCGACGTGGTTGAGCAAGTGATGCCCCACAACCACGGCCACGTCATCGCCCGTGTTCACATGGCTGGAGAGAAGGAAGTCAACGCTGCCATCGACGCCGCCCTTGGCGCTCATGAGATGTGGTCCACCATGGAATGGCAGGCCCGTGCTGCTATCTTCCTCAAAGCAAGCGAGATGCTCAAAGGTCCACGCCGAGCTGAAATCAACGCTTCAACGATGCTCAACCAGTCGAAAACCTGCCACCAAGCGGAAATTGACTCGGCCTGTGAGCTGATCGACTTCTGGCGATTCAACTCCGATTATGCTCGCCAAATTTACGAAGACATGCAACCGCCGATTTCGCCATCATCCATGTGGAACTCCAGCGAGGTGCGGCCACTGGAAGGTTTCGTGTTTTCTGTAACCCCGTTCAACTTCTCGAGCATCGCCGCCAACCTACCGTCCTGCGCCGCCATCATGGGCAACGTGGGCGTTTGGAAGCCCTCCCGTAACTCCTACGTCTCCAATTACCGTTTGATGCGCCTCATGATGGATGCAGGTCTGCCTGGAGGCGTCATCAACTTTATTCCAGGAAGGGCCGCTGTCGTTGGCGACATTTGCTTGTCGCACAGCGAGTTAGCAGGTATTCACTTTACGGGCTCAACCCCCGTCTTCCGCCAGATGTGGCGGGACGTGGCCAACAACCTCGAGAACCTCAAATCCTACCCGCGTATCGTTGGAGAGACCGGTGGAAAGGACTTCATCGTCGCCCATCCCGATTGCGACCGGCAAGCCTTGCTTGTCGCTATGCTGCGTGGAGGTTTTGAGTTCCAAGGACAGAAGTGCAGCGCTGCCAGCCGTGTTTACGTGCCTCGTTCGGTCTGGGACGCCATCAAGGACGATTATGTCGCTGAAGTCAACAAAATCACCGTCGGCGACGTCAGCGATTTCAGCAACTTCTTGGGCGCCGTCATCGACAAGAAAGCCTTCGACAGCATCACCGGCTACATTGACCGGGCCGCAGCCAACCCTGACTGTGAAATCGTCACGGGCGGCACCTACGATGACAGCACGGGCTATTTCATTCAGCCCACCACCATCGTGTGCAACGACCCGAGGAGCGAAACCATGGCGGAGGAAATCTTTGGCCCCGTGCTTTCAGTTCACGTCTACGAAGACAATGATTTCGAAGCCACGTTGAAACTCTGTGACACCACTTCGCAATACGCCTTGACCGGTTCCATCTTTGCCACCGACCGTCGCCACATCGAGACGGCCGCCGCCGCCCTTCGGTACAGCGCTGGAAACTTCTACATCAACGACAAGCCGACTGGAGCCGTCGTTGGACAGCAGCCCTTTGGTGGTGCACGTGGGAGCGGGACCAACGACAAGGCTGGGAGTCCTCTCAACCTTTTGCGCTGGGTCAGCCCACGTTCCATCAAGGAAACGTTTGCTCCTCCCCACGATTGGACCTACGGTTTTCTTGACTGATCAGACGGCGTCTTGCTGAGCCGCTCTGTTTTTGCGTTCGAGCCGTGCTTTGTGAGCTCGCTCGGCCTGTGGAATGATGTAGCGCGGTTCGACGCGGGCTGAAACAAGACCAATCAGGTACCATCCCAAGGTCAGCAAGGGTGTGGCGAGCATCACGGTCAACGCCGCCGCCATGACAAAGAAGCCATCCGTTGCTTGCCAAGACCACACGGCACACGCAGCAGTGCATACGGGAAGCCACCACCTNGCGGCGTAACTCGGCGTTGACATACCCTTGTGGTCTCGACGAGGAGCAAAGGCAGCATCAAGCCATGACATGGCAAAACATCGGAGGTTCAGTATTTCAAGCACCGTTTATTGCTTCAAACCGTTGATGAAGGAGAACCGCTTAGCCTTGAACACCTGCAATGATGATGGCCTCTGCCGAATGCTGTTTTTCAGTGACGATTGATGGGCGAACTGAGCGGGTACCTTTTCTTGGTGATGGTGATGCAGGTGGCGCCCCCCTCTCAACCAATGTGGGAGATTCCGCTGACCCCCGTACCCAACAAACTCACGGTTTGGCGGGCTTCAACCCCTTGGCAAACCGTCCGTTCGATGCTTGGTTTGGTCATTGTTTGTTTCTTCATCGCCCAAATATCCGTGTTGATCGTCGCCGGTTATATCGACGGCGACATGAATGGAACAATCGGTCCATTTGACCCCATCTTTACCTTCTTGGGCGGGATTTGCCTCTCACCATGTTTGCTGCTTTTCTTTTACCTTCGGCGACCAAAACTCACGCACACCGTTCAAGCCTACCCCGACGCTGGTGGTTCCAACCTTCATGCCCTGTCGGGAGGAATGGTGGTGAAATCACCTGGAGCAACCAAAGTCCAACACCACCTTTTCCGCTCCACTGCACCCCTTGAGATGCCCCGGCCCGTGCACCTTTGGTTGTTATTTGTCCTCGGTGTTGGCATCTCAACGGTTTGTTTGCTTCCCCTCACGGTGTTTGGGGCCAATGTTTGGACGGTCCTCCTTGCCTTGCTGGTTGTTCTGCCAGCGTGGCTGATTGGATTTGCAACGCCTGTTTTTGCCTGGTGGTCCATCACCAGTCGGCATTTCGGAATCCACATCGCTCGGCGTGACGCTGAATGGATGTTGGCAGCGGGCATGCTCTCAACGGTTCCCGCCATCGTCATCAATTCCGTTGTTTCGCCCATTTTGATCGGTTTTGTTGGCCTTGACCCTTTCACCACCGGCACCCTTGGGGAAGGACTGATTCTCTTTGTTTCGGCACCGGTCGGTGAAGAGATATCAAAAGCCATTGCCGTTCTCGCTCTCAGCCATCTCATCATCTCACCAAAACATGGTTTTTACGTCGGTTCAACCGTTGGTTTGGGGTTTGCTCTCTTGGAAAATGCAAGCTATATTTCAATGGCCTTAGCAGGAGATTACAGCAGCATTTCCTACTTCTTCACCGCCACGCTGCGGGGCCTGAGTTCGATTCCCGGGCACGCCATGTGGACAGGACTGAGCGGGTACGCCATCGGATGCTGGTTGAGCCGGGGCAACACCTTGCCATCAATATCAGGAACCGCTTACCTCTCAGATGATGCAGAAGCAAATTGGGTGCTCTACGACAAACGAGGAGCCATTATCGAACAATCAAGCTGGACGACGATTCCATCCCCACAAATGGTCAAGTTGCTCGGAAAGCACCAAAACCATGCTTGGCCAATGCCACAAACCATCACTGCCGGCCTCGTGCTGGCCATCGCCGGCCATGCGCTCTGGAACGGTTCCTCTTGGGGGGTTGGTATGATCTTGAGCGATAGCACCTCTGGACTGGCCATTCTTTTGCAATTGGCATGGTTGGTGTTGATGGTTCTCATGCTCTGGTTTTGCATCTTGAGATGGCTTCCAACCATCGTACTGGGTCCCAAAGAGTGAGAAAAAGGCAGCATTATCGGGTGCGGTCTTCAAAAACCGGATTGCTTTCGCAAAAGTAGGACAGCGAATTTGTCTTTGACCGAGGTGTTGACCATGGATGTCTTTTCCAGCGGGCCAAATGCAGGTAACCTGCTGGTCACCGTCGGATTGGTCGTCGCACTTCTGGTGATGTCTTCAAAGGCAAAAATGCTTGACAAGAAAGGAGCCAATGCCGCTGCGCTTCTCGGCTTGGTCGTGGGTGGATTGGGCCATTGGACGTGGCTGCTTATCCTCCTTGGTTTCCTCCTCACTTCACACAAAGCAACAAAATGGCGCTTTGAGGAAAAGAAAGCGCTGGGACTGAGCGAATCAAGCGACGGCCATCGAGGATGGACCAACGTCGTCGCGAACGGAGCCATCCCTGGTTTGATTTGCCTCTACGCCTACCTTTCAGACGATTGGGACAGCGTCATTTGGATGTTTGGGGCAGCCGTCGCTGTCGCCGCCTCAGATACCTTCGCCAGCGAAATCGGATGCATGGACCCTCGGGTACGCATGATCACCACGTTCAAGCCTTGTGAACAAGGAGAAAACGGTGGATTTTCACCCAACGGTCAACTTGCAGCAGCCGTTGGATCTTCCGTTGTGGCGATTTTGACCTTCCTCGCTTGGTGGTCAACCGCAAACGACACANCCACCACCGATGGGGTGCNATTNGNTGCCGTGCTGGCCGTCATCGGTTGGCTTGGCTGCCAAATTGACAGTTANCTTGGCGCCTTGCTGGAAAACCGGGGCTACATGAGCAAAGGCGCTGTGAATGCTTCCGCCATTACCGGAGGTGTCTTGCTGATGACAGCCTACCTTGGAAGCCTNTGAACGCGGTGTTCATCGGNGCATTGGCTTCTTGAACCAAAACGCCTTGGTCTGCTCATGGGGCGTCAAGCATGGGCCATTGGGACCTTNTGTTTGCTGCTCTGCATTGGCGTGTCCGACATGGTCTCAGCCAATCAAGACCTGACGTACGAACCCGGTTTTGTGGAGTGGNACATTACGCCGCTCGAACGTTTGTACGTTGAAGGATTGGACGTGGAAGAAGCGGTCCTCCAACGCGGGCAGACCGATTCCGCCATTGGTGGATTTACCGTCGGAGTCACCGGTGGGNAAGTTCCTGTGTTCACGCTTCAAAGCCCACCTGTGGAGCAACCCGTGGAGGCGCAAGTCTTCATGGGCGTGTACTTTTCAGCCATTATTGAGGGCGGTGGNGGCCCTCAATCNTGCACCCGCCAAACCTGGACCGACTCGAGCACCACGCTCACCTACAGCGTCAGCGTCAGTGGCACGCAACTCTACAGCACAGAAGTGACTCAAACCTTGGACAGCTCAGCGGAAAACGACGCCATGAATTTCTCNGGAGAAATGCAAAATGTATCTCTTGTCATGTCGCCCGGGGATTCAATCACGCTCAGTGTTTCTGCGGAACATCGCTGCCTCGGGACACAGGCGCGTGTTCAGTGGGGTGGATTTGAACACAACAGTGGCGGCGTGATCATTGAAGGTGTACTCTACGAACCAAAAGCAAGCATCTTAGTGGACGCTGCTCGCCTTGCTCACGTCGAACTCGAGCACAGGCTTCCTTGGGGCCTTGAGGACCTGCGAGATGAAAAATGGGAAATTTGGGGACCGTTACTCCCAACCGACAAATCNACCCGTGATGGAGAATACCTCGTGGAAACAAGCGCCAGTCGAATCCGAATGACTCGCGACCTTGGTGAAAACAACTCNGTCTACACCTGGTCAGGCGNNAAGCCTCTGCCCATTGGAGAAATGAACCTTCAATTTTGTTTGAGAACCGTTGCAGGNGACCTCAACAGCGATTGCCATGCAGAGGGCATTCTTCGTTTTGAGGTGACCGGNGGTGATGATGGCTTTGCCAGTGCAGGCCTTTGGCTCACGCTCACCACGGTACTGGCCCTGCTCGGTTATGTTGGCAACGCTTTCCGGACCGGCCTGCTGTTGCCGGTCCCCATCCTCGGAGCCCTTGTGGCCTTGGCCCTGCTCACCCTCCCCACGGTCTTTGACCAACCCAACCTCGGGGCTGATGCTACTATTCTAGAAAACACCAAAGTCTTGGATGCCGAATTGACCAGTCCCGATGGGTCATCAGCNAGCATCAGCGAGTTACTCGCCGGCAACGAGGCCCTTGTCATCGGGTTGGTGCTTCCGGGNTCAGAACAGATCCTCACACAATCCAATGAATTCAACCGCTCGATTGACCAACTTGGCGATCGAGTCAANGTCATTCACATCGTCACTGGAGAAGATGCCATGATGTCGGATGTTGTGTCCCTTGCAGCGTCAACCAACGCTTCTTGGAAGGTGTACCTCGACGAAAAGAAGGCCTTTGCCAACAGCCTGCCAACAGGGGCGGCGGACGCTGTGGTCGTCGTTGACCCAGGCATGCATGTCACCTTCTCCCAATCCTCTTCTGCGGCCATGCTTGACATCGTAGAGGCCGTGGACGCCATCACAAGCGGTGGGCCCAATTCCTTTGGTTCCTACTTCGGTTTGTTGCTCGGCCCNGGGTTGTTCCTTTTCCTGCTCGCCTTGCCGAGGAATGAATGGACGGCACCCGAAGAACCGCTCCCCCCTGGTTTGCTTTGGGGCTCGATCNTCGTCGCCGCAGGAGCTGGAATNTTGATGATCAACCTCCCAGCGTTGTTGCTCACCATCCTCCCTGCAGGAATGACGGTTCGTTTCCTTCTTGACATCGCCATGATGGTGTGGATGCTTGAAATGTGTTTCTTTACCGCTCGCCGGGGGGCTCCCTATGAAGCGGATTTGCTCGGTCGCCTTCTNCACCGCAGTTTCCCCAAGGCATTCCGAGACTGGCGCGAACCGGTTGACATGGACCGAGACGTCCTCCTTGGCATTTGGATGGGTTGGTTTGGCTGGCTTGCGTTCCCTAACCTGTTTACTCAATCCGTCGGGTCGTCAATTCTTGCNGGCGGCAGCGGGATAGGGATGGCNATCTTCTTCCTCCTTCTCTTTACCTTTAGTGGCGGTTTGGTGGTGCTCCTCCTCCGCATCGTTTCTTCATGGGGCGGCCCATTCTCTCGCTTGTTTGGAAAATTCGGTGGAGAGGTGTTTGCTCAGTTCGTCGGGTGGATTTTGACACCCATCGCCCTCTGGATGGCCATCAATGCCACCATCACTGTGTTTGAACTCGGTGTGTTATGACCACGAGCGTTATCTGGGTTGACCTGAATGGTCAAGGTCATGAACAAGCCCTCCCACCACTGGAGTCAAACGAGTTCCCGACTCATGAATGCCTGCCCCCGTGCGTGGGCCTTGACCTATGGGCGAACTTCGCGTCCTCCCCAATCCAAAGCGGTTGGTCGGCACCAGCAGCCACGAACCTTTGATGAGGTGTTGACCAGAACCATGCGGGCAGCATGGCGTCGAAAGATTGAGGATTTGTACCAGCACAAACTTTGGTCGGCAGCCTACACGGAGCGGGTGTTTACCGCCATGCTTAACGACGCTTTGTCGGCAGCAGGGATGGACGTCCCTGCCCTTTATCGGCACCAAAAAATCAGGCAGGGACTCAAACAGATACGGTTACTGGAACAATCAACTGGTTTACGTCCCTTGGTGGATGGACAACCTCGTCGATGGGCATATTTTGACCGATTGGACTCCGAGGAGGTTGACGGCGTTGAGTTCTACGCTGCCCCTGAACTTGCGGTGTACCATCAACATCGCTGGACCCTGATCCGCATTCAGTTCCGCAGCCCCCGAACAGCGTTGATGGGGCAACAACTTGAGCACCTCCTCACCGTCCTTTGGGCGCTGAAAAACGAAGGATTGCCGGACCATATCTCCGCCTTTCGTCTCAAAGTGATTCAATGGAATGGCACGAAATGGCAGGAACATAACCTCAACGTCACACCCAAGTTGATGGAGCAGGCCATCGGCCTTGTCAAGCATGATGTTCAAGAAATGACCTGGCTTTCACGATGGGCAAAAGCCGACCCTTCCCTCAACACCTTGCCCCTTGCCGTTCATCACAAGCATTGCCGAGGGTGCCATCATCGCAAGCAATGCCCCGCAATTGGCGGGTTGGTCCAAGCCAAACTTCGCCAACAACATGAACTGCTCAGGCACAGTCAAAGCGAGGCGACCAAGTCGCTCAAGACGGCATGAACGTCCGTTGCTTTGGTGACGCCACTGGCCAAAAGAACACCTTCCGCACCGAGTTCGAGGGCCTTCGCCACGTCTTTTCCGCTCTTCACGCCAGCACCGCACAGCACCCGAACCTTGGGGTTGACCGACTTAACGGCAGCCACCGTGTCGCTCACAATGGCAGGGTCGGCCGTCGTGACCGAGATGTCTCCGCCAATCAACTCCGGCGGTTCAACGGCGATGTAGGTCGGATTGAGCTTCGCCAACGCCTTGGCTTCTTCAACGTCGGCGGCGCAAGCACACACTGGAAAACCATCGGGAAGCATGTCCAAGAGCTTGCGGACATGGTCGAGGTCAACCTTGTGTTCTGCGTGGTTGATGATCGAGCCTTTTGCGCCTCTATGCAAGGCGGTTTGGGGTTCAAGCCAACCCGTGAAGCCGCCAAGCCCAACNGGGTCAAGGTGTTGAGACCAGACCTCAACTCCCTTTGCTTCTTGCGCCAAAACGGCCAAATCAAACGCCGAAGCGACCGCCACCATCGTGGCTGGGCCATCAGCATGGGCTTCCATGGCAGCGAGAAGCGACTCTGCTTCATTTCCNGAGGCGGTCGCATAGGTTTTGAAATTGACAACGATCATTGGACGGTCCATGCATCACGCACTTCGCCACTTGCATTTAGCAGATTTCATGCAAGCGGGGGCCAAGAGCCACCTTCTTGCACCGTTCCGTCGGGAACATTGACGCCATGGTCAACAATGACGCCATTCAATTGACAGCCATGTCCGACCGTGGCCTTTTGCCCAATCAGACAGGAGGAAACCGTGGCCTCATCACCGATTTGGGCTCCGGACAACAACGTGGACATTGAAACGCTTGAAGCACCGATTGAACACCCTTGAGCTACCATGCAATGATCCAACTTCGAACCCGCAGCAACCGAAGAGTGGGTCCCTTCATCAGCAAACCATGACGGAGGTGTACCAGCAACATGGCCATTCATGTAGCGACCATGAACGATGGACGTCTTGACGGCTTGGTTCCATGCATTCGGTGTACCTGCGTCAATGAAATAACCATCAAACGGGACGCCACTCAACAACCCCTCGGCAGCCAACTTCGGGAAGACGTCACGCTCAATGGAGTGCTTCCCTTGTGGCATCCAATCAAAGACATCGTCGTTGAAGATGTACGAACCGGCGTTGATGAGGTTTGAAAAGACCTCTTCGGGAGCAGGCTTTTCTTTGAATCTCGTGATCTTGTTCGATTCGTCCAGGCCAACGATTCCAAAACGCGTCGGGTCTTCGACTTCCCACAGTCCGAGGGTGCCAACCGAACCGTTGGTGCGATGCATGTTCAACAATGACGAGGCGTCAAGCGACGAGATGATGTCGCCATTGAAACAGGCGAACGTTCCGCTGACCACGTCTCGGCAATTGCCCAACGCCCCCCCTGTGCCAAGGGGTTCATCCTCCGGAACAATTCGGAGGTCAAACGGTGCGTCGGCAGCATCGAAGTGGGCCTTGATTTGGTCGACTTTGTAACCCCCCGCAACCACCACTTCGTCGACCATGTCCATCGGAAGCGAACGAACCACGTGCTCGAGGAGGGTTTGGTCGAGAACAGGAAGAAGGGGTTTGGGGACACTGTTGGTCCACGGACGAAGCCGAGAACCAACACCACCAGCCAAGACCACGACCTGCATTACCATCTCCTCCAAGGCTTATGTTATCAAGACCACCATGAAGTCACCACGCAACCGGGGACTCCAAAGTATTGAAAGACGGCCTTCCAGTCCAAGTGTTCGGAGAACACCATGAACATCCATGAGTACCAAGGAAAAGCATTGCTCAAACACCACGGTGTTCCCGTGCTTGAAGGCGTCCACTGCACAACCGTGAGCGATGCGCTCTCCGCCTACGACCAATTGGGCTCAAAGGTGGTGGCTGTTAAATCTCAGATTCATGCTGGTGGTCGAGGCAAAGGGAACCTCTACGCTCCTGATTCCGGTGACCTCGTCATGGAAGGTGGCGTAAAAATCGCCTTTTCCAAAGAGGAGGTCGAAACCTACGCCACCAACATCCTCGGAAACATTCTCGTTACGATTCAAACCGGGGAAGAAGGAAAACTTGTGCGCAACCTCTACGTTGAATCGGGCTGCGACATTGCTCACGAATACTACCTCGCTATTTTGGTCGACCGCGAAAACAAATCCGTGCTCATCATGGCCTCAACCGAAGGCGGCATGGACATTGAACACGTGGCTGAGACAACGCCAGAAAAAATTCACAAAATCGCCGTTGACCCAAACGCCGGCCTTCTTGGATATCAGAAGCGGGACCTTGGGCTTGCGCTGGGATTGGCTGGTGCAGCTCACAAGGCCTTTGCCAAGGCCTTGACCTCCATGTACAGCATGTTCGTCTCCAGCGATTGCGCCATGCTTGAAATCAACCCCCTTGTTCGAACGGCTGACGACAACATCGTGGCACTTGATGCCAAGGTGTCCTTTGATGAAAACGCAGAATTCCGCCACAAAAACTGGGACGACCTTCGCGACCTATCCGAGGAAGAAGAGGTCGAAATCCGTGCCAAGGAAACCGGTCTCTCCTATGTGAAACTCGACGGAAACATCGGCTGCCTTGTCAACGGTGCGGGACTGGCCATGGCCACCATGGACGTCATCAAGTTGTACGGTGGCGAGCCAGCCAATTTCTTGGACGTTGGGGGTGGGGCCAATGAAGAACAGGTCAAAACGGCGTTCAGCATCATCCTCGAAGACCCCAACGTGAAGGGCATCCTCGTCAACATCTTCGGAGGCATCATGCGTTGCGACATCATTGCACGAGGCGTTATTGCAGCGACCGAGGCACTTTCCTTGGATGTCCCCCTTGTCGTTCGTCTGGCCGGGACCAACGTTGACGAAGGAAAAGCAATCCTCGCTGCATCAACCCTGAACATTCACCCTGCTGATGACCTCGCCGAGGGTGCGCAGAAAATCGTGAAACTCATNGGAGGTGGTCAGTGATGGCAATATGGATTGAAGAAGACGCCAAGGTGCTCGTGCAAGGCATCACCGGCAAGCAAGGCATGTTCCACGCTGACAAGATGGTCGAATACGGCACAAACATCGTGGGTGGATGCACGCCCGGAAAAGGCGGCCAAACCGTCGAACTCCAGGGCAGTGATTTCCCTGTTTGGAATTCAATGTTCGAGGCCATTGAAGCCACCGACGCTGATGCGACGGTCATCTACGTGCCTCCACCTTTTGCAGGTGANGCCATCATGGAAGCCGCCGATGCGTTNGACACCGTGAAGGGCGAAGGCGTCATTGTCTGCATCACCGAAGGAATTCCAACCTTGGACATGGTGAAGGCCGTGGCGTTTGTTGAGAACCGACCNGGCGTCCGCCTCATCGGTCCAAACTGCCCGGGCATCATTACTCCAGGCNACAAGGGTGGAGCAAAGATTGGCATCATGCCCGGCCACATCCATGCCAAGGGCCGCATTGGCATCGTCTCCAAATCTGGAACCCTCACCTACGAGGCCGTGGCTCAAACCATGAGCATCGATGAAGGGCAGTCAACCTGCGTAGGCATCGGTGGAGACCCGGTCAATGGAACGGGATTCATCGAATGCTTGGCAGCGTTTCAGGCCGACTCGCAGACGGAAGCCATCGTGATGATCGGCGAAATCGGCGGCAACGCTGAACAGGAAGCGGCTGCATGGGCCGCAGAAAATGTCACCAAGCCGATTGTCGGCTTTGTTGCAGGCGCCACCGCCCCACCCGGAAAACGGATGGGGCACGCCGGTGCCATCATCTCCGGTGGGAAAGGGACNGCNGAGGAAAAATTCGCCGCTTTCGAAGCCGCTGGCATTGCGTGCGCCAAGGACCCGTCGGAACTCGGTGCTGTACTGCTTGAGGCNCTCAAAGCNGCAGGACTCCGATGATTCAAAGATAGACATCTTTGACGTGCTGGACTGTGCTTGAGACCAAACCCAATGATTTGGCGAAAGCCATCGCCTCTTTTCCTTCTTTGCTGTGAGCATACAGNGTCTGACCCGGACTCACCAGCTTGTTCCAGTGTTTTTCAAACCAAGCGGCATGGGTTTTCTTCCCAGCAAGGCAGGAGGGTACACGGTAAAACATGACCACTTGCTTTCGTTCCTTTCGAACGTATTTTGCCAGAACCTCGGGAAGGAGCCGGGAAAGGAACGTCTCATCAAAGAAACGAGCGGAGCGGCTGATGATGTACCGGGCATCGTCGATGGGCCCGAACACTTCACTGATGGCTTCAGCAAACAGAGCAGACTGNTCCTGAGTGCACTCCTCAAGATAGTACCTGAACCAACCTCCGCCACGGTCTCCTCCACCCAGTTTGGCGTACTTGGGCAGCAAGCCAACCTCCCACATGCCGTTGGCCACCGCCTGAATGATGGCTTGATTGAGTGAAGATTCCGTCCACGGGTCGCCCCCCTTGCCGAAGGGGTACTGAAAGCCCCCAAGCGGCGTTGATGGTGAAAATTCAAGGCTTTTTCGTGCAACCGCCGAGAAGGGTTGACCAATGCCCCATTTATCCCGTGTGTTTGGGCGACGACGGGCCCGTTGAAGCATCTCTTGATTGATCAAGTTCATGCCCTCGTTCACCCCTTCCGGCTGCAGTTCTGTGAAGGCAGCATGGACATGCCCAACGCCCTTCTCGATGGATCCGTCATCGCAAACACCGTACAAGTTCTTGTGTTTGCGTTCGAACCGTTCGTAATCATCAAANCCTTTGATGAACTCCTCGGCAAGGCAGATGACGTCCCAATTGTTGGCTACCTTTTCGGGCCACAACTTATCCAGACGCATCGATCTTCCTCGCAGTTGGTTGATGCTCATGCTGGTGGTGACCGTGGTCAGGTCGATCAGGACATTGATGCGCGAAGCATCCCAACCCTCGCCGAGAAGACCCCGNGTGCCGATAAGGCAACGGGTCAAACCTTCTTGGAAAAATTCCGTCACCATGGTTGAATAATACCGTGGGGACCAGTCCTTACCAGATCCATGGATGTGGTGAAATCGCCCCATGGCCTCATCTCGAAATTCAATGGAAAGGTCTCGCTGAGCGACCCAAGAACGGGCTCGTTCAAGGAACACGCGGGACAAATCATCGTCCACCAACAAGGTGCTTCCTGTCATCAAGATGGGGTCGAGTTGGTCCCCNAGCTCACAGTTGACCAGTGCCTTGAACACTCCAATGGCNCCTCCNGCCTCGTCATCGTGAACTTCATCCACCACGGCCGTCGATGAGGTCTTCTCAAAGTCAGTGACCACGACGCATCGCAAACGTTCGCCCAATTCGTCGTATTCCACGCGCAAAATCTCGGAGAGCGCCTCCGTTTTGCCTTGGGCGTAAGCGAGGATTCGGCCGACTGGCGAGGCACAGGGACGAGCGCCATTGGAGGTGATTTGGTAACCAAGAAGTTGCAAGCGTCGGGTGACCTCATCCGCCAACCTCTGATCTTCTTTGTCCGTTGAACGAAGAAGACCAAACCGGACGTAGCGGTCCAACAAAGGCCGGAGAAGAACGATGAGTGGCTCGTTGCCTCGAAAATCCCCAAAACCTACAGGTGAACCTGGCACGCCTTTCGGCAATCCAATTTCTTTGAGGGTAAGGTAGGCTCGAGCCGCATCCGAAAAGGTTGGGAGCGCCTTGTGAAACTCACTGTAACTCAACCCAGATCGCCCGGGAATTCTCCGATGTTCGAGGGTATCGTACAACCAATCGGGAAAACAAAGGGCTCGTCCATCGCCATCACGGGGAAGGGAAATCTCATTGACGACTTGAAGAAAGGNTCCGTCCGCCTCTGAGATGTAGGCCATTTCCTTTGCAGTTGGACGTACGAAATACGCTAAATCTTGGTATGGAGCGAGGTTGGAATCCCTCACCAAGGCAGGGGTGGGAACTTCGTAATCGATGTCACCAAGCAGCGTCGTGTAGTGGTCAACGCCCGCTTTGTCCTCATCGGGGGGCGTGGCCGTCAAACCCAACACAAGAGGGTGGTTGAGTTCTTGGCAAAGTGCTTCAAGGACTTGACCCCAATGTTCTGTCAGGTGGTGGCATTCATCCAGAATGATCAAACCTACATTGGCATCCTTGAGGGCTTGAATCGAATCTTGAGCGTTGGCGTTTAACCAAGCCAATGCCCCTTCTTCAATCACCTTGCCTTGACGTACCTTTTTACGATGCTTTTTCATTTCCTTTTCGTAGTAGTCTGGATTCTTTAACCTCAAATCCTCCAGCCAAGCCAAGCCTGAGGCGTCATCGATGGCCTCCCCACCATCCAAGAGTTTTTCCAACCAGAGTTGAACGGCTGCCTCTTCGAGGTCATTTCCCTTTGTACGAACCATCGTGAGGGACTGATAGGTGAGCGAAGTGAGCAAGCCTGGTTTTTTGGGATTGAGGCTGAGGTATTCCTCTTTCCCATCCATTTCAAACAACGAGGTCCGTGAAATCCACTGCGCTTGTATGGCGGAATTTGGTGAAAGTACCAGGGTCGGTTTTCTCACGATGTTGGCCCACACATAGAGTCCAAGAATCGTCTTTCCCGAACCAGGAGGAGCGACGATGTAGAGTTGATTTTCACCCTCGTTGAGTTGTGCATCAATCACACTTTTTGCGGCAACTTGTGAAGGACGAAGTGAACCCGAGAAACCAATGGCGCCAAAATCAGGCAGAGGCATAATTCCACCTTAGTCGATCACTTNGGTGGTCCNCGTTTTGGACCGCCGGGAGGGCCACTCTTCTTCGGGCCGGGAGGACCGCCAGGTCCACCTTTCTTGGGGCCGCCGGGAGGACCACTCTTCTTCGGGCCGGGAGGACCGCCGGGTCCACCTTTCTTGGGGCCGCCGGGAGGACCGCTCTTCTTCGGCCCAGGGGGGCCGCCAGGTCCGCCTTTCTTGGGACCGCCGGGGGGACCGCTCTTCTTCGGGCCGGGAGGTCCGCCCTTCTTNGGACCGGGGGGGCCACGTTTGCTGGGACCCGGAGGGCCGCGAGAACGTGCTGNAGTTGCAGGCGTGGCTTCTTCTTCGTCTTCTTCAAAGACTGCTCCGCAATGCGGGCATTCTGAATCGCTTTCTTTAACCAAGCCATCACAAATTTCACAGGCGAACATGTCTTCTTCATCTTCTGCCTCACCAAGTTTCTCTGTTGTTCCATCTTTGGAACGGAACATCGTGACGGCACATGATAGATCGTAGCCCTTGAGCGCGAGTTCAGTTTGAATGGCATGGGTAAACGCTTGGGTCAAATCCTCGGGCGTGTCCAAGACTCGTCCGTCGTCGATGTAGGTGATGTTGACCATGAATTGGTCATCCTCGAGTTTGGTTTGAGGTGCTTCAACGGCCACCCCACGTTTACGAGCAACCCTTCTCACTGCGACCTCTGAAATTCGACGAAGTAACGCATCGTTGGGCGCATCGGTGGATGGGGCATTCATGGTTCCAGCCATGATTTCAGCTGCTGCATTGCCTCCTTCTGCTCCGCTGCGGAGATGGGCGGGTAGTTCACCTCCTCCGAGGTTGGCCAACACCGAGGAAGCGGGAGATTGGTTCATCGAAAGCCATTGATTTCGTCGCTCATCCTTGACCGCTCGTTCCGCTTCCGCGAGGCGGTTCACCATGGCATCCGTTGGAGAATTGGCGGGATTTTGAGCGATTTTTGTGCCCCCTGCGGCAAGTGGCGAGACGTTTCCTGTGTTGGGGAGTGCTCCACTGGCAATCGAAGGCCCACGTTGAATTGCAGGCATATCGTTGCGTGGAGCTTGCGGGACGTTGGGCATCACATTGCCTTGTTGTGGAGGGTACTGATTTGGCGGGAATCCACCTTGGAGGGGTTGCTGTGGATAGGTCCCCGGAGGAAGGTTTTGATGTTGATTAATGCCTTGGGCCATGCCTTGAAGCATGTCGGGCTGGATTTGCCCCCTTTGCTGCATGTTGTTTTCTTGTTGCATGCGTTGCGGTTGGCCGGAAACTGGGTCGAAGGTTCGTTGTTGAGGAGGGAAGGTTGGGATGCTGGGCTGAGGATTGGGGGCAAAGCCACCGGAAACGGAAACGTCCTGCCTTGCACCGCATTCAGGGCAGAACATACTGTCCGCAGGAATCTGTGCGCCGCAGGAATTGCAGTTCATGGTTCTCCCCTTCCAAAAGGTGCTTGAGCCACCCTTCCTAAAGGGTTGCGACGAGATTCCCATTCATGATTCAATCCTGCAGAGATTTCAAGGGCCTCACAAAGCGCTGACGACCATATCTTCATGTCGTGAAGAAAAGTCCCGAGGTTTGGGGAGGGAACGCATGCCGGTACTGATCGACGAAAAGATTGACAACTTGCTGGAAACCACTTCCCGGTCCTTCTATCCCACCCTCAAATACCTTCCAAAGAAAACCAGGGGGCAGATCGGTCTCCTCTACCTGCTCGCGAGGGTCGCAGACACCATCGCGGACACAAAGGTAGGCGAGACGACCCAGCTTCTTGAGCACCTGAAGGTCTACAACGATGTNGTCCAAGGACGTGGCGGTGAACTCCCCGACTTCTCGGAACTTGCTGACCTCCAAACCAATGAACACGAAGCCGAACTCCTCCGAAACGTACCCCTTGTGGTCGAGGGGCTCAGCGTGTACGGGCAGGGTGATCAAGAACGAATACTGGAGTGCCTCGACGTCATCGTAGGTGGCCAATTGTTGGACCTCGAACGTTTTGGAACGGCCAATGAGGGCGGCACGGTATCGGCCTTAGCGACGGACGACGAGTTGGATGACTATGCCTTCAGGGTGGCCGGTTGTGTAGGAGTTTTTTGGAGCAAAATGTCCCTCGCCCACCTCATGAAACTCCCCCCGGATGAAGAAGCCCGCTTTATGGAACGGGGCATCCGTTTTGGCAAGGCTTTGCAAATGATCAACATTCTTCGAGACATCCCAGAAGACCTCAGATTTGGCCGTTGCTACATCCCTCAATCATCCCTGGACGAAATCGGCCTCAGCCCTGAGGACCTACTGAACGACCAAAATCTCGACACGTTTCGCCCCCTCTATGACCGATACTTGGACCTCACCAACGAACACCTCGAAGCAGCGACGGAATACATTCGAATGATCCCCGAGACTCAATTCCGACTGAAGGCATCCTGCATGTTACCCGTCTTGGTCGGTCAGCGAACCGTGACCTTGCTGCGGGAGGGAAATATCCTCAATTCCGACGAGCGAATAAAAGTGACCAGAGATGAAATGAAGACCTACGCCCGAAAACTTCTGAGGGCGCTCATCATTCCCGGTGGGGTCCGACGATTGCTCGAGAAAAACAAGGATAAGTCATGATTTCTATAGAATTNNATTNTCTTTGTAATTTACTACTTACANAAATTTAAGTTTGGCAGATTTGCCGCACTCCCAAGGCGAGGACTCATAAACAAAGGAGGCAAGGGCCAACCGGTTAGGATGCTGGAACGCCGTAAACCGCTCGACCTCTTGTTTCCCTTGAAGGGGAACGCGTCCAGCAGGAACGACGAAGATGAAGTCCGCCCGCCCACCACCCTTGACCGNCTTAGAGCCGGTGTCACCCTTGCAAGAGACGCCGTCAAAGCCGTCAGTGTCACCGCAATGGAAGCCATTCGAGAGGGAGCCGCTTTCATCGGAATCGTCGGAGAGACCAACGAACTGGTTGACCCATTCGAACACCTTGATGCACCAATATGGTCCGAAGTGCCTCCTGCAGAACTTCACAAACTCGCTTACCGTTATTGCGAAGAACTAACCATGCGGGAAGCTGGCAACTTCTATCATTCGTTCAAGTACCTTCCAGAAGAACAACGCCTGGCCATGTGCGCCATCTATGCGTTCTGTCGACGAGCCGACGACATTGCGGATGGCGACTGGGCTGACCGNTTTCCCGGAAGCAGAGGCGAAATGGACCCTGAAGCAACGGCCTACCGGGAGCAACTTGAGTCCCTTCAAGACCGAGGCACAATCCTTGATGAAGAGGCCTACCTCAACAAAATCACACAACTGTTCTTCTTCCGAAAGAAACTGTCCACCTGCTACGGAGACGTCCACTCAACCGACCCCGTGTTCCTTGCCCTCAAAGACACGGTGCAACGCTACACAATTCCACGTGAAGTCTTTGACGATTTGATTTCGGGCATGGAAGATGACCTCTACAACAACCGATACCGAACCTTTGACGAACTCTACGTTTACTGTTATCGGGTCGCCTCGGTGGTTGGACTCATGTGCATCGAAGTTTATGGATACGACAACCCCATGGCCAGAAAGTACGCCGAGTCTTGGGGGATTTTCATGCAACTGACGAACGTGCTACGCGATGTCGGAGAAGACATTGAGCGGGACCGGGTGTACCTCCCCCTTGATGAATTGGAAAACAACGGCATGAGCGAAGAAGAGCTTGGAGGTAAAATTGTCCTGAACAAGCACTGGGAACCTTACTGCCGACAGTACGCCGCAAGGGCGCGAACCTACCTTGAGGAAGCCCGTGCATTGCTACCCCTCCTCCCACGACGGACCCGGTACTCCCCTGCTGCTATGATTGCGTTTTACGACAAGATCCTTCGTCAAATTGAGAAGCAGCAAGGAGACGTCTTCACCAAGCGNGTGAAACTCAACAAAGTGCAGAAAATCTCACTGGCCGCCGCCGTCTATCTCCGCCACCGCTTCCTCCCTGCGTTCCTCGACCCTGTTTGGGGCGCTTTGGCACGCGTCGGCATCCTCCCCTCTGTTTGAGCCAGGGGCGAAGCGCACCCTGTGCCTAGCCCGATGCCTCTAACTGTTTTCTCGCAAACGTTGAATGAACAAATAACCCCTGTGGATAAAAAACGGAACAAAAGCGGTTGGGATCCACACAGGAGCAGCAATAATGGCAAGGAAGAATGTCCAGCCTAGGGCTTCATCAAGTTGATAACCGTCAAAAAAGAACATACCGAAACTGATGCAAAAGAAGACCAGCGTCGTGATGAAAAAGAAACCAAAAAAACTGCCAATTGTCTTTCCAAATGCGTCACGTTGTGGACCCCACTCAAATTCCCCATCGCAATGTGGGCAGAGGAAAAGACCTGTTGCTCCGTCATCAAGTTGTACCTCCTCGGCACACAGAGGGCATTCAAGCGCAACCATGCTGTTCTGAGCCATGGTCGAATGATAAGACTTCAGCCGACGCCGTTCATCCTGGCAATTCTTTTACGCTTCTCAAGCGTTTCTTGTGAAGGCTTGGATGCCGGTGATGTAGCGGCCCAAAATGAGGTTGTGAATGTCGTGGGTTCCTTCGTAAGTTTTTACCGACTCTAAATTTGCCATGTGGCGCATAACCGGGTATTCATCAAGAACGCCGTTGGCGCCGTGGATGTCTCTGGAGACCCGAGCGATCTCCAAAGCGATGTCGACGTTGTTCATCTTCGCCAGTGAAATCTGTTCAGGGAACCAAGAACCGTCGTCCTTTTTCTTTCCGAGATGGTAGGCCAAGAGTTGCCCCTTGGTGATTTCTCGAAGCATCCATGCCAACTTGTTTTGCACGAGTTGATAGGAGGCGATGGGGTGGTCGAATTGAATTCTTGACAAGGAATAGGTCTTCGCGCTGTGGAAACAAGCCATGGCCGAGCCCAGAGCTCCCCAAGAAATACCGTACCGAGCGTTGTTTAAACATGAAAACGGACCTCTTAGCCCTTTCACATTGGGAAGCATACGATCTTTCGGAATCTTACAATCCTGGAACACAAGCTCGCTTGTGACGCTGGCTTTGAGGGAGTGCTTCCCTTTCATCTCCGGCGCAGTAAATCCTTCGTCGTTCTTTTCGACGATGAACCCGCGGATAACGCCATCCAGTTTGGCCCAAACAACGGCGACGTCAGCAATGGTTCCGTTGGTGATCCACATCTTCGCTCCGTTCAAGAGGTAGTGATCTCCTTTGTCCTCGGCTTTGGTCACCATGTCGCCGGGGTTGGAACCGTAATCGGGCTCGGTGAGGCCAAAACAGCCCACCCATTCCCCAGAGGCCAACTTCGGCAAATAGGTTTCTTTCTGCTCTTCGGTACCAAAATCCCAAATTGGATACATGGCCAAAGAGCCTTGGACGGATGCAAAAGAGCGAAGACCGCTGTCGCCACGTTCCAACTCCTGGCAGATGAGGCCGTAGGCCACATAGGAAAGTCCGGGGCATCCATAGCCTTTCAGTGGTGCGCCAAGCACACCCATTTCACCAAGAGCAACACGCCATTCATCTGGAAAGACACCTTCTTCACAGGCATGTTCAATCTTGGGAATGACCGCTTCGTCAACCCATGCTCGAACCATGTCCCTGACCATGATCTCTTCTTCGGTCAGCAAGCTTTCAATATCGTAAAAATCGAGTCCTTCGAACGGTTCCATGAGGCACCCTCAATACCGTGGCCACGCGGGTGCTTCATCAACATGTCCCTCATTGTGATAGAAAGCCCGATGTCATTTCTTTCCAAAGCGGATTTCTCGGTACTTTCGCTGAAGCCACGGACTGTTCATGTAAATCAATCCCAGAATCACGCCGGGAACTGAAATCGCCACGGCGCCCAGAACGAGAACATCCATGATGTTCATTTCCACTTCTTCAACCGCCGGTGAGAATTCGATGATGTTTCCAAAGTCAGTGATCATGAAACCGTTGTGTCGGGTGGTTTCCCACACAACTGAAAGTCCCCGTCCTGCCAAAACGGGGTCCCATTCAGCGGCGTCCTCTGGGACGAGGACCGTGAAGGCTTCACCGGTCATCGGTGTGTAGCGCACCAGGCCAAGGGGGGCAAGATGAACAAGACTGGTGCTGTCATGGCCTCGGGTTACATCAACAAATTCACCGCTGGGCAAATCCCATGGAACGCCCGTTTCGACCGTGGATTGACGAGCATCAAGGGTATTGATTCGAATGACTTTGCTGGTCAAGCCGCTGGCAAATCCAACGCATTCATTGAGGATGCCGCTGGCACAATCCACGCCCACCCACGTCTCCGAGGCGGTTTGGGACAGCCAACCGACGGCATGGGCTTCGTCGATGACCGCCATGCCCTCATCGACGGTGGCGACAACGCAGACGTTGTAATTTCGATGGCAGGCCAAACTCGAAACGGCGCTCTCTCCGAGGTTATCCAGCAATTCAAAGCCGGTATGTTCAGCAAATTTCCAAACCTCGCCGGTTGAGGAAGCAACGTAGGCGAAATCGCCAGACGGCCGCCAAACGACCGACGTGAGGTCAAATCCGAGAACCCCAAAGGTACCGTTGACGTAGGTGATGCTGTGGTCATAGGTGTCGTAGCGCATGGCCATTCCATCATCGCCGACCAACAATGCCGTGTTGCCACGAGGGTGCCAAGCAATGTCGTGGATGGTGGAATTGCGACCGGTTACCAATTCCACGTCCAACGCTCGATTGTCCGCTTCGTCGGCAGAAAGCAGGCGGGCGTATCCATTGAGCCCTCCGACCAGTACATCTTGTCCGTCAGGTGAAACAGCTCCTACGGTGATGCCAAGATCACTTTCTCCGAGGGAACCAGCGTCCTTGAGTTCAATTCGACTCAAAATGTCGGCCGAAGCCAGCGGCATGGTCAAGAGAACGACAAGGCCAATGGCGAGCCAAGTGATTCCACGCATGACTTTGCGAGCCGACCTTGCATCAAAACATCTCCCATGGTTTGACCATGCACAAGCGGTTGGGACGGTGGGCTTATGAGACGCTGACCATTCCGGGGTACATGGAGCGATTTGCCGTTAAGCGTGGCTTGATTAAATCAATGGGCGGAAATGCCGGTTTGGCCAAGTTAGCCACCACCTATTTCGAAAACATCAACGTGGATGCCGAGGGGGTCTTTACCGGCTCCTACGGCCTTCTTGTGAGTGTCCAGGGCAACTACGACGATGCCGGTAAGCTGGCGGTGGAAGTTGTACAACTCAAAGGAAGCGACCTTGCTGCCTTCCTGGATTCTGACGATGGGCCCACAAAGGCCATGGAATCCAGAAAGCGATGGTCCGGTTTCTTGGACGAAGCCACCGGGTACAGTGCTAAACAACGGGGCGACAAGGCCAAAGAAGAGACGAAAAAATTCTCAAAGGCCAAATCCGCCATCAAAATGGCTCACAAGTCAATGGAGTTGATGAAGAACCTCGACCAGGCCACCATCGACAAAGCAAACGAACTCATCGCTTCCCTTGAAGCCATGATCGAAGCTGGAACCCCTCCATCCGAGACTCAAGTCAAGAAACTGGACAAGTTGTTCTGAGGCGATAGGATGGCCATAAAGCAAGACATCGCTGCCTTGCTGGCCACCAAAGAGGGATACGATGCGTTGGAGCCATCGGCCAAAGAGCGCCTACACACCATGGTGGGCGACGTTGAGGAAGTCGTAGGTGTTGAGCACCTCATCGATGCCCTCCACAACAGCACATCGCACGGTGGCGACGGCGTCATTCGCTGCTACGTTGGATTTGAACCGAGTGGCAAGGCACACATTGGATGGAAGGTCCTCGCTTTGCAACTTCGACGAATGCTGGATGCCAACACCAACGTCATGGTCTTTCTCGCTGATTGGCACGCTTGGGTCAATGACAAATTCAACGGGGACATGGAAGCCATCAAAACCACTGGAATGTACATGCAGGAGACCTTCCGTGCCTTGCTCAACTATCCCCCGGAGGGCGAGGGCCCCGGCGAGCTCCAGTTCAAATGGGCCTCTGAGTTGATGGAATCAAGCGATTACTGGGCCCGTGTTCTACGCTGCTCCAAAGGGGCCACGCTAGCCATGGTTCGCAAAACCTTCACCATCATGGGCCGGGATGAAGCCTCTTCTGACCATGACCTGTCCAAGTTCTATTACCCAGCCATGCAAGCAGCAGACATCTTCGAGATGAAGATCGATGTCGCGATTGGAGGAATGGATCAGCGCAAAGCGCACATGTTCATGCGGGACGTTGCTTCAAAATACGGATGGGACAAAGCAACCTGCCTCCACACACCCATCATCTCCTCACTCAAGACCTCAGGCGCTCGAATGGAGTCTTTTGACCATAAGATGTCCAAGTCCGATCCAAACGGTGCTCTGCTGCTTCATGACAGCCCTCAACAAATCCGAAACAAGATGAAAAAGGCCTACATTTCCCCCGAGGACCCACAATCTCCAGTCTACGAATTGGTTGAACACATTCTTCTCCCTGAGTTTGGTGAGATTCAAGTTACTCCAAATCCAAAATTCGGAGAACCCAGCACATGGAGGTCATTGGAGGAGTTTCGGGCTGCNGTCATGGATGGCACCTTGCACCCACTTGATGCGAAATTCGGTGTTGGCGATGGACTTTCGAAGGGCCTGGAAGCGTTAGCCTCTCATTTTGAAGCGCACCCCGAAACCCTTGACCGTGTCAGTGAACTGATGAACCGTTGAATTCATTCCGAAATTGACAGTTCCTCAACGCTGATGATGTCGATGGACAAGAGCCGGCGAGTATCTTTTGCAAAGGTTCGGTCTGGGACCGGCTGAACCCGAACAATTCCATTGACTCGGAGGTACTTTGAAGCCNTGATTTGATCGACTAAATCATCGGCAACGGTGCCAAGAATTTGATTNCGAGTTGAACAGTTGATGAGATGGTGCTCCTTGTTGTAGGTGATTTGACTCATGCTGATGTCTTGCACGTCTTCGTATTTGCATTCCTCGACCAGCATCCTGAAATTGGGTGTAGGATGAAACAGCCCAAGTGGAAGGTCTTCCCTGTTGTTTTCCTCAAAGACCTTGTCAAGGCAAGTCCGGCACANAAAGGGACTCTCCCTCTCCCTGGCTCTGCGTTGGTTTACTTCCGTGATGCTTCCGCAATCACGGCAACGGTACTTGGCCATCTTGAGCCACCCATAGGGCTGGGANACCTCGTTGATTTTCACGTCAAGACAAACCAAATCGTTGCGGTCTCGCATGCGAAGTTCATCCACTCTGTTGAGGTAATTTTCAGAAAGGCCGATGACACGAAGAACGGGGCGAGTAGGAATGTTGTGAGCATCAAACTGCTCTCGCATGATTCGAAAACCAAGTTCGAGAGCCCGGGTCGGGTTTTCATGGAAAATATGGCGCA
The DNA here is from genome assembly GCA_002714305.1 of Methanobacteriota archaeon. GTDB lineage: Archaea > Thermoplasmatota > Poseidoniia > Poseidoniales > Poseidoniaceae > Poseidonia. Next base: position 71,894 of record PAWY01000018.1, on the reverse strand, counting down.
NCGTAGGCTTTTCATCNATGAGCCGGTGCTCGATGTGAAATCCATGCACGCTGTCTTCCATCCCTTCCAAACGGGCGATGTCGTCNCTGTAGTGCTCAACAACCAGTTCCCTCCATTCTCGGAGGACGGTCTGTTCTTCGGGGTCAACATCAACCTCTTTNGGTGGGGACATGGAATNCTTCCGCTGGTGGGACGGTTCATAATTCTAACCAATCGCCTCGGGTAATTCCCCCCTCGATTCACCCGTGGGNCCTTGGTGGTAAGGTTCATGAATTGAGTCTTGGTGGCCANNTCAAGAAATGGAGTTGAATGCATGCCCAACATCATCGTCCTCGTTAAGCAAGTACCCGACACGAACGCCAAGATTNTGGTCAACGGCGACCGNGTCGACCTTTCAACCGTCAAAATGGTCATGAGCCCCTACGACGAGTTCGCTGTGGAAACGGCCCTNCAGCACAAAGAAGCTGCTGGCGGCGAAGTCACCGCGCTGACCGTCGGNGGTGCGGGTGCAGAAAAGATACTCAAAGACGCCAAAGCCATCGGTGTCGACCACATCGTTCGGGTNGATGCAAGCGGGGAAATGGATTCCAATGCCCTTCAAAGCGTCATCGCTCAAGCCGTGGCTGAACTTGGAGGCGAAGTGGTCTATTGCGGAAAATCTGCTGCTGACACTGGAGCAGGCTCCACTGGACCNGGAGTGGCCGAACGCATGGGCTGGGCTTCCGCTTCAAACATTTCCAGTGCCTCGTTTGGCGATGGCCTCAGCGTGGTCATGCCCAGCGGAANTGGCAACGCCCAAGTCAGTGTGCCGCTTCCTGCAGTTGTTTCATGCGATAAGGGANCCNTGAAAGTTCGAAAGCCGAACGTNAAAGGGATCATGCAGGCCAAGCGAGCCAGCGTTGACGTGCGTTCTATAGACGCACCAGCCTCCACCGTTTCCATTGTCAGCCACGCCCTGCCGCCGGCAAAACCTGCCGGAAAGAGCTACGAGGGTGGCGCCGCAGCGGCTGAGGTCGCCCACNTGCTTCGAGACGAAGCCAATGTCCTATGAGGTGAAACCATGACACAAACAATTGTAATTGCAGAAATGAACAACAACGCCGTCCATCCCAGCACCGCTGAACTGGTCAGCGCAGCCAAAACCTTCGGTGGAGAACCGACCTTGGTCGTGCCGTGCACGGACGCCAGCCAGGCCGCTGGAGCCGCTGGAATGGGGGCAGGAAACATCATCGCCGCTAAATCCGCCGCTTTTGCCCACTACGATGCAAGCGGATGGGCCGCTGCGCTTGACAGCGTTATTCCAATGGGGACCATCATCACCGGCGCCAGTCCACAAAGCAAAGACATGGCAGCACGATTGGCCGCTCGACGAACGATTCCAGTGGTTCAAGACGCCGTGGANATTCAAGGCGATTCGATCACCTCCCCGGTGTACAGTGGGAAAGCCATGCAAACCGTGTCCGCCACCGGACCCGTTGTCATCTCGGTTCGCTCAAACGTGTTCGCACCTGCGGAGGGTGGAGCAATGGACCATTCAGTCCTGGACACCGACGGAAACGTGGCCACTTCGGTTCAAGAATTCATGGCACGGGCCTCAGAGCGCCTTGACGTATCGGAAGCCAACATCGTGATTTCCGGTGGACGTGGCATGGGCTCACCTGACAACTTCACTCATTTGGAGGCCATTGCTGACACCATCGGTGCAGCCGTTGGCGCCTCGAGGGCTGCCGTGGACACATGGGACGCCATCCCCCACTCGATGCAGGTTGGACAGACTGGAAAAACNGTCAATCCAAACCTCTACATCGCCGTCGGTATTTCCGGGGCGATCCAACACCTTGCTGGAATGCGCTCCTCGAAGTACATCGTGGCCATCAACAAAGACGCTGATGCCCCGATTTTCCAACACGCTGATTATGGCATTGTAGCGACCTGGGAAGAGGCACTTCCGGTGCTTCANCAAAGCCTGAAGGGCATGATGAACTGATCAGGCGTACTTTCCAAAGCCGAANGTCCCGCCCTTTCCTGCGGGGTCTCCGACAAAGGGGTTGGTTCGCTTTTCATGGCCAATCGTGGTCAGCGGCCCATGTCCAGGATGGACCACAGTGGTGTCATCAAGAGGCCAAAGTTGGGTNTNAATTGAATTGGCGAGAAGGTCAAAATCTCCCCCTGAATTGGCGATGTCGGTTCGCCCCACCGAACCNGCAAACAAGGTATCTCCGACAAACACATGGTCGGGCCCATCANCGACAGAAATCAGCAAACAGCAACCCCCTAGTGTATGACCTGGGGTGTGCAGAACGCGAAGTNCTATCGTTCCAAAGCGGTATTCTTCNCCCGCTGCAAAAGCTTGGTCAGCGACGGCCGGATCAGGCAGGGAAAGGCCATACCTTCNTCCTGAGGCTTGAGCCANTGTCTGGAGGTAATCGTCGTCTGGATGAAGAAACCAATCCACGTTGTAATGTGCNCGGAGAGCTGGAATGAAACCGCTGTGGTCAAAATGGGCATGCGTATTGACCAGAGCNACGACCTTGCGTTGCGGCAGATTTTCCTGCTCAGCCATGGCTTTGTTCTCNGGNCCAGTGGTCCAATTTGGACCAGTGCCACGGTAGCCATCGACCCAGTCAATGATGCGCTGTGGTTCATCNCCNCCGTCGATGATGATGGTGTCTCCAGTGGCTCGGTCAGTGACGACAGAACATCGCATTTGCAAAGGGCCTACNAAAAAGTGGTCNATCCACGGTTCACTCAGCGCCATGGTCTGCGCAGCAATGACTCCTTCAAGAGGTTGAGCCATTCAAAATGTGAACAAGCAAGGAATCCATGGTCCACGAACCCTCCCCGTCAACCACCCGAAGTTCAAAACGATGGCTTCCGANGGGGAGTTTGAGTTTNACTTGTGGAGCNGTGGTAAGTTCTTGTCCACGTTCGTCGTACCAGGACCAAGCAGCGATTTGGTTGTGCGGATCATACGAGCCCCGTCCATCCAAAAGAACGACGCAGGNACCATCCTCATCGGCGATGTGCCGTTGGTCATCCCCTGCCACGGCGCGCGGGGGGATCGTTTCCTTAACGGAAGCTGAGAGTGCATCCAGCAAATCATCGGTTTCTTCCAGCGTGAAGGCTTCAACGCTGTTGAGTTCGTCCAGCAAATCTTCTTCCCCGAGGTCTGGCTGTTGGTCGATTGAAGGACTGAAGTTTTGTTCCATTGCGGCCATCAATGAATCATGTCCAACATCGGATGTCGGANTGGAGGCCAANGAGGCTCGTTCCGCTTCGGTGAGGTATTCCAGAACATCATCNTCATCACCGTAGAGTTCCTCTGCAGAGAGAGGTTGGGCCGTCGCTTGAACCTGAAACCATTGAGAGAGGTCNGAGGTATCCGCTTCGTGGACGGCGTCTTCCATGTCCATCATTCCAATCGGTTCGGGGGCGGTGTAATCGTTTTGGTCATCGCCAGCAAACACCAACCTACGGTGGGCCGGATGATAGCAAAGCATCTCCGGCATGCCTTGGTGTTCAACTTTCCATGCNTGTCCATCGGCCATCCCGTGGATGTAAAACCATGAACTTGCAACCACCTCTCCACGGTATTCTGCGCANGAGAACACAGGGTGGCCGGTGTTCAACACCGCTTCGAGCGTTCCNTCTTCCAAGAGGCGGTGAACGGTTCCATCATCGAAACCAAGGATGGCTCCNCGAGGCGATGTCGCCGAAGTAAGTAAACGCATACGTTGGTCATAACGAACCTGCAACGCATCGTTGGACCAGAGTTCAAATTCGATTGCTTCTTCTTCGCCCGCCACCAAAGCATGGCCCTCTCGAGTCAAAAACAACCGCCCACCTTCGGTCAATCCAAGCCCAGTGATGCGTTCACCATGCTCTCCTCGAGCGGGGCGTTTCCAAACGACCTTNGACTCGTCCATGGCCACAACTCTCCCCCCTTGTTCAGCCACGTAAATGCGGCCAGAATGGGCAGCGAAGTGCAACACATCGTTCAACTTCAAGAGCCTCGAGAGGTTGACTTGTGGCCGTTCATATTGAATCAGGTGCACTTCACCCATGCCACTGAGCACCACGGCTTTGAGGTCCATGAAGCAGCAGTTTTGCACACCTCCATCCACATCTTGGGATTCGAGAAGTGTACCTTCTTGGTCGTAGAATGAGATGGCTCCGATGTCATCNCCGACCACCAGGAATGAGCGGTGAAATGAGAGAAAAGAAACGGTGTTTTTTGGTGAAAAAACATTGACGATTTCCATCTCTCCNGCTTCATTTAATCGGCCGAGGTGGACGTNACNACGNCCTTCCACCCACGCCAAGAGGTCATGTTCAGGNTCGAGNGCGAGGTGAGCTATCTTTTCCTCCGGAGTGTAAAGAGAAACCACTCGTCGGGTAGAGACCATGACGTGAGGTGGGCACGGTCGTTCAAAAGAACTCGCCTGTGGTGTTTCTTTCCTACAAGGCTTCATCGTTGTGAAGGTCAATCACAGCGTCATCAACATGTGAATGTCCTTTTGCAGCATCGTTTCGCGCATCGTAGAGTTTCTGCAAGTAGGCCTCATCAATGTCGCCAGTGACGTATTCCCCATTGAAACAACTTGAATCGAAAGCGGAAACAACCGAGCCTTCCTGTTGCGTNACCTCGACCAAATCGTCGAGTGTTTGATAGAACAGGCGATCGCTACCAATCGTCTTATTGATCTCCTCAATGGAGCGNCCATTGGCAATAAATTCGTTCACGGCGGGCATGTCAATTCCGTACACATTGGGGTGTCGCACCGGTGGGGCAGCCGAGGCAAAGTACACCTTCGAAGCNCCTACATCTCTGGCCATTTCAATGATTTGAGCACTGGTTGTCCCCCGCACGATTGAATCATCCACGAGCAAAACGTTCTTTCCTCGGAATTCTTTCTCAATGGCATTGAGCTTTCGGCGAACGGACTTTTCGCGCAATGCTTGACCGGGCATGATGAAAGTTCGTCCAACATAACGGTTCTTGACAAAGCCCTCTCGGTATGGAAGGTTGAGGGNTTTCGCCATTTGCAGAGCCGCAATTCGTCCCGAATCAGGTATGGGAATGACCACGTCGATGTCGTGNTCTGCCCATGATTCAAGGAGGCGTTCAGCCAAACGCTGACCTTGATTCAATCGTGATTGGTAGACGGACATTCCGTCGATCACNGAATCNGGTCGTGCAAAGTAAACATGCTCAAAAATGCAGGGCGTGTAATCGGCAGGTTCAGAACATTGGCGGGTAAACAAATGGCCAGACTGGCTGATGAAAATCGCTTCACCTGGAAGAACATCCCGAACGACCTCAAAGCCAAGGGCCGTGATGGCGACGCTTTCACTGGCCACGATGTACTCTGTCTCTCCTTCGATTTCTCGCATCCCATAGACCAACGGACGAATGCCATTAGGNTCTCGGAACGCCAGCAAGCCGTACCCGGAAATGACCGATACACAGGCATATCCTCCACGGACCCGTTCGTTCACAGCGGTGACCGCTCCAAACACGGTTTCGATGTTCATGTGAGGGTCGCCTTGAATTCGGAGGGAAGTCGTGCGCTCTCCCAATTCGACAGCCAAGGCGTTGAGAAGCAATTCAGAATCGCTTGTGGTGTTGATGTGCCTCATGCAATCGTCGCGTATGAACCGCCCCAACTCCTCGGCGTTGGTGAGGTTGCCATTGTGTGCGAGGGCAATTCCGTAAGGCGAGTTCACGTAGAACGGCTGTGCTTCAGCGCTGGAGGATGAACCCGCTGTTGGGTAGCGTACGTGCCCAATGCCAACATTACCCTCCAAGCGAAGCATGTGTCGCTTGAAAAACACATCCGAGACCAAACCGTTGGATTTCCGAAGTCTGAAATTGCCTTCGGTATCGGTGAGGATTCCCGCAGCGTCTTGTCCACGGTGTTGAAGCACGGTGAGGCCGTCATAGAGGAGTTGATTCACGTGCGAGCCGTGTTGCCCAACAATGCCGAGGATGCCACACATGCGTTTGCCTCGTACCAACCAATCCAAGGTTGCTTCTTATCGTTGCGATGAGATGAATCAAGCTTTGGGGCGATGACTCTTCTTGGACCAGTTGTACTTCCGCATCCTTGCAGTCTGCCCAAATCCACAGGCAGCACAGACTTTTTTCTGCTTGTGATAGGAGTGGCGTCCGCACCTTCGGCAACGAATGTGGGTACTCTTTTGTCGCTTACCCATGGACGGTGTACCTTTGGACATGACCTCACCTGAACGACTTGCCCACCGACCTCCCCCTTATGAAATCAACGGCACGCCATCTGGCGCTTTTCATTCCTCTTCAAAGTGGATGGTCCGGTTTGGCCCGTTCATCAAACTCGCAAACAACGTGCCTGCAACAATCACCACCGCAAGGCCCAATCCAATGATCGTCGTTCCAAATCGAATCGTGTTGGACAGTGCTTGAGCACGCACAGAACCGTTGTCCTCCATCAGGAGTTCCCCTTGAGCAAGGAAGAAAAGGGTGAGTCCGAGACCGAGAAGGACACTCATCAACATACCAATGAGCGGGGCGTAGGGGCGTTTTCGGGCATCACCGTAGACAAATAAGGTCAACAACAACATAAAGGAAAACAGAGTAAACGATGTCAGAAGAGCATTGGTGAACCGGATGAGTGTCCCTTCGAGGGAACTGTTTGAAAGCCACATGATGAGGCCAAGAATGACCAGAAGAGGGAGCACNACCAACAGGCCTAAACGGCCAAGAGAACGGTTTGGAGATGGATCATTCATCTTCGGTTCCACCTCCAAGGTTTTGCGCAATGATTTGGCTCGCCTGCTCGAGCTGAGTGGAAGTCGGAGGGTCAAGACGTTTCGGTGCCGGCTGCTGCGCTTCGTAGATAGCAAGAACGATGGCGAACAGCAAGATCGCAAAGGCTGCACCAACCATGGCGCCAAATATGTCCGCCGCCGCCAGGAGAATTTCGCTTGCAAATTGTTCCTTGCCCACGTTTGGACCGTCAAGCNTTACTCCCAACAACAGCAAGAGCGAGNCAAAGCACCCCACCAGCACCATCAATCGTTGTTCTCGTTCACGGCCATCACCGACCATATTCACCACGGCAAAAGCTCCCGACGACATGGCCAGCGCTCCCAACAGCATGGTCGGCCAGAAAATAAGCCAATAACGGTTCACTTCACCAGGGTACATCGGCGTGAGAATCCACCAGTGCATGGCTTCAAGCCATAAGNCACCAAACATGACCATGCCGACNCCAATGGTTCGGTCGCCTTTGCTGAGCCGGCCAACGGGCACATTCCCCGAGAAGGTGATGAGATAGAAGCCAACACCGAGCAACACAGCAGGTCCGACAAGGCTGCCCAGCAAATGCCCAAACGCACTTGAGGGAGAGAAGGAAAGGGTCCAAGGTGTCGCCATCAAGGAAAGCAAGCCAAGANCCAAAAGGACCATCCCCATTCGCCGTTGCAGGGGAACTTTCGAGAAGAAACCAATCATCGTTCCAGCAACGACCAACAAACCTGCTAGCCAGAAGAAAACGAAGGCTTGCGTCGCTTCTTCCATGCNCTGTGCTAACCTCCTAGATTTATAGAGAATCCTCCCAGCGTGAACGCAGTCCCGTGATTCTGTGCTGAAAGCATGGCGGAGGGCATAAATACCCCACCTCTGTGGGCTGAATGCTTAGGTGTTCCCATGGTAAAGCGACCCCGTCAAGTTATGCGCTACAGTCCATCCGCTGGCAAGCACACCCTTCACACGGTTGAACGTGTCAAGAAGAAGCGAGCCTCCGAGCTTCGCTGGGGACAGCGACGGTTCCGTCGAGTTATGGCGGGGTACCGAGGTTTCCCTCGTCCAAAGCCAGACGGTCGTGAGAAACCAACCAAGCGCGTGAACATTCTCTACCGATGCACAGAAACCGGCAAAGCCCACTACGCTCCTTGCAAGCGTGCAAAGAAATTCGAACTTGTTGACCGCTGAGGTGTACCCCATGACCAAACTATTTTTCCGAGTGAGTTGCCGCGATTGTGGAAGCGAATCGATCATTTTCTCCCGTGCCACGACCTCCATCACGTGCGATGTTTGCAGCGCAACGATGACCAAACCTGCTGGTGGAAAGGCCGATCTGGTTGGTTGCACCGTCGTCGAAGCACTGAACTGAGGAGGCTGAGCCTCCATGGTCATCCAAGACGGCGCCACACCAGAAGAAGGCGAACTGGTCGTCGCCACCATCAAAACCGTCAAACAAAACGGTGCCTACGTTGACCTTGACGAATACGAAGGCACGGAAGGTTTCATTTTCATTGGCGAAATCGCNTCNGGTTGGGTCAAAAACATTCGTGGTTTTGTTCGTGAAGGGCAACGTGTGATTTGCAAAGTCATGCGAACTCGCCGAGACGGCACCTCATTGGAACTCTCTCTGAAATCTGTCTCCGAAGAACGTCGNCGAGGACGGCTTCAGGAATGGAAGAACGAGCAACGTGCTCAGCAATTGTTGAAAGTGCTCGCCGAAAAGGTCGGATGGAACGAAGAGGACATGAACGAGCAAGCCACTGAACTCATGGATGCNTTTGGCGGATTGTACGCTGCATTTGAAGAAGCGGCGATGCAAGAAGGCGCCCTTGAGAATGCTGGCTTTGAGGGCGAATGGATGGCCCCGTTCATTGAAATCGCCATCGAGAACATCATTCCTCCCTTCGTTGAGGTGCGAGGCANACTCACCNTCAGCATCAACGTCATGGATGGCGTTTCCGTCATTCGTTCCGCTCTNGAAGCCGCTGAATCCTTGACCAATGAAGAAGAAGAGATCGATGTGAAATGCTTCTATGACGGGGCACCATCGTACCGCATTGAATTGAAAGCTCCGGATTTCAAAGTTGCAGAAACCACNTGGGAAAAAGCGACCGAGGCCGTCGTGAATCACATGGCCGCTGCAGGTGGCGAGGCCATCGCACAACGGGAGTGAGCCCATGGCCAAACAACGCATGCAACGATGCCTGACGTGTGGCGCTTTCTCCCTGCGCACCATCTGTCCTGAATGCGGCGAGCGCGCCCAAGCGGCCGCTCCGCTCAAGTGGTCTCCTGAAGACAACCGAGCGGCTCTACGAAGGAANATGAAAGGCGTAGAGGACAAAGACTGGCCGTCTCAACTCGCCACCCTCCCAAGCCTGGATGAGATGAAGCAGAACCATCCACTNGAGGAAGAATGACGGACATTGGCCGTAACCGTCCAAACCGTCCTTTGCTTCCCCGAACCGATGTCAAACATTATAGCGCGTGTTGACGGGTTCAAGCGTTCATGACCATGCAGATTGAATGGCGAAACAACACCTCTGCTCTGCCAAAGGGAGCCACGGTCCTGGTTGCTTTTCCNGGGGTAGCAAACATAGGGAAGGTCGCCGTTGATTCGGTTTGTGACCTTCATGAGAGCGCCGAAATTGCACGCCTCCACCCAGTGGGNTTGCCCCCNCACGCTGAGCTGGATGAAGACGGATTGCTCGCCCCACCACATTTTTCCATCCAACACGTTGGAGCCATGGGCCAAACCCCACTCATCACCCTGACGGGGAAAGCCCAACCAAATGAGCCAGGCCAGCAATCCATGCTCGCTCGGGAAGTGATGGATTTTTTACAACAACAACAAGTTTCCACCGTGTTGGTGCTGGCAGGCATGATTGACAAACCCGAGATCAAGGAAACCTTTGCTGTGGCCAGTTCGGCAGCCTTCCGAATTGACATGGAATCGATGGGGGTGGATGTACGAAGGGATGAGCCAAGGTCCGGNGCCATTGGGTTGGCGGCNCTACTGGCGTCCATGGGACCACTNTACGACATCAATTCCGCCTGCATCATCGCCACCACCGTTGGAAACAGCGAGGACATCCTCGGCTCCCAACGAATGATTGAACATTTGGAACAATGGTTTGGGTTCGGATTGACGGTTCCAACCAACGGTGATGAATGGCTTCGAGACAAACTCAAGGCCATCGCTCCTNATTCCAAAGACGACCTTGTGGGCGAGATGACGTCTTCNCATGATGCGTTCTATATGTAATTTAGAGCGCCGAGAGAGGGATTTGAACCCCCGCGTCCAAGGGACAGTGGATTTCGAATCCACCGCAATACCGGGCTATGCGACCTCGGCTCTAAACCGAGGCTCTAGCGCCACGGTCATAAGCATGATGTTTGCTCGCCAAACCATGGAGATTCACTTTCACGGGACCGACATCGATGCCATGNTCGAGGTCGACGCAGGCNCCACTGTACGAACGGCCTTGCAAACAGCAGGTATACTCCCGTCGATGGTGATCGTGAGTTATGAAGGAACGGTGCTTCCACACGCAACNCCACTCAACCAGTCGGTGAGTCTGCTGGTAACCACGATTTCATCAGGCGGTTGAACGGTCAACTCGTTCAATGATTTGTAACCGTGAGTTCCTGGTGTAATCGCAGCGAATTTCCGAGGCCCAAGCGTCAAGCCCAAGATTACCAATGGCCACAACATCACCCACTTCCAACATGGTGTATTGATGGTTCCAATCATCAGCCCATCCCTCGACTTTGCAAGCACCAGAATGATCCATGAGCATCATTCCTTTTCGCGACCAAACTTTTCCTGTTTTCCCCACACCGTTTTTCTCGTAGGTGTAGACCACCGTCCCTCCAACGTTGTATTTTGCTTGATAGTCGAAGAGGTCAAAGGACTCGATGGAGGGGTCATCATCGGCAATCAGTTGTGAAAAGGGATCCATTTTGAGGACAATTTCNCCCTTCCAGTTGATGGTAAACACAGCATCCTTTACCAGGACGTTCGCTCCTTTCATGGCCGGAACGGACACGGTGGGNGAACCATCGGATTGCGTGGTGGAAATNACTTGGATGTGAGCGGTGTTGACACCTTGCTTGAGCATCATCTTCAATGGCACACCGTTTTTCAGATAACCGACGGAAAACAACTCCCCGCGGATGGTGGCCCTTGGGTTNAGGGACCCNATGTCCTGCAAAGGTGTTCGCTGATTNGCGCCTGGAAGTTGAACCGAAGATGACAAACGGCGTTCATCGGTTCCCGTTCCTCCGGGACATACACGGCGCCAATCGCAGCGTTCACATCGTGATTCCTCCGGAGCCTCCGTCGCTTGACCCCCTGGGGCAAAACCTCGCATTGGCCTTGGTTTGGGGGGACATGCGTCTCGAGACGGAGGTTCAGCTTTGAGCAAATTCCAAAGGCCTTGCATCTCAGATTCAATGGCGTCCATTTCCATCACNGATGGGACGTCAACGGTCTTGATGCTCGGGTGGCCGAGGTACCAAATTTGGAGACCGCTCACTTCTTCTTCACGCTGATGCGTAACATGCCAAAGCATGGCGTAGATGTTGAGTTGNTCAACGTAATCACCAGAGCGGTCGTTGGCGCCGACGCTGGCTTTGAGGTCAACAATGACCGGCGTGCCCGTCCAACGGTAAACAAGGTCATACTCACCTTGGAACCAATGGTCGGGATGGATGGCATTCATGGTAAACGAAGGGGCATCGGGATCGACAAACCAAGGCCGAGCGATTTCCCANGCCTCGGTCCATGAAATCGCCCCTTCGCCGGCCAGAGGATGGCCGGNAGTGAAAGGTTCGTGCGGAAAACCATCGGGGGCTGGCCATGCCTCTCGTTGCCCTTGGCGCCAGGCTTCAAGCCCCGGCCCACCTNCTTCCTTGAAGCAACGCTCCACCTCATCAAGATGGAACTCGATGGCGCTNACGACCATGTCGAGGCAACGTTTGGCATCAACATCGTTCCAATCACCTGCTTTTCGTTCGTCTTTTTCCCACAATTCTTGCATCTTGGTGAGGGCCGGTGGGAGGTGAAGGCCGGCACGTTGGGTNGCCCATGCTTGGAGTTCATCCTTTGATTGCGGGCGTTCATTCGGGAAAAANGGCATCAAACCAACCGCGGGCCAAGATTGTTCTTGTCCAGTGCACGGTGTCCCGTTTTCATGGTAAGGAGAAGGAGCGAGGGCGTCAAAACTGGAGTTGGCTGCCACAAATCCCGGCGACTCACGCAAGACCCGGCAAACCGCTTCCTCAACTGCACGCCCAACGAAGAGAACTGGAATCTGAGGCATTTTGAATCGGTACACCTTTTGGTAGAACCATAGGCGGGGACAGGCCTTGTAGGCGTTGGCCTGACTGGCTGACATGCGATTGTAAGGGCCCACCGTATCNCGTTGACTATCGGCCATGTGGACGGGCATGGCAACTACACATGAGTCACACTTTTTGAAGGCTGAGTGCCGTNAAACTGNCTCAACGAACGGAAAAGGTCTCCATTCGTGTCTTTCGATTATCAATTCGCAACTGAAGAATGCCTGAACGCCACCCAAGTTCCACCCCCGTCATCGCCAATCCATCTCCGGGACGAAGGGCGAGGAGCCGTTGGTTGATGCTGGCACCGAAAGCCACCACTTCGGCAACATGGTGGCCATCCCAAAGCATGATGGAGAGCATTGTCCATGGTTTTCCATCNATTCGGGTNCCNGAGCGACGGCGAATGGACAAAACGTNGCCCTTNACGTTNGCACGCGTGCGCAGCAGGCCGAGGCGGGTGAGTTGCGGGAGATTGGAATCCTCCACTTCCTTTGCATCCATCAACTGGGTTGATTGGTCGACGTACAAACGAGCCTGATCCCTCCACACCCCCGGAAGGGCATCGATGACGAGCACTTCTTGCTCGAGGAGTTNATGCAGGTGAGGAAAAGCCCCCGGTTCACTCTCTTCAAGCGTAATGTGTTGATTGCCCACGACCAACACAGCACCGAGAACGTGCTCAGAAAAATGGTTGGGCATCGGACCCCAAGCNCCCGTGAGGCGACCGGACACCGCCACCCTTCCCTGCACTTGACCCAGCGGAGCATAGGGAGGAGCGGCCACGACCTCTGGNAGGGAGCGTATCCAATCAAGGTGTTCGGGGACCGTCCATTCAGCATCACTGGAACGGGATACGCCGCACCACACACACCCCGCTGCTGTTCCATCACAGGCTGACTCGGGGGGAGCTGGNAAGGGCATAACACCGGATGCATGACCTTGCATGGAACGATGATGTTGTGCGTAAACGTCGGTCAATTCCTCGAGTTCCTCCACCGTTGGAACATCATACGGAACGCGAGCCTCGGCTTCTAGGTACCAACCTTCCATTTNCGCAACACGCTCACCCTCATGGGTTGCATGCCANAGCCAAGCATAGAACCGCAACTGGTGCTCAAGTGAGGATGAAAACATNGACCCNGGATTCCCGGATTTAATGTCAACGATTCGAATGCGACCGTCCCATCTCAACACCANATCAAGTTCCCCTGAGGCCCAGCCATCGGGGTGATAGAGCCGTTGCGGCTGATGAACTCGTGGGTCTTTGAACCACGGTCGAGCACATTCCCAAGCCTCGTGCCANGTGATTTCAGAGCCTTTCTTTGACCATGTCGGCGAAGAAGATGCTACCCAAGAGCGAAGTTCAACGTCTCGAACCTTCTCNGGAAGAGGAAAGGACGGAGGAGACCCGAGGGATGGTTCGGGAACCGAAAATGGTTGGGTGTTTGTTCGCCGCACCTCAAGGAACGGTCCTCCTCCTGCGGCATGGCATGCTTTGACCTCTTCAAAAAAAAGTCCAAGACCGCCAGCGATTCGTTCTTTTATCGAGGAAACAGAAACGCTTTCCCAGGCATCATCGGCTGATTTCCAAAGGACCCCTTCCCACGCTTTTGTTCCCGTCTCCATCGCAGCGGTGGAAACGCCATCCAATTGATGGTGCGCCCATTCTTGCAAGGCATCAAACGATGGAACTTCTGGAGGGTGCATCATCAAAAGTTCACAGAGCGCATCTTCGAGCACAACCCCAAGAATTTGAGACGGGCGAGTGGCACCTTGGAGACCAACTTGGTAGCCGAGGAGCCATTGTTGCGGGCAACGCAAGTAGGTGGTAAGGGCGCTCGCTGAGAGCCGACCTCGGGTCCGACCAAGCGGGCCGCCTCGAGGCGGGAGACCTACCGGTATGCGCCCACCTCCATGGGAAGAGGAGAGCTAAGCCTCACATCACACATCGTAGGAATAGTAGTCACCACTGCTTCGTTGCTGTCGGTCTTTTCGGCTCTCACTCTTGTTGATTCGGGGACGCCGTGAATCATGGTCCCGACGGAAGGTAACATCAACGCCTGAAAGGAATTGATTCATGCCCTCGCGCAGGTTGTAAGGTCCCGTCGCTCGTCCTTCAACACCGCCTTGCCCTTCAAACACCAACAAGGAATCCGAGACGATGTCGATGAAATACACATCGTGGTCGATGACGAAGGCTGACTTTTCATTGGCTTCCATGGTCCGCCGAATGGCTTTGGCTGCTTCCATTCGGGCGTTGGCGTCCAAATGAGCCGAGGGTTCGTCCAGCAGGTAGAGGTCTGCATCCCTTCCGAGGCAGAGCGCGATGGACACCGCTTGTCGCTCACCTCCGGAGAGTTTCTTGACACGCTTTGGAAGGAGTTGGTCAACGCCCAAGGCCTTGATGACATTGACGTGGAATTCTCCGCTTCGCCAGCGAGGCCCGAGTTCACTGTCAAGCCATAATTGAACGGTTCCGTCAAAGTCAACATCGATGTGTTGGGGCTTGTAGGAAATGGTGGCATCAGCGGTAACCCATCCTGCATCGTACTCATGCTCTCCGGCTAGAATTTTGATCATGGTTGATTTTCCAGTCCCGTTCGAACCGACCACTCCGACCACTTCGGAGCGATGAACGGCACCTTCGCCGGAAGTAAGTGTAAACTCACCCAACTTTTTCTCCAAATCGCCCCAACTCACCACCGGCGTTCCTCGTTCTGCCGTTCGGTCTCGGTGGCGAAGGAATTTGATGGGTTTGTCCCGAATTCGGACGTTTTCTTCGGGAAGGTACCCGTCCAAGTAGGCGTTGATGGCTTTTCTTGTGTTGCGAGCGGGAGTGAAAATGCCGTACGCGCCTTTGACACCGTAGACGACATGGGTCAAGTCAGCAAGAACGTCCAAAACGGCCAAATCGTGCTCAATGACGATCACGCGCTTCTCTTCTGCCAGTTCTTGGATGATCTTGACGATTCGCATACGCTCAAAAATATCGAGGTAAGAGGAGGGTTCGTCAAAGAAATACACGTCCACGTCCCGAAGCAGCGTAGCACAAATGGCGACCCGTTGGAGTTCACCACCCGAGAGCTGGTTCAAGGTGCGGTCAAGGAGGTGATCGATGCCCAAGGTGACCACCAACTCGTCATAGAGTCCACGCTCGTCGACCTTCTCCAAAAGAGAGGACACAGTGCCTTCAACCCGTTTTGGGATTCGGTCGACGTTCTGTGGTTTGAGCGCCACTTTTACGGTTTTCTTTTCGACCGCCGTGAGGAAATCTCTGAGTTCTCCACGGGGAAGCGTTTCAATGACTTCACCCCATTCAGGTTCCTTGTTTTCCCAATCACCAAGGTTGGGTACAAGGCGCCCTGAAAGAACGCTCATGGCGGTCGATTTCCCCATACCGTTGGGGCCAAGAATGCCAACAACACGCTCTTGACTTGGTGTTGGAAGGCGGAAGAGGCGGAACCCGTTTAGAGAAAAACGGTGAATCATGTCCGTGTCAAGTTCGGATGGCAGGTTGATGATCATCACTGCATCATCAGGGCACAACTTTGCTCGGATGATGCAAGGTGGGCAGGCGAACTCAGAGATTTTGATGGTCTTGCCCTCAACCACGATGCAATCCATTGAGCAAGTTTTTGACCACCGTTCCAGGTACTCAAAGGCGTTGCTTTTTGGCTTGCAACGCTCTGGAACAACGACAGCGATTCTCATGGTTTTCCCCTCTCAACGTTTTGGAGCCCTTGCCCCAAAACAGAGGTGCCGGGCAAATAATTCTTCTCGGCTCAAATGAGACCCTTGAGGTGCTCATGTCCACGGATGAGGCGAACGGTGCACGGTGTAGGGAATTTCATGCTCGCCTTGCGAAGAGCATCTCGAGCCGTGAGGTAGTGAGGTGCATCCACATGGATGGAGATGACGCGCTGGCCTCGCTTGACACGGGCCGCCGTTCCGACGTTCTTACCAAAAGCACAACGCATTCCTTGAGAAACACGGTCAGCACCAGCACCGGTGGCTTGCTTGTTCTCTCTGAGGACGTGGTGTGGGAAGGTGTGGACGCGGAGGGCATAGCCTTGGGCACCGGCTTCCTTACGAATGGTGGAGTTGGATACGACACGGGCCGCTTCAAGCGCCGTGTGGCGAATCTGAACGTCGTTATCGGCTCGGAGTTCAAGGACCACTTGGAACTCGCCTGTCTCAGCAGCACGGCGGTTACCGACGTGGAATTGCATGATTCGGTTGTTGGGTACACCACCGATGTACTTTCGACGGGTGTAGGCTGGGCCTTTCAAGCGGCGGTACATCACTGCTGGTTTACGTGCCATAGGTATGCCTCCAAGCATCCCTGCGACCAATGCTCCCCTTATGATATCTCCGCACACGAATTCAATTCCCTCAGCCCCGACATCAACCTCGTTGAA
Source organism: Methanobacteriota archaeon (assembly GCA_002714305.1). Classification (GTDB taxonomy): domain Archaea; phylum Thermoplasmatota; class Poseidoniia; order Poseidoniales; family Poseidoniaceae; genus Poseidonia. The sequence goes on along the minus strand of PAWY01000018.1, from coordinate 55,349 downwards.
GCAAAGTCTTCATCATGCGCCGCTCCCAGCCCACGACATGGCTGGCAGGTGGCGGCGTCTCCTCGAAGAGGAATCCGAGCACCAGTGGCTCACCCTCTCCTTGTTTGCAGTGTTCGTTGTGTTTGGCGCCTTCGCCATCGACGCCACTGAGCATTTTGTTGGTGACCAGATTGTCAAGGTCGAAGCNNTGCATNAAGGNGGNTTGGTNACCGAAATTGAGTACCACGAGGACGAAGGCGCGTACACGGCGCTTGTGTACGCTCCAAACGCCGGCTACCACATGTTTACCGAGCATGCGGATGGGACCANCACCGCCGTGTACGANCCCCAAACCACGGACCTCGGGGGTCAGGTGAACTTCATCAAAGCCATGCCGGGAGGCGAACGGGTGTTTTCGATTGCACCCAATCAACTGATGAGCCTGCAGGGCAACATGATGATCACCTACGACTACACCTCATTCAACGAGACCTTCACCATCCAGGATGTTGCTGACCGAGTTGGTTCATCCTCAACGGACCGGCTTCTGTTGACCATGGAAGGAAGCAACACTTCGTTCCGAGGCGTGGTTGCTGGCGTTCCCACGCCGGCGATGTCCACGTCTTCCGGCGTTCAGTGGCATCATGTAGAATCGCACTCGGATGGCCTATGGGTAGCCATTGGAACANACTCGAGCACATCGGGAGCCGACGGTTCAAGTCCAGCCACGCCGCAAGCACGACCGGTCCTTGGATGGATNACCTGGGCCGGCGATGCAAACACTCCAGTGTTGNNCAATGTGGAGATGGAATGGTCGGGCGTCTTCCATGGTTTCGCTCAGTCCGGCACGGAGCTCATTGTCGGCGGAACCGTGGANAGTCTNGTCATTTCAGCGGACGAAGAATGGAAAACCATCAAAGCGCCTTGCGCACTGGCGGTGAGTGATACCGACGGGAAGGTTTGGTTCATTGGCCCCCTTGGAAGCACAAATTTGGCCACCTACGATAACGGTGCCCTCGAGGTCCATCAACTCAGTCGCCACATACCCGTCGAGGTTTTNGATGCGGGTGCCCAAGGAGAACATGTCCATGTCCATGGAACGGATGCAGATGGAAACCCAATACAATGGTCCATCGACGTCACCGNNGACGGNTCTATAGAGAGTGGAAGAGGATTCCTCAACCTCCTATTCCTGCTCTCAGGAGGCATTCTTCTGGCCATGATGGCCACCCACGCCATCGAACAACTCCGGCAAAAGGTATGAAAGCGGTTCAACACAGCAAAAACGGCGTGTTCAACCAATGGCTTGAGAACCTTCATGTGCCCTCGTCGGTCTTGAAGAATTCCAGCGTAAGCCATGGGGTGTGCAGAGATGACAAAACGGGGGATGATGGACCAGTTCTTTGACATCAAAGAACAACATCCCGANACCATTCTTTTCTTTCGAATGGGAGATTTCTACGAACTGTTTCACGAAGATGCGGAAGTGGCGGCGGATGTGTTGGGACTCTCGCTTACATCTCGAGACAAGAATGCCGAACAACCCATCCCCATGGCAGGATTCCCCTGGCATGGTTTAGAAGAACATCTACGCACCATGCTTCGTGCCGGACACAAGGTGACCGTAGCCGAACAAGAGGAGGAACTCCGACCTGGAGCAAAACTCCTCGAACGCGTGGTGACCCGAGTCTACACGCCGGGAAGTTTGTACGAGGAGGGATTGCTGGAGGGCGATGAACAATCGCTCCTCGCTGCGGTTGTTTTGGGAAGTGATGCCCTGGGTTTGGCGGTCATCGATGCCTCCACCGGCAAGGCTTGGGCTTCAAGCCATAACGGAGCAGACCGNTTTTTACGCCTTCAGGACGATCTCCTTCGCTGGCAGCCAAGTGAATTTGTCCTGACACCCAAGGATGCGGAGGACAACCACCTCGCTCGACTCTTTCCCCTTCTTGAGAAGACGATGGTCAGCCAACACAAACTAAGCCAATCCAAACGAGAGGAACGGCTGCGAACGATGCTGAACGTTGCCGATTTGGGCCACCTCGACCTCGACCATGCCCCGCTCGCCCTTTCTGCTACTGGACTGGCCGCCGATTACCTCGCCACGGTNCATCTTCGGGCGGATGTGCACCTCCAAGACGTTGAACTCCTCGAAGAACAGGGCCATCTTCTCCTNGACCAAACCACCTTGCGNAACTTGGAACTGACGTCCACCTTAGCGGGCGAATACGAAGGAAGCCTCCTTTCCACCCTCAACCGTTGCCGCACAGCGATGGGTCGCCGGCTTCTGAAGACGTGGTTGCTCCATCCGCTCTCAGAAATGGAAGCCATACAGACTCGGCATCATGCTGTGGCCACCCTGTCCCGTTCTGCCCGCCGATTGGATGGAATGCGAGAATCACTCAAGGGCATACGGGACATGGAGCGGCTCGCCACCCAACTGGCTTACCAGCGCAGCAANGCACGCGACTTGGTGGCCACGGCNCATGCGCTTGAACGCATGCCTGGCCTCGTTCAGTGGTGCAAGGACAGCCAAGACCCGCTGTTGATGCACCTCAGTGAACGTTTGGACCAGCTCGGCGAAATGATGCAAGCCATTCAAAANACGCTCAACGATGCGCCCCCCCTTGGCCTTCGGGACGGTGGCCTGTTGCGCTCAGGGGTGGATGAACAGGTGGATGAGCTNCGCAAGGTNACCTCGGAAGGTAAGGCTTGGTTCACNCAACTCGAACTNCGTTTGCGGGAAGAATTGGGCATTCCTTCGTTGAAGGTCAAAAACAATCGGCAGGTGGGTTGGTACATCGAAGTCACACAAACCCACGCTGACAAAGTCCCCGAAGAATGGCGTCGCAAGCAACAATTGACCAANGGCTCCCGTTACACCACCCAAGAATTGGTTGAGCGTGATGATCTGCTGTTGACCGCTGATTCAAAACTCAAGGAACTTGAATACAGAAAATTCCTCGAATTACGAACCTATTGTGTCGCTCACGCTTCAGCCCTTGCCGACATCGCACGAAGGGTCGCCTCCATTGACGTCCTCCAATGCTTTGCTTCCGTCAGCAGGGAACGAGCGTGGACCAAACCGGAGATGACCGAGCAGCACACCATCAAACTCGAGGACGCTCGCCACCCGGTGCTTGAGACCCAAAGTGGATTTGTCCCCAACGATGTGATCATGAATCCAAAACGGAGCTTTCTCCTGATCACCGGCCCGAACATGGGTGGAAAATCGACGTACTTGCGTACCGTGGCCTTGGTCTCTGTTCTCGCTCAAGCGGGTTGTTTTGTCCCTGCGAAGCAGGCAAAAATTGGGTTGGTGGACCGCATCTTCACCCGAGTGGGCGCCAGCGATGACCTCAAGCGAGGAAGGTCCACCTTCATGATGGAGATGATCGAAGTCGCCCACATTCTCAAGCGTGCAACCGAGCATTCCCTCGTTTTGCTTGACGAAATCGGCAGAGGCACCTCAACCTTTGACGGTCTGTCCATCGCTTGGTCGGTCACCGAAGACATCTGCTCACGAATTGGGGCTCGTACGTTGTTCGCAACCCACTACCATCAACTGATTGGACTTGAAGAAGAAATCAATGGGTTGTGCAACGTTCACGTCCAAGTCGCTCACAGCGATGGCCAGTTGAAGTTCCTGCACACCGTGGCGGATGGCCCTTGCGACGATTCTTATGGNGTGCAGGTCGCTGCTTTGGCCGGATTGCCTCGAAACGTGGTTGAACGAGCGAGCGACCTTTTGGCGTTCCTTGAACAACAGGCGGGTGGAGCCCGGGCAGGGGAACAAGGTGCACCAAAGTCAAGGGATGCCGGCCAAGCCAGCTTGATGGGGTACTTTGCAGCCGCTGCCATGAAATCCACGNAACCTGCACCCGCATCCATCCCAGACCATGCTTCCAAGNTCTTGCAGCGCCTTGAAGAGACACAGGTTGACGAATTATCGCCCCGCGAAGCATTGAACATNCTTTACGCGCTCAAGAACGACATGGAGGGCGGTGCATGAAACCTCAGAAAATCCGGCAGTTGGATGACGCCACCATCGGGTTCATCGCCGCAGGAGAGGTGGTTGAACGACCCGCCCAAGTGGTCAAAGAATTGGTGGAAAACAGCCTCGATGCAGGTTCGACCTCCATTGTCATCACGGTTGAGCGCGGAGGGTTTGACCGATTGACCGTGGAAGACAACGGAAGCGGCATTGACCACAGCGACCTCACTTTGGCCCTTGACCGCCATGCAACTTCCAAATTGCGCTCAAAAGAGGACCTTGCCTCCATTGTATCTCTGGGTTTCCGAGGTGAAGCCTTNGCCAGNATCGGGATGGTGTCAAAGTTGCAGATCTCGAGCAAACCCGCCGGTGAACAGGGCGCAACCATCGTGATGGAAGACGGGGAAAAATCTGGCGTTGAACCGATAGGGATGGCCCAAGGGACCGTGATTTCAGTTGAACACCTGTTCCAAAACACTCCGGCTCGTTTGGCGTTCCAACGCCGACCTGAAACCGAAACGGCCCGCATTGTCGACGTCGTGGTTGACCATGCCCTGGCCCATCCAGAATGCGGATTTCACCTGAAAACGGAGCGTCGAACCCTGCTGAACGTACCGGCGACCGACAACATGCTCGACCGGCTGTACGACATCATGGGGGCGCAAGCCACCGAACTTGTTCCTCTCAACCAACCGATTGAGGATGAAGATGCCCCCGGTCAAGAGCGTTGGAGCGGTTGGATCAGCACCCCTGACATCACCCGTGGGAAAGGAGATGACATCCACGTTCTCATCAACCACCGACCAGTGGCGGCGGGGCCCTTTCTTCAAGCCATACGTCGAGGCTACAAAACCCGACTCATGCAAGGCCGCCACCCCTTGGCGGTGGTGAACCTTGAATGCCCGCCAGACGAGGTCGATGTCAACGTCCACCCCACCAAACGAGAAGTGCGCCTCAGGCATTCATGGCGGGTGCTTGAGCGCCTTGAACGAGCCATTGCTCACACCCTTGAAGCCATACCCACCGAACCCGATGCGACCGGTGGAATTCCCGGACTTCAAGGACTTTCGTCTGCGCAGGGCATCAAACCAGTTGAAACTTACTTAAATCCAGAGCCNAAGGTGGAAGAGGTGAACCGCCTCTCATCGGCCGCAGGATTACCAACCCTTGACACATCCAGCATACCGTCCCCCGTCGTGAAACCACCCGCTTGGGCCGTGGCAGCCGGAAAGCAACTGAACCTTGTGGGCCATGAGGCAGAGGAGGAAAGGGTGCAACCAAAGGAACGGCCTGTTTCAGCCTCACCGTTGGGTCAATCGGTCCTGCCAGATATGGCCAGTGCACCGATTTCAGCCGCCCTCTCATCGGCGGAACGGGATTTGCATCGCCACGCAGGTTGTGGCCACACGGCGCGCCCCAGCGATGAGCAACCGCTTGAGGGTGAAATCAACGACCTTCCACACATGGAACCGTTGGCCCAGTTTGCCGACTCCTACATTCTGGTCCAGGCTGAAGACGAGTTGTTGCTCATCGACCAACACGCCCTCCACGAACGGGTTCGATACGAACGGCTCCGGCACAGTGGACAAGCATGGGAGCCGCAACAGCGCCTAAGCCCACTTGAATTGGACCTTGATGCACGTCAATCTGCCTTGGTTGATGCCCACCACAAGCGGTTGAACGAGCTTGGTTTCCACTTGGAAGAAACGAACGGTTCGTGGATGCTCACGGCTTCACCTCGGCTCCTGGAGGGAGAGGAAATTCGACGCTTCTTCCTTGATTTGCTGCAGGATTTGGCCCAGGACGGTGGACCGCTTGAAACACTTGAAGCCAAAAAGGACCATATTGCGTTCATGAACGCTTGCCGTGGGGCGGTAAAAGCCAACGACAATTTGACGCTCCCTGAAATGCGGAGGCTACTGGACGACATGCGACGAATCCCGAACCCATGGGCGTGCGTCCATGGACGACCAACTTCACTGCGAATCTCAATCGACAGCCTTGACCATCATTTTGGAAGACACGGCTGAAGTACATTGACTGGAGAATCAGCTAATGGCGTCATATGAATCCCGGCGGCTCTGGACTGATTGGGACAAAGACTGCAACGCCACAGCCTGCGTTTGAAAGGAGAGTATCTGCAAAGATGACCACCGTTAAGAACACACATCCAGCGTGAATAAGGACCATTGCTAGAGCATGAATGGAAGCCTTCCAGTTAAGCAGCAGCCTTACCAAGAAGAAAACAATGTTTATGCCAAGGCAATAAAATGATGCAAAGACCAATGCTATGCCAATTTTCTCTAGGGTGTTGTCCGAATCTGAACATGTTTTCTCTGGAGAATGTTGACCGAAACCGACGTCGGCGAGGAGTCCGCCCAACAAAGCAACCGTGATGAAAAAGAATGTGAATATGGTTTGTGCCTTTCTTAGCGGGGATGATTTTTGCTGTCCCTTGTTGTCTAAAGATGAATCAACATCATCCATCATTGACATCTCCGCCGATTTTCTTGACGAGGAGGTGGTTATCAAGAATCTCCCTGCGACCGAAACTCAACCAGGTTGATGCAGGAATGTTTCAATCTCTGCACCTGCTAAACGCCAACGAGTAAGGGCCTCAGGGTCAGCCACTTCATGCAGCTGGGAGCCTTCAATCGTGACATCTCCCGTGCAGCCCATCGCCAAAACGAGTGCCGTCATTTGCATCCGATGATCGCCAAAGGTTCGAACAAGGCCTTTGGGAGAAACAAGTTCCTGCCCCCCCGGTACGACAAGACGTCCATCGGCGAAGGAAGCATCGAGACCAAATTGTTTCAACAACGCCACGGTACCTNGGGTCCGGTCGGTTTCTTTGTAGGCCGCATGCTCAGCCCCGATGATTTCTCCNCCTTTTGCAAGGGCGAGCAGGGCAGCGACGGGCGTGATCAAATCGTTTCCATGCCGAAGGTCAACGATGGCGTGTTGGCCACCGGACACATTAGCGATGGTGGAATCCTTCAGCTGCAAACCGAAGAAAGGAGCGAATTCAAACAGCACTTCATGGCCCAATGCATCTCGNATTTCCGGAAGGTGNTCAACATCCACAGATTCGGCCACCTTGGCNGCNAGGAAAGCAAAGGAAAGCATGGAAGCATCTGGCGGCAGAACGGTGGAAGAGCCGTCAATTTTTGGCGTCCAAGGATGCAGTTCNCCTTCATGGATGGAAGATGAAGCACCGGTTTGTTCGCAGAGGAGTTTGGTGAGTTCACTGTGCCGCAAAGAGACACCAATGCCCTGATTTTCGAGTTTGATTGACGAGGGGAGGGCTGCAGCAGCGAGGCAAAGCGCCGTTGTTGGTTGACTTGAAGTGGAGATGTCCAGGGTGAGCGAACCCGTGGGGTTCCATGGACCTTCGAGGCGAAGAGGGAGGTTTTCACCGCCCTCGATGCGAGCGACCTTCACCCCAAGTTGTTGGAGAGCCCCCGTCAAAACGTCGTGGTTGCGCGAACGCAACGAAGCATCCCCGTCAACGGTTACTGGGCCGTTTAGTCGCGCACAAAGGGCCATCAAGATGCGGAGTGCTGTGCCTGAATTCCCAGCATCGAGAACGCTGGTGGGAAGTTTCAATCCGGTCACACCAACGCCCTCTACGCACCAAGAAACAGTTCCTTGAGGAGGATTCTCAGAAGAATCATCTCCGCTGACCAAGGCTTCTCCGAGGTCGTTTAGGTCGGTAATACGAACTCCCAATTGACCCAAGCACCGGCGCATGGAAAGGATGTCCTGACCAGCATGTGCAAGGTTGTGAATCACTACTTTTTGCTCAGATTGGGCCGCCAAAGCCAGCCAACGGATGGCATGGCTCTTTGAAGGGGGTAGCCGCCATGGAATCTTTTCTATAGACAATCCTCCTCGGGATTTAACCCGTAATGCGGAGGAAGAAACTTCTTCCTTTACAGGGGCGGAACGGCGGCCCATCCCCGTCCTGTCCATGCACCTTCCTCGGCTCACTAACCCATGAACCCTTGTAATACAGGTTCAAGAACCGGTAAGCGGTCACCGAATCATGCGACTGGTGGACCGACATGAGCGTCCACTGCATGACCTTCGGATATCCATCACAGACCGCTGCAACTTTCGATGCACGTATTGCATGCCTCGTGAGCATTTTGGACCTGAACATGATTTTCTGAAACGCGAGGCTTTGCTGACCTATGAAGAGATCACAACGGTGGTACGTGCCCTGCTTCCTACCGGGCTTCGCAAAGTAAGGCTCACAGGCGGTGAGCCCCTTTTGCGCAGGGACATCACCACCTTAATTGCCATGATTCGTCAGGTCGGTCCTGATTTGGATGTAGCATTGACAACCAATGGCGTCCTTCTCAAACGCCATGCGGTTGGACTTCGAGAAGCAGGCTTGGACCGCGTTACGGTGAGCTTGGACGCCATGGACCAAACGGTGTTTCAAGCCATGGCCGATACAACCCAGCACACGCCAGATGACATAATGGAAGGGATTGACCATGCTTTGTCAGCAGGATTGGGAGTCAAAGTGAACACGGTGGTTCAAAAAAACATCAATGAAGAGCAAATTCTGAAATTAGCAGCGGCTTGCGTTGAACGAAACATTTCGATCCGATTCATTGAGTACATGGACGTAGGAAACACCAACGCCTGGGTCTTTGACGAGGTGGTTTCTGGTGCCGAAATTCGGCGAAGGCTAGCAGAGCAATACGGGGCGTTGATTCCTGAAAAGCCAAAGCACAAGGGCGAGGTTGCCCGGAGGTACAAAACCAAGGCAGGGGCTGAGTTCGGGTTCATTGAATCCGTGACCAACCCCTTTTGCGGGAATTGCACACGCGCTCGCTTGTCAGCGCACGGTTCGCTGTACACCTGCTTGTTCTCATCAAAGGGCAATGACCTCAGGGGCTTGCTACGAATGGGAGCAGACGAGGCAGCGTTGTCGCTCGCCATCCGTAGCATTTGGGAGCGTCGGGACGACCGTTATTCAGTGGACAGAGCGACCATTGAGGAACACCAACCAAAGGTCGAGATGTCCTTTATTGGTGGGTGAAGTCACGACATAGCGGGCAGGGAAACATCCACGATCAAGGCACTTGATGTCTCATCGACAAGGCGGAAGCGCCAGGTGCCATCGTTTGCTCCAATCGTCTGGGAATCGATGACGAAGTAATCGCCTTGCGTGACCGAATACCCTGCATCCCGGTCGTGGAATGAAATGTTGGTACCAATCACGCCATAGACATCGGCATCCGAGACCTGGCCACGTATGGGGAGGTTTTCCGTGGTGTTGGCTGGAAGGAGATCAAACTGTAGGCGCCCAGGGTCAATGGATTGGTCAAGGCTCGTGATTCGAACCACGTGGAAACCGTTGTCCAATCCTCGAACACTGACCGTGGCTTGAGGAGCGGATTTCTCAACCGTGGTCAAGGCGCCCTGCATCAACACGAAAACCATGCTGGAAAGCATGACCGTAATGGCAAGCAGCAGAACAGTCGCAATCACTGGGCTGACCGCTTCGTCGTCTCGGCGAATGGACCCTCCCATGAGACCCACGGGGTCGTCAAATCACTTGAACACACCGATGCAACCACGGGTCCATGGCTTGATTTGCCTTCATTCAAAATCCACCAAATCGTCAAGCCAGCCTCAGGCATGTCGATCTTTGACAATGTTGGTGATGAGCAGCATCATCTCTTTGGCTTCACTGTCGGGGAAACGGTTGAGTTCTGCTTGAGCGCGTTCAAGATGGGTTCGCACGAGAATTTCAGCATACTCCATGCTGCTTGAGCGTTCAAGAAGGCCCATCAGTTCATCGAAATCATCATCGGTAAAGGATTCAATGAGTTCTGAAAGGCGTTGCCTGTGCGTTCCGTGGGAAAGGGTGAGGGCATGAATGAGGGGGAGGGTCATCTTTCCTTCGTAGACGTCTGCACCCCGCGGTTTCCCCATGCGTTCATCACCGCGAAGGTCGAGGATATCATCGACGAGTTGGAAAGCGATACCGAGTTCCATTCCAAAACGTTCCAGGGCTTTGGCCTGTTCATCGTCGAGCCCAGCCACAAGACCGGCTGCGTAGCAACCTGAGGCAAATGGGCCTGCGGTTTTGCCCTTCACAATGGACAAGTAATCCTCTGGTGAGGTCGCTAGGTTCAGGACATGATCGAGTTGATGAAACTCAGAAACGGCAATGTTCGCACAGCATCGGGCGATAACGGAGACGATTTGCTCCGAATAACGACCTCCGAGGCCAAAGCCTTGGACAAACAACCAGTCACCAGCGATGACCGCTTTTGCTTGCCCGGCTTGGGCGTGGATGGTGGGGATTCCTCGGCGTTGCTGTGCCTCATCGTTGATGTCATCGTGGACCAACGTAGCGGTATGAATCAACTCAAAGGCAAGAGCGAGTGGCATGACGTCGTCTTGCTTCGTACCGCCTGCAAGTTGGTAGGCCAGAAGGAAAAGAAGAGGNCGCAGTCGCTTTCCACCGGCGTTCAACACCCTTCCGGCTTCCAATGCAACCTCACCAGCCCCCATTTGGACCTCGGATTGAATGAGGTCATGAAGGGCTTGATTGACCTCGCCACGCATCCGCTCAAGTGCGGAATTAAGCGTCTCAACATTGCTGCGCACGACCTAGGCTACGAGGGTGGGCTTCTTAACCGGTCGTCACCGCCCCTAACCCGTGAGGGGCGACTCTCGCCGAGGTGAAACGATGGAAACCAGTGAGCGTCTCGTGATTCTCACCACGCCCTCACGCAACGATGGCGTTCGCCTTCACATTGAACGCGCCGTGCAAACCCATGGCAAAAACCGGGACCTTCTCCTCAAGCAATTGCCGCACATGGAAACGGCAATTGAAACCCTCAAAGGAGGCACGGGCGACATCGTCGCCATGAGCGCATTGGACTGGCAAAAGTACGATGTTCAAGGCTTGAGCATCGTCGGCCTTTTGTCGAGAAAGGAACCGACGTGGGTGCTGGTTTCGGATGACAAGCCAGAGTACCTCGAACAGGGAGCTTTTGTTCTCTGCGACCATGAATTGCTGCAGCGGCAGATGAAGCGGATGCGCCCCGACCTTCAACTGGAATGGATGGAGGAGACGGTAAAGCGACTCAAGGCAGAAGCGGCCGTTGCAGAACTTGATGAGGAAGAGATTTGGCCGTGGGTTGAAGACCAGCGATTGCAAGGTAACCTCGACGGTTTCATCGTTCCGAGGGCAATTCACGCAGGCCATCGTATGAAGGGGCGCCGGCATACCCTCGGACTTCAACGGGACCGAACCGAAAACAATCGAGAACGATTTATCCCTCCTCCCTTGCATGGATTCACCATCCTGGTCTCGCGCCAGGGGTTTCCCAAAGCCAGCGTCAAGGAGATGCTTGACCCGAGCGCTGAATTGGCCTACCGTCTTGAAGCTTCGTTGATGGAAAGCATTGACCCGAAATTGAGGCCCATCGTGGGAGCCTACATCGAACAACGCAAGATCTCAACGTTCCTCAAGAAGGCCTCNGAAGAGGGCGATGAGACACTCCTGAACACTTTGGTGAATCCNAACAANAAACGAGCNGCTNACAAAAGNGGCCCTCGNGTNGANATGNTGATCGANACACTNACCTCAGANGGAACAGTAACCGCTGCNTGCGAACGAATTGTTCAGCCAGAAAACAGTCAGATGGGTCTCGTCACTTTGCTGAAGGAATTCATGGACCTCCTCAGCGTGATGACCACCGACCATGAGGCAACAAAGCGAAACATTCCGGGAATGCCAGACAGCTTCATGGAACCCAGACCACGCCTGATGGACCTGGACGATTAATTGGTCTCCCGCCCCGCCAAAGCCCTGCAAGAACAGGCTTCCTCTTCTCCGTTTGACAGCGAAGACATATATGCTTTCAATGCGGCAAAAGCCGTAGAGGTGAGGTACCAATGGACACGTCGGCGATGTTGGGTGAACTTTACCAAGCCCGATTTGACGCGCTCAAAACGCTCGCTCAAAAGCATGAAATCTCCAAAGCAGGGCCCGTTGAAGCCCTTCGTGCTCGTTTGATTCAACACCTTGTATTCCCAGATTGGGACTTTTCACCGGCTGGTCTTCGCACCATCCCAAACAGTGAACTCGGCGAAATACTCGGGGTGTTTGGCATCAAGAAATCGGGCTCAATCAAAGCCAGACGCCAACGCTTATTCCTCCACCTNAACCATGATCCAAAGTCCCTTGCGGTCGAACGTCTTGACGACATGACGCGAGATGATTTGCACGCCATGTGCAAAGATTTGGANCTCGCGCTCTCCGGAAACAAACAAACCCTGCTCGCCCGAGTCGCCGGCGTGTTGGCATCCCAAGAGAATGCATGGGGGAAAGTCAAGAAGAGCTTGCGCAGACCACGAGGAAAGGTCAATCTCCCATCAATGCCTACACCGGTGACCCAGGTGCGCGCAAACACCATGGACGAAACGGTCGCAACGTTCGTGGAAGAACACGACGAAGGCTGGACGTACGAGGAAGAGACCGCCCTTCGCGAGGACCTCACCAACATCGGCCACGATGTCTCAGATTCCAACGTTGACGCCAGAGTGGAGGCTCAACTTCGCCCTGAACAAGAAACGGTTTCGCCGTCCGTCCCCCCAATGATTCAAGAGACGGGCGGTGCTGAAGTTCACAGCCTCGAGACCGAAACGGCGCTCATGGAACTCCGAGAGCGGACCGCAGAGATTCATTCATTCGCCCGAGATTTCCTCATGGTGAGTTCCACCACCAACCAAGACGACATGAAGGCGTTTATTCAATCCCTGCGAAGCCAAGGCTTCGCTACTGATTTACCTCCAGTACACCAAGCTGTGGCCAAGATGATCATGGAACTTGACTACCGTGTGCAGAACGAAACGACGGCCGCCACCGCCATGCCCCAGTCTTGGAGCGAGCGTGAAGCCTTGCGCCGATTTGAAGAAGTTCGCAGCACCCTACGGGACCGGTTGGAAAACATCCTCGCTCTGCATCAAGATGACATCGTGAAGGCCCGCATGGCCTTTGAGCAGGAGGGGCGTGAACTCAATCTTGACCTGAGGGTTCCAAGCGTCTCCGGCAGATTGCACGCTTTGTTTGACCTTCACATCGAGATTGCAGAATCGCAAGCCCTTCACGACCCAGTGGTCCAACGGCGCCAGCGTATGCTCCGCATTCTCCACCGAGGTGCAGTCCACATGCCCGAATCTGAACGGTCAACGATTGAACGCCTTGAGCGAAACATTGCCTCGTTTGAGGAATTGGTCCAAACCATTCTTGAATCAGGAGAGGATGGTTTCGACGATGCACAACAAGCCCTCGTGATTCGCTTCCTTGAATCAAAGGGTTACAACGTCAACACCAGTACGCTCCGACCCCGTATCTTGGCCTGTGCCGGCATCCTTGGAGCCGAGTTGGGCTACCTCTCTCCGAGTGAAATCCCACGCATCGCTCCAGGCGTCTTGGTCACTGAAACAGAAGTTGACGCCATCGTGACCGAACTCAAATCACTTGCAGCGAGTTTCAAACCAAAGCCCGATGCCATTCAGGAAGAGGAAGAAGCCGTGGCTGAATCGGTCTCGGACGCGTCGGACAACATTGCTCGGGTCCGAGGCAAAATTGACCGCATCGATGAATTACTCAACCGACTGAACGGATGAATCAGTGCTGTTGAGCATAGAAATTCTGAACCACCGAGGTGACGGTTTGAATGTCTGAAATACCTCGTTCACAAAGGTCCTCAATGATGGCTTGCCGTTGAGAAACATGCCGTTCGAAGACGTCCGGTGTGACGCCTGCAGCGTTGCAAATGGTCTCGCGCAACTTGGACGGAATCCCCGTCTCTTCGATTTGATCGGTCGCCGCATTGTACTTCCAAATGGCGTTCAAACGTGGTTTGTCCCCTTCCATTCCCGCAACCTCAGCCACCTCAGTGATCTTTCGAGCGGTCTTTCCGTTGACGTGCAATCGTGCTTGGATGATGATGAGGTCAAGCCCGCTGAGCATGATGGGGGGGACGCTCATTGGAGGGTTGATCATACGGGTCACGGTTTCCTGAGCCGTGTTGGCGTGAAGTGAACCAAAGGAACCATCGTGGCCTGTGTTCATGGCGGTAAGCAGCGTGGCACACTCTGGCCCGCGGACTTCACCGACAATGATTCGGTCAGGACGCATACGCAAGCTCGATTTCAAACAATCGTTCATGTCAACTTCGGGGGTGCCGTCGGGCCGTTCCCGGCGCGTCTCCATTCGGAGCCAGTGGTCATGGTATACTTGCAATTCAGCGGTGTCTTCCACGGTGAGTAAACGACGCGACCATGGGATGTACATCCCCAAACAATTCAGCGTGGTTGTTTTACCAGAACCTGTTCCTCCAGCAATGACGAAATTGGCTGGACGGCTGTCAAGGCCTTCTATCCACACCCACATCATGGCGGCGAGGCGGGAATTTACGGTTCCAAAATTCACCAGATCAATCATGGTCAGTGGGTCTTCCTTGAACTTACGAATCGTCAGGGTTGGCCCGTCTGGAGAAACGGGTGGGATGGTTCCGTTCACACGTGAACCGTCGGGCAGACGNCCGTCGAATATGGGTACAAGCCCTGGCCCATCACCGAGGGGAACGTTGGTGAACGAAGCGATGTTTTTGGCGATCTGCAAGCCCGATTCGTCGTCAATCCATATGTTGGTGCGGCACATGCCATGATTCCGATGTGCAACTTTCACGCATTGCGTGCCTCCGTTGTACATGACTTCTTCAAGCGCATCGTCTTCGAAAAGGGCCGCAAGGTCACCGTAGGGATTGGGCTGAATATCACCATCAACGTGGTAAATCGGAGAGGGGTGGTTCGCTTCGGTGTAAATTGTTACGCGGCCATATTGCTCAAGAATTTGTTCTGACATGCTTTAACCTCCTACTGCTTTGACGGCCCCGAGGTAGAGGCCCATTGACACCGTCATCCACATCGGTAGCCACCACAAGGTGTCCTTGAGGCGGCCCATCATGCGGCCGGAGACACCGACGGCCACCGCAGATGCGGCAGCGAAAAACAAACTGAATGTCTGGTTGAACGAAGTGATTTGGAAGCCTTTGCTTGCAGGAGCAAACAGGCCCACGATGAAGGCGATGAGCACAGGTAAGCCAACACTGACAAAGATGATAATGAGCATGCCACGGCCAGAAAGTTCAGTCTCCCGTTGGTTCATCAAATCGTTGAGCCGTTCGTAATCCCTGCTCAGGTCAGAGAGAATTTCACGCAGCGATGAATCCTGTTGAATGGCGGTCTCGATGAGCATCATCACGCGCTGAACTTGGCTTGAGCGGGTCTTGGCAGCGAAGGCAGAGAGGCTCGCTTCAAACGAGGAAGCGTGGGCTTCCTTGAGGGTTTCAGCCAACAAAGAAGCCAGCAAACCATCGTTGGATTCAGATTGCTCCATCATGGCTTCTTGCAAACCACGACCTGCGCCGACCGAATCGGAAAGGGCCTCAAGGAACGTGGGAAGTTGGTTTTCAATCGAACGGCGGCGACGACGCTCGATCATGGGTGGAATTCCACCACCGATGCAGGCGATGGAGATGACGCCGAGGTAGAGGAGAAGTGGCGACTCGTTGAAAGACTCAAGAATTCCAAAAATCATCCATTCACCTCACAAGCCAGGGTCTTTGGTGTGCGCTTTCAAGCCGACCAATGCCATTCCAATGAGGGTCACAATCAACCCCATGTTCACCACGCTGTTGATGACAGCGGAATCAGGCAAGGACATGAACGCACCCAGATCGCCGGACATCAGCTGAGGGACGAGCCCAACAATGGAGAGAATGATTGGACCTATCATCCCTATAGAAAGCAATGTCTCGGGAACGCCGCCAAGTTCTTCGATGTACTTTTCAACGGCCTCAGAACGCTCCTCTTCCATCCGAGCGCCCTGCTTTTTGAGGGTCTCCACCAAGTCGGTGTTTTGAGTAACGTTTGTGTAAAGCGTGTTGAGGAGACGTTTGTATCCAGCGGACTCTGCTTTCTTCATCATGGCCTTGAGTTCCTTGTCAATACCGCCACCCGTTCCCTTCTGGAGGCGCTTCATCATCTGAGAGAAATCTTCTGAAATGATGCCATAGCCACCTCGGCCGATGGTGTGAATGGCNGCTTCAAGACCGACCCCCGAAGACATCAGCACGTCCATGGTACGAATGACATAGAGGAGTTCTTGCTTTTCCCCCAGTGCGCGCATGGTGCAAGCCTCCTCAAATCACGTCTTCGAGCAACTCGAAATGGAACCCTTCNTTGGAACTGTCGTATTCCATCACAGCGAAGATNACCTTGACGTCTCGCTCCTCGAACGGATCGTGAATGTAAGGTTGACCCGTTCGGAACATCGCAACGATTCGCTTGTACTCGTCAATGGAGAGTTCACCTCGGACGGTGTACATGGTTGACTCTGAGCCTTCATCGTGCAAATCATCGCCTTCTTGGCCACGGANCACCGTTCGTGTAAGGCGACGGGTCATTCGTACTTTGATGTCAGCGTTCGNAATTCGAACCCAATCTGAACTTGATGTACCCGTTGCGGGCCGAATAAAGAAATCCATTCCAGCCATGTCTTACCCTTGTTCTCCCCACAGCGTGAGAAGGACTTGAATGTGTTGGATGTGATTCACTCGGATGGAGCGAGTCGGAACCATCCGAAACGAGGTTCCTCAAGGACACCCGTGTCCANCATNTCGTCCAGTTTCGCTTCGGCCACTTCACGGACAAAACCACGTGCAACGGCATTCTTCAGAAGGGTGTCAAAGGTGACGCCTTCGCCTTGGTCCAAATGACCGATGGCTTGGATGAGGAAAGCATCCACGCCCGAGGCATCATCGCCCGATGGGGCGTCATCCCCACCATCGGGGAGCGTCATGACGGGAGGTGGCGTGGTNGCAGCCTCAATTCGGCCTTCAGCAATGTCCAGCGCTTGCATGAGGTTGAGTTTGAAAGGTTCGAGATCAACTTCTCCGTAATGGTTTCGGGCAGCGAGTAAACTAGCAGGTAGGCTTGTCCTTGCATACGCATCGAGGGTGGGTTCAACCTCCAATGAAGCCGTGAATTGATTCATNCTCACCATCGTTGCTTCGCAGGCATCGAGCAGCCAATTGGCATACACTTCTCGCTTGACCACGCAGGCCTCTTCGGGACGAAGGGAAGTGTACACNGCCCCTTCNTCGGTCTGATACCAACGGGTCTTCGAAGTCATCATCACCAGCAGTGGTTCACCGTCGTTCAATCGTTCAGTCCATTGATGCGCAA
The DNA here is from genome assembly GCA_002714305.1 of Methanobacteriota archaeon. GTDB lineage: Archaea > Thermoplasmatota > Poseidoniia > Poseidoniales > Poseidoniaceae > Poseidonia. The sequence continues at coordinate 38,083 of PAWY01000018.1, read as the reverse complement.
GTTCCTGCATCATCTCAGAATTGTATTCTCCGACCGAAAAATAGTGCAGTCCAGTTGGATCGCGGAGTTGACCCTGGTACAACGAAGAACCGTTGCTCGTTTCTCGGAGTTCAAGGCGTTCGAGCAGACCGGCGGCTACGATTCGATTGACCTTTGCACCAAGTTTGGTGATGACGAAGGAGGGGTCGTATTCACCCGAGCCTTTCTCATGGAGGGTAGCGCTNCCAAACTCCGAGGCGAGGAGAAGATGGGCTGGTTGGCGAGCAATGCGTGCGCGCTCCATCAGGCCCACCCCCACTGCGAACGTAATTCACTTGCTCTCATCTGAGCATCGTGCTCCTCAAGCTCAAATCCATCAGCGAGCACCATGGCGCCCTGATCATCAACAATGCTGCGCCCTGAGACACTGATTCGGCGACCGAGCATCATTTCTCGCACGTACTGAACGAAGCCGAGGTCACCCACTTCTTCCACTTTGGAGCGCATTTGTTCTTGGTCCATGCCCAAAACGGCGAGGGAGGCATCTTTGTTCACCAACACGGCTGCGGTTACTCCTTCATCATCAACGACCAGACGGAGGCGGACATCCTCTGTCCCCTCGTTTTCACCGCAATCAAAGCAAACACCGTTCCTCAGAACCCTTCGGCAATCGGTGCATCGCTTGATGAAGCCCGAATCCTCACGAACGCTGACGAGCATGCCCCGAGTTTTCATTCCGACGCGACTTGGCCCGGCGACCACATCAGCCAACTTGACTTCAACGGCATGGTTTGTTAAGTCCATTTCAGCGTCCCAAGGAGGAGTCTCCAACATTGTGAGTTGGTCAGCACTGTCCACCGTGATGTCGGGAATGCCTTGCCACGCACGGACNCGTGCACCTTTGACTTGAACGGTGACAGGGAGTTCATTTTCGTCAAACGGGAGAGCATCCCATATGCTGATTCGGCACCGACCGGTTGGGTCGGCAATTTGTCCGGACCAGAGGAATTTCTCTTCTCCATCTCGCTCAAAGGTACGCTTGGTCATCTCCGTGATTTGTACCACCGCATCAACGTCTCGAGAACCATCCCTCAGTGCAGCGACGTTGGTGAGGGTGTTTTGGGAAAGCGTCTCCAAGTCAGCGAAGTTGGCATCATGGTAAACTTCAATTCGCGTGGTTCGGCCAAAGTTGAGTTCCGGAGTATCCCGGAAACTTCGGACTTGGGCGCCGTCGATCTTCACCAGGGTTCCGACCTCATGGTCAAAGGGTTCCCAAGAAAGGAACCCAATGGTCCCCGTGTCATCGGCCAAGCGTCCACGAACCACGTCAATGGATCCTGAACCGTCCTTTCGGTGAATCTGGTCAGGGCGGCTAGCGAGAACACGACCCACCACGCAAATGTAACCTTCCTTTGGAATGTTGCTGATGTCAATGGGGTCATTGGAAGCCACCGCAGTAGCAACGCCTTCCTTCAAGACAACAATTCGAGTTGACTGGTTGATGTTCAAGGACATTTTTCCGTTGTATTCATTCACACTCGCTCCTTCAATTCGGACGATGCTTCCCGAAGCAAGGTTGGCATGTGGCCCCCAATCCTTGTAATCCCAGCGGGTTCGCTGGCCGTTTTCCTCCCAAGGGTTGTCTTCCAGCATTCCAAAGGCGATTTGCTTCTCTTCNCCCCGGATCATTTGGTCACGAATGTTGTGCGAAACAATGGCGACTTCAATTTCGACATCTCGGTCACTTCCAGTCAGTTCCGAAAGGGTGGCGACCTTCTTCGTTTGCCGTGTGGATGCGGCACCACCTCCGGTTGGCGTTGGTGTTGTTCCACTTTGGAAGCGGCGCAAAACTGAGCGCATGGCATCCTGAGGAGGGATGTAGAATTCTTCTTCGTACTTCGCAAAGGCTTCAGCAATTTCTCCAGCGTCTGCCTCCGGGCATTCTTTTTGCACGGCTTGGACGTAATCAGCGTATTTGTCATTGGACATGCTGCATACCTCCGACAGGCGTTGTTTTTCGGGGCCTGTACGGAGAACAGGCGGCGGGCTTTCGTGCGGGTTGGTTAAGTTTGGACACTCCCTTGACCTCCATGGGACNTCTTACCAACGACGACGGGTCATAAAGAATCCCGTAGCAACCTTTGGAGATTCAAGCNGGGTTGATGCGCAGACCATCCATCATCAGCACATCAGGGAGGTGCATGCTTCCCGAGGAGTATGAGCCCTGACGGCGAACATCAGAGCCAAGCACGACGGCACCGTTCAGNGCCTTCGCAAGGTTTCCAGAGAGNCCTGCTTGCTTGAGTGCGCCCACAATTTCGCCGCCTTCAACTTTCAAAATAGAACTGGTGGTGACGGAAAAATCTCCGCTGCTTGGATTGGCTGTGTGNGCGCCCATCACGCTGTTNACCAAGTAACCATCCCCCATGTGCTCGAGGAGTTCGTCCATGGATTTCCCTTGTTCAGAGGACGTAAGGAACAGTTCCGTGCACCCGGTTGATGGCGGAGATTGGTGCCCCCCTGAGGAAGCGGAACCGGTGGAAGATGCTGCCTCTATCCGGCCTTCAGCCACCTGTTGGGCGGCGTCTCGGGTGGACCAGAGCATTCCGGAAAGTCGGCCGTTCTCGATGAGGTTTTGACGCCGGCGAGGAACACCTTCTCCGTCCCGTGAGCCTGACGACATGCCACCTTCAAGAAGACCATTGTCGTGAACTGAGAGGCTTGAATTGAGGACCTGTTGGCCCATTTTATCGGCCCAAAACGATTCTTTTCGGACCATTTTTTCACCGGTCATGGCGGATGGGACCACCATCGAAAACAGAGGTGAGAAACCCTCACTGGTCATCAGGACCGGTGTGTCATTCGCTTCGCTTTCCATTCGAAGTGGGTTTTGAGTTACTTGAGCCCAGTGGACCGCCCTTGCAACGCATTCAGGAATTTCGGGGAGAAGAGAACGGCTCGATTGACCTTGGTAGGAACTCGTCAGTTCACCGTCCACCTCAAGGGACACCTGCAACCCGAGGCCGTGCGAGGTGGTCATGCCCGTCGAGAGAATGCCCTCGCTGTTCATCAAGCAACCCGCCGTAGCTGAGACGCCAACACCACCACCGGTTACCACGGCTCGTTCGTCAAGGGATTTTACCTCTGAAAGAATACCGTCGGCCTGCTCGAGCAAATCTTCGGGACTGAGGTCCAAAACAGCACGGTCCATTCGGCCTGCTACNTGTTCAGCTGGTTGCTCAGAAGGCAAGACGAAACCATTGATGGAAGGCGACTTCTTGGCGATGGCCACGGCTTGTTCAACCGCACGTTGCGCACCGGAGACATCCACCAAATGCGCAAAACCGAACCGGCCGTCATCGACGACGCGGACGCCGAAACCACCTTCACCGCCACCGGCGGCCATCGTGATTTTTCCGGCCTCAATGTCCAATTGATGCCCGTACGACTGGAAACCAATGAGATCCCACTGTTGGACGCCGCTTGCTTTGCAAGCATCAGCAAGGATTCTTGCGTTCGCCAAAAGGCGGTCTTCTGCACCNTCGGGGAGCATCTCATCCCACCAGCGCTTCACTGATTCGCATCACAGGACCACCATCCCCCACGGGAACGGTTTGCCCTTTTCCACAGAACCCAGGTGAAGCAAGGGATGCATCACGCGTGAGACCGTCAACGTTCTTCAAAATCTCAAGCGTCAGCCCGCTGACGCTCACATCCTTGAGTGGGCGTGTCAACTCACCGTTCTCGATGAGCCAAGCCTCTTGGGCAGCAAATTGGAACGAGCCACGACCGGTGTCGACTTGGCCGCCTCGTGTCCCACAAGCATAGACGCCGTATTGAACGTCTTCCATCAACTCATCAATGTCGGCATGGGTTCCGCCGTGAATCATGGTGTTGCTCATGCGAACCAGCGGATGATGGAGACCATCTTGTGCACGGGCTCCGCCGTTGGGGTCAACCCCGAAATGGTGAGCCGTTTCCCGATGATTCAGGTATTCAGTGAGAACGCCGTTCTTGATGAGGACTTTTTCTCTTGTGTTGACGCCTTCATCATCCACAGGATAGGCACCATAACCGCCCATCATGGTCGGGTCGTCGACAACGGTGACAAGTTCATTGCCGATTTTTTGGCCCAATTTTCCATCCAGGCATGAATCACCGGCGGCGACCAAATCCGCTTCACAAGGATGACCAAGGGCTTCGTGAATGTAAACGCCGGTGAGGTCCTTGTCAGCGATCAGCGGCAATTTGCCAGACGGTGCTCGTTCGGCCTTGAGGAGGCGGAGAGCCGCACGCTGAGCTTCTTCTCCGAGTTGGACAAGGTCAGCCCCTTGAATCACTTCCAGCCCACCTTGGCCCCCGTGGCGAGTTCGGTAGGAGACCACTTCGCCGTCCCGACGTGCTGTCACCATTCCGTGAATAAGGGAGCGTTGGAACGACCAAACACGGTCCATCCCCTCGGTGGTCATCAATTCCGTGTGAATGTGTTCATCGCTCCAGCCGGTTCGCACCGAGACGATGTCATCGTGGCCGCTTGCACCCCGGTAAATGTCATTCATCAGTTCCATTTTCTGGTCCAGTTCCGTATTACGAACATCCAGTTTGGAGCGCCAATGCGTTTCATCTTGGATGATGGGGACCTCAGCGAGTGCTTTTGGCCGTTCACCTGCAGAACGTCGTTTTGCAACCGCCTTCGCCAGACGAGTGGTTGATTCGATTTGGTCGGGCAATGAGGCAAGGTCGGTGGTTGAATGCACCCCCCACGCCCCGTCAGCCAAGACCCGCAGCGTCATGCCCAACTCCTGGCCGGGGATGGCTTTCTCAAGGACTCCATCCCGCATGGCAACGGTTGACTCGGTCAAGGCGACCACGCGAACCTCCGCATAACTTGCACCAAAGGAGCGCGCCGCGTCCAGTGCTTTTCGCACTTTATCTTGATCTAAATATCGGCCCACGGTTGGATGGTGTCCATCGGTTTGCTTCGCTGCCATGACCATGTAACTCGCAGGAACAAGGAGCCTTTCAACCCTCCCATTAGCGGTGCGATGAACTTTGGTCATCGGCCATGAGGACATGAGCCACGAGGGATTCAACCTCTCGGCCCTTTTGCCAACCATCGATGTCGATGCCGAGAAGTTTAGCACCCTCTATAGAAAAGGATGCTTCGGATGTGGATGAAGCCCAACCCAAGCCCCCAATCAAGGCATCCAGATCGGCGGAAAATGAAGGCGTTTCTTGAGCGGTTGGTTGAACATGCCCCAGATCATTTTCATGGCCATCCGCCATTGGAAGACACAAGACCCAAGCGGAGGTTTGGCCGCTTTGCAAACCAGCCCGAACAAAGGCTTCTGAAATGTGATGCGTGCCCGCCAAGTACCTCAGAAATTCAGCATCGACGCTCCGAGCCACCATGCAACCACGAAGTTCGTTTCGTGTTGATTGGACCCATGCTGTCCAAATTTGCTCTGAACTCTGGGGTGCGTGCTCGCCCAACAGGACCCAGCGTTCGTTTGGTCGGTGTTCGAGAAAGAGCTGAATGGCTTCTTTGGAAGGCAGTCCGCCGATGTCAACGTTAACCATGGGGAACGCCGGTGTGCTCATCGGTTCTCCCCACCATGCTCTTTGATTTCAATCATGCTCAGCGCGCTCACCCTCAAGAGGAGCATCGTCCTCCCGAAGGAGTGGGGTGGATGGCGTGGTTCTCGAGCGCTTGATGACGCGCTGAATTTCGTTGAAAATCTTGTCCAACAAAACGGGCCCCCAGCCACGTTGAGACAACAATTGTTGACGATGTTTTGCAGACATNCCGACCACGTCATTTGGTTCACGCAGACCGAGGGCGGCAAGTTCCCTTGCGCGTTGACGACCCACATGACGAATATTCACCAGTTGAAGCANGTCCGTCTTGCAGCCGTGGCGAACCCGTTGTTGGAGAACGCTGATCTGTTGAACGAGGTCGGCGACAACCGGTANATGCTCTTCGGCAAACACGTCGTCGGTCAACAACACTTGTTGGGCGCCGGCCAGAAGCCAACCCATGAGATCAACNCGATGATGAACGTCCCCAGGNAGCACATCAAGCTCCTTCTCAAGTTGACGCAAGGTCGTTTCCTCGGTCCATTCTTCAATCATCCAGGCCGACTTGATATCGCTCAACATCGCCTCAGCGTATCCCGCCTCCACCAGAAGTTCATCATCGGTTGAGTTGGCTTTCAACCAGGTTTGNGAATTGGTCTCAAAGTCGGCTGATTTTGCCCAAAGCGATACAAAATCTGGNGTNGCCACCGCCAGATGGAGAAAACCGAAATCCGTGACGGGGGCGTCCTTGCGAACTTTTCGACGGACTGCTCTTCGTAAGCCACGGCGCAAAATGGAGGCTGAAAGGGGGTCAAGGTAGAGTTGAGTGACACGTTCCCCCATCGGCGTAGCCTCATAACGCATGCTTGGGCCATCTTCAGCGACCGGTTGCGCCCAACCTCCGGTGGATTGGAGGTGAGTCGCTTTGGAAAAGCCAAGCGCAGGGGATGTGTGGGCAGTGGTTCGATTCGGAGGGGACGGTTTCGCTCGTTCAGGCTGCCAAAACACGCCCTGTGTTTGGTGGGCGCTGGTGGCCCACGCTGGAACCGTGTCGTCCCATGCTTCCCCATCATCAACGGCGGCATCGGCCCATCGGGAAGTGTAGTGTTCATCAAGTCCGCATTTCCTTACAAAGCGTTCCTCCACCAACCAATCCAGCATGGTGGTGATCCGCTCCCGGAGTTGGGAGGGNGCCATGGAGGCGCCAAGGAAGGTTGAGGCAAAGAAATGCTCAATGGAACCTTTGTGCACGAGCCCGCCCGTTGCAATGCTGGCCAAAAGGTGCATACGAAGGGCGGGTTCGGAAGCGAGTTTAGAAGAAATGTCCTCGATGGGGCCGAAGAAATACCGGTCGGAGACGGCGTCGGCGACTTCCCAACCATCGGTTCCTTTGCAGTAGACCCAAGCTTCTCCTTTGGTGTCGTATTTCGGACGCCCAGCTCGGCCCAACATTTGACGGACCTCCATGACCGGCAAAGGCCGACTCATCCCGTCATCCCAGCGTTTCAAATCGCGAACCANGACCCTTCGTGCGGGTAGGTTGACACCGGCGGCGAGGGTTGGNGTNGCNGTTAAGGCAACCAAGAGACCCGATTTGAATGCCGCTTCAACATCCTTTCGTTGGGCATTGGTGAGCCCAGCATGATGGAAACCAACCCCGGAAGCCAAGCAAGAGGCCAATTGNTCGGCGAGGTTTGATTGGCTCCTTCCGGTCAATTTTTGTGAAAGTTCCTTCAANGNCAAAAGGCGTTCTGGATCTTCTTTTTCCAACCGNTTTCGAACACGCTTTGCTAGATTTTTGGCCTCGGATTGGGCACTTCGNCGTGTGCCCACGAACATCAGNACCTGGGCTTGTTGGTCCAAGCCGTCGCTCACGACGCTCCAAACAGGATGGCTTTTCAGGCCTTGAAGGTCCCTTGGCGCACTCAATGCCCCATCCTCTGATTCGCCTCCCGGCGACTGTATCTTTCGGGGTTCAACGTGGAAGTCGTGGAACGTAGCGTATTCCAACGCGACAGGTCTCCAATCCGATTGAATCAATGCCGCATCGAGCCATTTTGCCAACTCGGGTGAGTTCCCCACGGTGGCCGAAAGGGCAATGATTTGAGCATCGGGTTTGATGTGGCGAAGCCGAGTGAGGTTAATCTCAAGGGTTGGCCCCCTGGTTCCATCGTTCATCAAGTGAAATTCATCGGCCACAACGCAACACACGTCGGCGACCAATTCNGAGCGATGGCGCAACAATGAGTCCAATTTTTCAGAGGTGCACACCAAAACATTGCATTCGTCAATGTTCTTGGCTTCAGCCGTGGCATCGCCGATTCCCAAACCAACCGAGAGACCCATCGCTCGCCCNATTTCGGTCAAATCTTCGTACTTCTCCATGGCGAGGGCCTTCAATGGAACGATGTAGATGGCTTTCGACCGATCATGGCCTTCGGAAAGACGCTTCACCATGCCCATGTAAGCAAGCAGGGATTTTCCCGATGCGGTGGGAATGGCAACCAAGGTGTTCTCGCCCGCGAGGATGGAGGGAATGGCGGATGCCTGTGGAGGATGGAGCCGCTCAATGCCCCATTCNTCTTTGAGAAAGGAGGTGAACCTTGGAGGCAAATCAAGGGAAGAAACAGAGCGATTCTCCTCCTCCATACCGGCACATATTCGGCAGCGGTTCAAAAGGACAACGCCCTAATTCCATTGCCGACACTTACAAGTCCCACCTGTCCCTGGTCCAAGCATGACCGATGAACGAGATGCGATGGTCGAAGAACGACTCTCCGTGTTCGANGACGAACCGGATTTGAACGACTGGGTCGAAGTCATGTGCGGCGCCGCTATGGTCGTCCTCGGCGTCTTCCACCTCGTGGAACCCGGGAACCTCGTTGACCCTGACATCATGCGTTGGTTTGCCGCNGCTGTCGTTGCGGCAGGTGCCGTTTGGGCAGGTCATGGACTCAAAGACATGGCCGTCAAAGAAGTCCGCCGCTCCATTGCTTTGCTCGACATGGTCAACAACGACGGGGGCGTTGATACTGGGCTCATTCGGGATGTTCTCCTCAACCAAGAAGCCTACAAAGAATTCCTCGTTCACGCCTACGAATCGGCCTGGGAAGATGGTGTCATAACCGAAGCAGAACTCGCCGAACTCAAATCCTTCCAAGAAGCNCTGGGCATCAGCGACGAAGAAGCAGCCGACCTCAACGTGAAAGCTGCCATCAAGTCGGCTGCAGCCGACGGAGAAATCACCGAAGATGAAGCAAAGTCCATCGAGGCCGCTGCGAAGGCCGCTAAAATGTCTGAAGCCGACACGGCCGAAGCCGTGAGCAAGGAATTGGACAAAAAAGACGGGAACTGATCAGTCCCAATGGACATCGGAGGCCGTAGCAAAGGACTGAGCCAATTGCTCTGCCTTGCCTTTGCGTTGCACTTCAACGTACGTTGCGATCAACCCCAAACTCAACCCCCCAAGCATCAGGGCACCGCCAAAGGGGACCAAACCAGTGGCACCTTCAACCCCCCAAGCCGGTGGAATGTCTCGGCTGTCAAAACCTGATGAAGGCAGGAAGGTGACGTCGAGCANGTCCAAATCGCAATCGCAAAGGGAAATCGATATTCGGTTCGGGAAGAGCGANGCCTGGAGCCGCACCCAGTCGTCGGCGTCAACCGAGGAAGGGCGGGTGGCCCATGCAGGAGCGGCGATGGAGCCACTTGCTGGAGCAGAGACCATCTCCACATCGATGTGGAAGACCGAAGAAGTCGGAGGTTCATCGACCACGAGCATGGCTTCCAGCATCAACAAATCCAGCAGCAGTGAACGCCCAGCCAGCAGAATAAATCGGACGGTTTGGTCTTCCAACATCCCTTGTTGGGTCTGTTGGGTTTCACCTTCGAAAACTTGACCAAAAATGGCCTGGTCAAGTCGTAGGGAGTTCAATTGAGGCACAACCAATTGCCAGCGACCATCGTCCATTGGGATGGCTTCCTCGATGTCCAACTTCATTCTGAGGCGCTCTCCTTCCAGCATACCCCACGTCGCTCCGGTGTGGGTGTAGAGGGTTTGTTCCGGGACGCCCTCAGCCGAGACATCCCAGAGTTGCTGAAGGCGCATATCGAGCAACTCATCAATCGTGATTTCCTCNGGGTGCTGAACCTCATCAACCATGGCCCATATAGGATGAAGAATCCCTCCAACAATCAGCATCAATACACCGGGAACAAACAAACCAAACCGCACCCCGTAGGCGGTCGTCGGACGCAAAGCAACGACCGAAAACAACACCAACATCATGAGCGAAACCAGCAGAAGACCAAAACCTTGGTCGCTCAAAGGGAGCGGATTTTCGACATCACCTACCAACGCGGCCCCCTGTGGGTAATAGCTGGCCGAAGTAAAACCGGTCGGGTCGGTGGGGCCCATCCCCTCATATCCAAACACGCCGGTCCATGCATACGGNTGAATCTTCTCAGGCGAACCGTGCATACAGAGGGTATAATCGCCCGTGGGGAGGGCACGCCATCGGTACGTGATGCGCAAGGATTCACCATCGTCATCCACCACAACATCGGGTGTTGGAGACAAGCGGCCCGCTGATGTGATCAAGTCAGGAATAGGGTGAGGTTGCTCAATTTCGATGGGAACGAGTTCCCATTCAACCAAAAGACGCAGGACTTCGTGTGTCTCAACCTCAAAGGCCCAGCAGTCATGGTCAGCACCGACCAAAGCCCCCTTGTGAACGTCCTCAAATACCGTGGAGACCGGTTGCGTGGTCGAGGAGGGTTCGTCCAAATCAACAAGCTCGGCATCGATGGACCAAGGCACATCCAACCGAAGGAGCGAGGCTCCCCTCATGTTCAATTCCCATGTGCCAGGGCGGTCAAGTGTAATGGAAAAAATGAGGCGAACAGGTTCATCCTCCCACAACACGCGACCCTGAGNCAGGTCAAGCGGTTCGTTTTCAAGACGGTAGGTCGAAGCAGCCACATCGGGGAGGGTGCTTGCTTCAAAGGACCAATCATTGACGTTGTTTCCGAGAATCAAGCGCAAGTCCATCGCCGGGCGAAACAGGCTGCCGGCTTCGGTTTGATGCTTGAAGTCAATTTCGAGTTCATCGAGCACCTCGGGAAGAAGGGCAATGTGTTTTTGCACGGGGTCCATGACGAATTCAAAGGTGATGACCTCGGTTTGTACCAGATTAGCAAAGGTTTGTTCGGAGATGACTTCCTCACCGATGGGCGTTGGTGTCAACACACAATCGTTGTCTGCACGGCAGGANAGAAAGAGGTCCCCTTCCTCTTGAGTCAATTCCGCTGATGCGGGTAGAAGGAGGGCATGCCCACTCAACGAGACGAAGCAAAGAACCCACAACATGCACCTTAGACGGTGAAATGTCTGATGCTTCATCACCCTCACCAATCAGCAGGAGTATATCATTGAATGTCCTTCACGGGTACATCGATGAGCACGGTTTTGCAGGCTTTGCAAAGGAACCTTCCCGAGCCACGGCGTTGCCGAGGATAACGCTGTTCGCAGGTTGGACACACCCAATGCCATCGGGCCCGTGCCAATCTCCGGTCGTGCGTGAAGTCCTTCCCTTGTTGGGCTGCCGTTTGGTCGGGCCAAAGGCGCTCTAAGTTCCGAAACGTTGCATCGTGGGCACGGTGCCCCAACACATGAATGAATTCATGATACAGCACGAACAAGGCATAATCACGCCACGCCTTGACCAACAAGGCAGGATGGAGATCAACCACCTCGAGGTTCAGCGACCCGTCGGGCAGCCGTTGCCAGCGGGTCGCTCCGTGCCGTTGGGTGGCGTTTGAACGGAGAACACCAAGTTTCACCTCAGAAAGTAAAGCCATGTCCTCTTTATCAAGCGCAAACAACCCCTGCATCACCTCCAGGACTTCATCCCTCAAGGGCTCAAGGAACCCTTGTTGTGCGGGGTTGGCGGTGGGCATGAAACCAGCCTCAGGACCAACGATGGTAGGCAGGATGTCCCTCTTTGACGGCCACAAAGAGGCCGCTACCCGTCGCACAAACCTTTCCGGCAGCCTCCATGGTCAACTCAACATGAACGCGGTCCTCAAGCACTTCAGTGGGTTTGGCGATGACGGTCAAGGTCTCTCCGAGTGGGGTTGGGCGGCGAAGTTGGACGTCGTACTTCGCCGTGACGGTGCACGGGGGTTCATCCAATCCTTGCTCGTCCATCAAGGCGATGGCTGCGGCCCAATTCCCATGGCAATCAAGCAACGTTCCGATGATGCCACCGTTGACCATGCCGGGAAAGGCTTGATGATGGTCTTCGGGATTGAATTCCATCTTCAATCCACCTTCAATGCGATGGGAGTCGATTTTCAAACCGTGCTGGTTTGCTGGACCGCAGCCAAAACAAATGGAGGTAGGTGCATAGGTTTGCTGGACGCTGAGCTCCCTCATGGAAGCCATTAGACTCCACCCGATTGATGGTTCTTGCCTTGTGGAAAAAACGGAGCGTTCTTGACCGGCCAACCTTTCCCAAAGCCATGGCGCGACGGAAGAAGAAAACCGTCCGGAAGGTTCGGGTGGCCCATGAGTTGCCCAAACGGCGCCGTATAGCCATCGATGAGGCCATGAAGGCGCACCGAACCGAGGACCGCCCTGATTGGGACCGCTCCTCGGAGTGGGGAGACATTCGGTTCAATCGGAAACGGATCAAACCTGGCACTCTTCGCACCATTCACTTGCCGTTGTTGAATGTGAGCCTTGGGGATGCGTGGCCTGTTCCAGTCACCATCATCCACGGCCGCCGCCCAGGCCCGTGCATCACCATCATTGGAGGGATTCACGGTGACGAATTGACCGGGCCTTCGGCTTGCACGCATTTACTCAGCAATGCCTTCACGGACGAAGGCAAGCCACTTGACCCGAATAGCCTCGCTGGAACCCTTCGGATCGTCCCCGTTGTTAACCTTCCAGGATACCGAATGAAGTCTCGGTATTTTCCGGATGGGCGGGATCTTAACCGCCAGTTCCCCGGTGACCCAGGCGGGTCAACAACTCGCCGCGTAGCCCATCAAATCTGGACCCACTTGGTGGAGGACAGTGACGCCATCATCGACCTTCACAGCGCAGCCAAGGGGCGGACGAACATGCCCCAGGTTCGTTGTGACCTCACGCATACAAGTTCTTACCTACTCGCAAAATCATTCGGCATCGAAATCATACTTGATTCCATCCCATCCAAAGGAACGCTTCGTCGGACCGGCAACGCTGCCGACATTCCAGTTGTCACCTACGAGGGGGGAGCAGCCGACACCTTGGGTGACCAATCGGTCAAGGTGGCGGTTCATGGCGTCATGAACGCTTTGCGCTCCATGCGGATGGTCCCAGGAAATCCTCAACGTCCAAAGTTCCGAATCATGGCGAGCGGTTCAACCTGGCTGCGAGCGGCAGAAGGAGGGCTGTTGGACATGTTTGTTCAGGCGGGCAGTGTCATGCGTGAAGGCGAAGTCGTGGCAACCATATCCGACCCTGCAACGCCGGGCATGACGGTTGACATCGTAGCTCCGGAGGACGGATTGATCATTGGCGCAGCCACCAATCCATTCACGGCCGCAGGCATGCCCGTTGGCCACTTCCTTCCCATCTCGAAACATTTCGCCCTCCTCGAAGAGCAAATCGACGACAATGGACAATTCATTGTCAACGGGAGTCAAGAGGAACGGGTGTGGCGTGAAGAGCACGAAATCAGCGAAATCTCGCTCGACGGAGAGTGGAGTGGAGGAGAGGTTGATTCGGAGTGGATCGGTTCAAAACCAACCGGAGATGAGAAGGACTTCGAAGAGGAAGAAGCCGCTTGATTACGAAGAACCGAAGGCAGCGACGGCTGCGTGAATTTCTTCATCCAGCATGTTTCGCTTTTGGCTCTTGGCCACTTCAAACAAGTGGGCTACAAGCTCGTCTTCGGCTTCAATTCCTTGCTGTTCCAACCACCAGATGATGTTTGACCGCCCGGACATATGACCGATTCGAATGACCTGCTTGAGTCCGAAATCTCCAGCGGGGACACCGGAATAGACTCGGTCGGCCAGCCAATCATCGCCCTTTCGCATGGCTTTGATGACCGCCGAGGCGTGAACGCCTGTTCCAGTTTCAAAGGCATCCTCGCCAAAGACGGGATAGTTCCGTGGAAGAGGGACCTCAATGTATTCGTTGGCCTTTTGCATGTAAGCGTCAAGCATCGTCAAATCGTTTTCAATAACGCCCATGAGTTTGAGATTGACCAACGTCTGGTCGAGGGGGGCATTTCCAGCCCGTTCACCAACCCCGAGTGCAGTACCGTGAATGACATCGGCGCCCGCTTCGACGGCAGCGATGTTGTTGGCGACACCCAATCCACGGTCTTGGTGACCGTGCCAGTTGACCTCGATTTCTCGGCGTTGATAACCTGCATCTTTGATGACTTCTTCATCGATGAAGGCAAGGAGTTTCTTGACACCGTTGGGTGTGACGTGCCCGCACGTGTCGCAAATGCAAAGGCGGCGCACGCCGAGTTCCATGGCTCGGTGATAAATCATCTTCACATCTTCGGGGTTTGAACGGGTTGTGTCCTCGGTGACAAACATCACTGGAACATCGTTTTCAACGGCGTAGGAAACGGCTTTTTCCATGGTTGAAACCAATTTCTCCATGGTCCATCCTTCCGTGTATTGACGGATAGGGCTGGTGCCAAGGAAGGCAGAGGCTTGGATTTCCATTTCGTGCTTGGCCTGCATTTCCACCAATGGCTCAATGTCGCCCATCAGGGTTCGAACGGCGGCACCAGGGCGGATGGCGTAATCGTTCTCGCGAATATGAGTCAACATGGCATCGATGTGGTTTCTGTGGAAAGGTCCAGCGCCTGGAAGACCAAGGTCAACTTTTTGCAAGCCCAATTGTTCCATGTAGCCCAAGAGTTCGATCTTTTGTTCAATGGTTGGATTGCGAGCACTTGGACTCTGAAGGCCATCGCGCAGCGTTTCATCATCAAACCATACACCGTGCGGGTGGTTGGATGCGTTTCGCTTGAAGTCGTACTCAACCGTGTTCCAATCGTAAATCAAAGAACGCTCGTCCATCAATCTCACCGCTGGGGTGAAGACCCCCAGCACGCTTGAGAACACGCCTTCCCGTTTGAATGCGTCGCTTGACAGATTTCAGTCCAGCGAGGCAAAGGTGGGACGTGAAGGGACGGCTCACTCCTCTTCGCCCAGCGGAGATTCCTCATCTTCGTCATCAACGTCCAAGAGCGAAGCGGACACCCGAGACGAGAAGATAATTTCATCGGTAAAACCACCCTTTTGCTTGTCTCGAAGTTCCATCACCCGAGTGCCACGGGTTGATTTTCCGCTTGTTTCCTTGGTTTGAGAGACCCTGATGCGAATCATCATCCCTGATTTTGTGAGCAAGAAGAGATGGTCATCGATGTCAGGTATGGTCCGCACACTAATGATGGAATCATCTTGTTCTTCGTCAAGTTTCATGGTCCGTACACCTTTGGCACCTGGCTTTGTTCGTCGGTATCCGTCAGTGGCCATCTTTGGTGAACCGTCGTCTTCGAACTTGGGGTTACCCGCTGCATCCGTGTCTGGAACCTTGGCGGCCGTACCCAAACGGCTGCGCTTGGCCATACCGTATTTGGAGATGGTCAAGATGTGTTCATCTGCGCTGAGCATGGCCACCATGCCTGCAACGACACCGCCTCCAGAGCCCTTGCGGTCGCTCACCTTGATGCCATAAACACCACCTGAAACCCGGCCTGAGGCACGGATTGCCCCACAATTAAACCGAGAGGCATAGCCCGTGGTTGAAATCATCACGATGTCGTGTTCATTGGTCGCCGAACGAACGTTAACCAAGGAATCGCCCTCCTTCTTGAATCGGAGAGCATACTTTCCGTTGCGATTGATTCGAACGTATTCGGACAGAGCGGTTTTCTTGATGAGGCCAAGACGGGTCGCGAACAAGAGGTAGTGGTCATCCGGCTCCTCAAGCAATTCACGGGACACCGGTAGAATACTGACGATGTTCTCGTCTTCGCGCAAACTCTCCAAGAGATTGCGGATGTGTGAACCACGTGATTGGCGACTCCCGAGAGGGGTTTCCCATGCTTTGAGACCGTACACACGCCCCTGGTCAGTGAAGATCAGCAAGCGGTCCTTGCTGAAACAAGCCGTGATGAGTTGAGGTGTGTCCTCGGTCTTGGTGGTGACGCCTTTGAGGCCTCGACCACCTCGGTTTTGGGTTCGGAAGGTTTCCACTGGGGTGTGTCGAATGTAGTTGTCCTCGCTGAGGGTAATGACAATCGCTCGCTCTTCTATCAAATCTTCCCGGTCCATGGACAACGGCATTGGGTCGATGAATGAGCGGCGATCGTCTCCGTGTCGGTCCACCAATTCAGCAAGTTCTTCTTTCAGAATGGCCAACCGGCGTGGTCGTGAGGACAGGATGTCCTCGAGGTCCGCAATCACGAGCTTCAATTCATCATGCTCGTCTTGCACCTTGGAAACATCCAGACGGCTCAATTGATACAACCGTCGCTCTGCTATGGCCTTGGCTTGGGCTTCGCTGAAATCAAACGACGCAATGCCGGCCATGCTTTCATCGCCACGCAAGACGCGTTCGAATTGCTCTCGGCTGGCACTTGCTTTACCGACCGCAACAACATCGTCAATCCGGTCTTGGGCTTTCACCAATCCCTCGAGAATGTGAGCGCGCGCTTTGGCCTTGTTCAGGTCAAAGCCTGCACGGCGTTCAACCACAGTTTCTCGATGGGACACATAGGTGTGAATCATTGTCGGAAGGTCCAACAAAACAGGGCGGCCATCCAGAATACCCATCATGTTGGCTGAATAGGATTCTTGCAGCCGACTTGATTTGAACAACTGGTTCAACACGGCGTGTGGGTCCGCGTTGTTTTTGACCTCGATCACCACACGGATGCCCTCTTTGGAGGATTCATCTCGGATGTCTCGTATGCCAATTACAACTTCCTTGTTGACCAAATCGGCGATTTGAACGAGCATGTCCGCTTTCTTGACCTGGTAGGGGATTTCATGGACGATGATGCGCTTTCCTTTGTCATCATCAAAGACATCGCACTTGGAACGAACATGAAAGCGGCCCTTGCCCGTAGCGTACATGTCGATGATTCCGTCGATGCCATGAATGGAAGCCCCGGTTGGGAAGTCTGGCCCTTGAACGTGCTGCATGTAATCTTCTATAGAGATAGAAGGTTTGCCATCAGCCCCAGTCTCAAGGATGGTGTCCACGTGCAGATTCACGGCGCCGGCTACTTCCGTGAGGTTGTGTGGGGGAATCCGAGTGGCCATACCGACGGCAATGCCGTCGCTGCCGTTGAGCAGCAGGTTGGGTAGCCGGGCGGGTAGGACGGTCGGTTCATTCTCTGAATCGTCAAAATTGGGTTGGAAATCCACCGTATCTTTGTTGATGTCCTCCAACATGTGCTTGGAGATGCGATCGAGTCGACTCTCCGTGTAACGCATGGCAGCGGGAGGGTCGCCGTCGATGGAACCGAAGTTACCCTGTCCATCCACAAGTGGGTAGCGAAGAGAGAATTCCTGAGCCATACGGACCATGGTGTCGTAAATGGATTGGTCGCCATGCGGGTGGTATTTACCCATCACTTCACCAACAGAGCGGGCGGATTTGCTGAATTTCTTTTCAGCCGTGTGCCCGCCCTCAAACATGCCGTAGAGCACCCGTCGGTGAACGGGCTTGAGGCCATCACGGGCATCAGGGAGAGCTCGCCCGATGATGACGGACATGGCGTAGTTGATGTACGAATTTTTCATTTCAGTGTTGAGCGAATGGTTCAGGATAATCTCACCGGGTCCAGCCGTTCCGTCATCGATGGTTTCTTCTTCAGATGTCAAGGTTGGTCACCTCCTTTGCGTGGCGCTCAATAAACGCCCTGCGTTCGGGCACGTCCTCGCCCATCAGCGTTTCGAACATACGGTCCGTTTCCTCGGCTTCTTTCACCGTAACTTTGAGCATGGTCCGGGTTTCTGGGTTCATGGTCGTCTCCCATAACTGGTCGGGATTCATCTCACCAAGACCCTTGTATCGCTGTACACCAATCTTCGTAGCAGGGTTATCTCCCCGCAATTCTTCAGTGATGGAATCTCGCTCCTCATCACTGAAGGCATAGCGGTTGATTTTCCCCTTGCTCACTTGGTAGAGTGGAGGTTGTGCAATGTACACGTGTCCACCTTCGATGGCTGGACGCATGAAGCGCCACAAGAAGGTGAGCATCAGCGTACGAATGTGAGCGCCATCAACGTCAGCGTCGGTCATGATGATGAGTTTGTTGTATCGGAGTTTGGCCGTATCAAAGGCTCCTTCGTCGCCTTCGTTGTTGCCGACACCAGCCCCAAAGGCTCGGATCATCGTCTGTATCTCTTGGTTTTGGAACACCTTCGCCACGTTGTGCATTTGACGCTCCACGTTCAGGATTTTACCCCTGAGGGGGAGAATGGCTTGTATGCGGCGGTCTCGGCCAGTCTTGGCAGAACCACCTGCGGAATCACCCTCCACGAGGTAAATTTCGCATTCCTCGGGTTTTCGTGATTGGCAATCCGCCAATTTACCCGGCAAACCTCCGCCTTCCAAAACGCCCTTGCGGCGGGTCAAATCCCTGGCTTTTCTGGCCGCTTCCCTGGCCTTTGAAGCCAAAACAGCCTTGTCAACAATCAATTTCCCAACGCTTGGATTCTCCTCAAAGAATTCATTCAACTTCTCATAAACAACGGTTTGGACGATGCCAGCCACCTCGCTGCTCACGAGTTTATCTTTGGTTTGGGAGGAAAAGGAAGGGTCGGGGTGTTTGACGCTGACGATGGCAGCCAAGCCTTCTCGAACGTCATCTCCGGACAATCCATCGTTTTTCAGCAACTTTTTCTTTTTGGCATAGCCGTTGATGCAGCTGGTGAGGGCCGTACGAAGGCCCGACATGTGGGTGCCGCCATCCTTGTTTCGAATGATGTTGGTGTAGCATTGGATGCTTTCGCTAAAGGCATCGGACCACTGGAGCGCCAATTCCACCGATACTGGACCTTTCTCAATCTCCTTTTCCCCGGAAATGAGGATGGGGTCAGCATGGAGTGTTTCACGTCGGGCGTTGATCTGTTTGACGAATTCCGAAATGCCACCGGCATAGTGGTGTTCGACCGCGTGGAGCTCGTCGCTGCGCTGATCGGTGATGACAATCTTCAATCCTGCGTTGAGGAAGGACGTCTCTTTGAGGCGGCTGTCGATTTGGTCAAAGTCAAATTCCACAATGTTGGTGAAAATGGACCGATCGGGTTTGAATGAAATGATGGTTCCTGTATCATCGCACGTGCCAATGGTTTCCAATTCCGAGACTCGCACGCCGGCCTCAAATCGCTGTTTGTACACGGTTCCGTCGCGGTGAATTTCAACCTCCATCCATTCAGAAACGGCGTTAACTGCAGAAACTCCGACGCCGTGAAGGCCGCCACTCACTTTGTAGGAACTGTTGTCAAATTTACCTCCGGCGTGGAGTTTGGTCATGATGACCTCGGCCGCCGAGATGCCAAATTCATCGTGTTTGTCAACTGGAATGCCTCGCCCGTAGTCTCGGACGGACAGGGAGTGGTCATCATGCAGGACGACCTCGACAACATCGTTGAATCCAGCCAAGTGCTCGTCAACTGAATTGTCCACGACTTCCCAGATGCAATGGTGCAGCGCAGAGCCATCGTGAGGGTCGCCAAGGTACATTCCGGGTCGTTTGCGTACGGCTTCAAGCCCTTCGAGAACTTGGATGCTCCCGGCGTCATAATTTTCACTCATATCGTCGCCTCAAATATTGGTAGAATCGGTGGGCTGCAGGCGAATTTCACAATGTAAATTTGCCTTCTGCCTCCTTCAAAATATACTGCTCGCCACGGGGTATAAACATACCCCCTTTAACACCACCAAAACGGGGTATTGCTCAACATTTCCACCCGCCGAAAAACCTCCAAAGATACCGAAGGCGGAACAACGGCCACGATTCAAAAGGAAGAAAGGAAAATTCGCCACAAACCGGGTCGCTGACCATGCGTGAGCGTTAAGAACAGAGCGCAGATGGGCGTTCCATGGCTGACCCAAAAGTGTGCGTCTCTCTCGAA
Organism: Methanobacteriota archaeon; assembly: GCA_002714305.1. Lineage (GTDB taxonomy): Archaea > Thermoplasmatota > Poseidoniia > Poseidoniales > Poseidoniaceae > Poseidonia. The sequence goes on along the minus strand of PAWY01000018.1, from coordinate 18,355 downwards.
GGCACGACCGTGAAAGAAATGGCGGACGAAGCAGCGCGAGCAAACCTAGCGGGCGCCGATTTCGTGGAAGTGCGGTTCGANCGCCTTTACCTCAAGCGCCCCGAAGCCGAAGCCATTGAAGACGAGAACGGCGAAGTCAAGCACGTTATGCCCCCCGATAGCGAATGGCCCGTACGAGACATGGAAACCATTGATGTTGATGCCTCCATTCAACAGTTGAAGGAAAGCATCCCNTTGCCGGTNATCTTCACCGTCCGCCCAACTGAGGAGGGCGGCCATTACCCTGGNGATGAAACACAACGGGTTGAAATCCTTGAGAAGGCCATCGCTTCGGGCGTCAACTCGGTTGACCTCGAGTTGTCCATTGACGAAGCGAAGCGAAGTTCGCTCCTCGAACNGGCCACCTCCGGCAAAGTGAGCATTATCTCATCCATGCACAACACTTCCACGACCCCCAGTGCCGATGAACTGGTGGGCTTGGTGAAGGAACACGCCAAGGAAAATGAGATGTTCAAATTCTGTGGAACCGTCAACGACCATCAAGATGCTCTGCAAATCGTTGAAGCAAGCTATGAATTGAAAAATTCGCCTCTTGCNTTCTCTTTGATGGCGCTTGGAAACGGTGGCGACTGGGCCCGCCTGCNCGCACCCGTTTTGGGTCAGTCGTTGGTCTATGCAACGCTGCGATCGGAATTCAAGCTTTCAAACAAAGGTCTCGTGAACATTCGAGACCTCAAGAACGCCTGGGCCTTGATGGAATACTGAGCGTCAACTCATTGCTTCTCGCTTTGAGTGGATTGCTGTTCAAGCACCGGGACAGAAGTGAATTCTTGATTCCCNATTTGGTCAAGCCCAGCCATCATNTAGCGTTTGTTGAGAAGCACGGGAACGATCACCACGGCCGCGAGCACCACGAAAAGCGTGAGTGGCACCGTCCAAGGTGGGAGAAGNGCTGTGCGCTCCGTGGGAATCACAGTGATATCAGCAACGAGAACGCTGTTTGAAGCNCCCTCGTCTCCATCATTGGTGTTGTCCCATGCATCGATAACGAGGTAGAAATCCTGCCATTCAGCTCCGCCGAACAATGAATTGTACACCTCAGGGGCGTCCATTGAGATGGAGAAGGTTGCCTCTTGTGTGCGTTCATATTGATGGACATCCCGGTAGGTTTGCCACCCAATCGGATTGAAACTTCGCCATTCTGGAGGTATATCGCTGAGCAGGTCGTCCCCATCGTCTCCAAATGCATCCCAGTACCACCAGCCACCATGCATCATGCGGTAAACTTCCTCATAGGAATTGTATTGTGAGGTCGTCATGAGGTAAACATCGGCATTTGCTGGCGTCGTGGCGTTCTCGACCATCTCGTAGAGCGAAATACAGAACGTGGTCCGGTGGGTGCTTGAAAGGTTCAATCGGAGGACTCCTGCACTGTCGTTGCCGATTTCCATGACGGCGTATTGACCGTTGGTCAAGGGCTCCAAGGTTGGCAGTGGCCAGGTCGGATTGTACATCCAATTCTCCTCTGGATGGAGTTCTTGATTCCAATCNCCAGAATTTTCTTGATTCGAAGAATCGTCCTGTTTTTCATCTTCTTCGTAATATGGCTCGTCAAAGTAGTACATTCCACCCCCTGAAGCATGGGGAACAAGGGCAAGCCGTTGAGCACTTTTGTTCCAGTTGGGGGTGTCCACTTCACCTTCGCAAGCTGAAGCCGCCTGTGCTGATTGAACCACGTTGGCGTTTGGCGAGGCCAACGTTGCCAAAATGAGGAAAAAAACCACGACGGTTGTCATTCGCATGGGCTCACCTAACCAAAGAANCCCCCGCCCGGTTATAGGACATTCCTCAACGACGGCGCAGCGGACGTACGTATCCGCTGTCGTCACTCCTCCGCTCTTCCTTTGACAGGATCTTGGGGGCTGGCGGAGGCATGTGGTGGTCCATGCCCAAAAGGCCGCCCTGCGATTCCACATGTTCAATGTCAGTGTACGTTTCCGCTGCCTCCTTGGCTTCTTCCTCGAGGTCAGAGGGTTCACGCATGACCAGCCATCCAAGGATAAGGGCGACGACGATGAGCGCCATGAAGGTGGCAAGTTCAGAGCCTGCGTCGGCAAGCCATGATCTCCACTCATCAGCACTGAAATCCGACAGTGAAGGAGGGCCCTCTGGCTCGGGGACGACTTCGATGTCTTCCACCAAGGTATCGCATTGACCCATGCCATCACAAATTTCCACAAGAACGCTATAGAATCCAGTNTTGTCCCACGTGTTGATGGTTCTGACAGAGGAGCCTGCGATGGGTGTGAGCCAGTCATCGGCGGGGTCGCCATTCTCGTCAAGATCGGTTTCGATATCAAAGTCCCAGCGAACGGTGTATTGCGTGAGGATGCGCTCATCCCGCTCTGTGATCGAGCCGTCATCCACGTCCAAATCTCTGTAAATCTCCATCTCCGAACCGGCTTCGGTGTCAAAGACATCAGCGTCAAAGGAAATGGAAGAACCTACAAAGATGTTCTCTGGGACGTAAATCTCTCGTGCTTCGGGTGGGTGGTCGACGATGACGGTGAACGTTTGACGAGAGACATCGCCTGTGCCGAATCCATCTCGAACGGTCAGCGAAACCGTGTAGGTTCCAGGGAGGGTGTAAGCGTGCCATGGTGTTGCTTCATGGACCAGTGGCGTAGCATCACCGAAGTCCCAAGTGTATTGAACCAACCCGTTCCAATCGGGTGATTCCACTTCAAATGGAATGTATTTCCCTTCAAATTGGCGGTCGCCGTCCCGGGTTCCTGATGAATCAAAGTAAAGCATACGTTGAGGGGCCGTAACGACCGCCCCCTCTTCGTTGAAGGTGTGCGACCAAGCATCGGGAACGGAGCCTTCAGGGAACGGGGTTGAGGTCGTGATGATTTCATCCCCGATGTAACCGTCCAGGATTCGCACTTGTATGATCGGAAGCGGGTTGGATATTCGCACGGTCATCGTGCGAGCAAAGCTCTGCTGCCCTTCTTTGTCGGTGACCACCAAGGAAACGGTGTGAACACCGGGCGTGGTGAAGGTGTGAGTGACCTGAGGACGGTCTCCAAAGGTTCCGTCAGAGAAGGTCCAATTCCAAACATCGATGTCCGTCGAATCTCCTACTGTACCGTCAGGGTCCATGCTGTCCAATCCATCAAAAACGTAGGCAGTATCAACCTCGCCGTCTTCTTCACGGAAATCGATTTCCCTCGAACCGGTGGCTGAAAGGGTACGCACATCAAAGGCAGCAACTGGCATTTGATTCAAAACGACAACGTTGAGAATGGCCGTTGCTTGACTCCCATCGTCATCGGTCACGGTGAGGGACACCGTCTTGTTTCCAGGCACATCCCAGGCAACGATCGGGTTTTCAGCACTGCTCGAGACGGTGGTGAAGTCATCGTTTCTTGTGGGCGCTCCGGTACCGATTCGAACACCGTCGGTGAAGGACCACGCATAGGTTAGAATTTCACCATCATCGTCNACAAAAACATCGGGGAGAACCAAACTTGTGTAGGTCATCGTGGTCAACGTTTCGGCAAAGACCTGAACCGGAATGCGGTTGTTGATGTGAACAAGAATGGTCTTCATTCCGACATTGATGCCGTCTGAAACGGTCAAGGTGAGGTTGAAGGTTTGACTCTCGCCATCGATTTCATCCCACTCATGTTGCTGAGCATAAACGCCGATTCCACCGCTTTGCGTTCCATCGCCCCAATTCCATTGGAAATCCAAATTGTCAATTGGGACGTTGTCGATGGTACGTCCAGCGGAAAACAGGATGCGCTGCCCGGTGAGCAGCGTGAGGTTGTCCTCAATCACGACGTTGTTCACGGTGATGATGGGGAGGGGTTCGGTATCGTCGCTGACGTTGATGGCGTGGATTTGGGTTTCCGACCATGTACCGCCTTGGTCTTGAACACGAAGGGTTGCGTTGTAGGAACCAACGGAGGTGTACGAGCGCAATGGCGACTTCAGATTGGAGGATTGATTATCGCCAAACATCCAAGCGTAGGCGGTGGGGGCGTCAAGGTAAGGCAAGCTGTTGTTGGTAAGGGAAAGCCCCCATGCGTCAAAGCCTGCGCCTTGGAATTGGATGTTTTCCCACGTTTGTACGTCGGTAAGCGAAACGCTTCCATTGGCCACGGGTTTCATGTTGCTCAGCATTTGAGGCGATGTCTGAAGGGTGTCAACCACATCCCCGAGCATGTCCATCATGACCATCTCAAAGGAGTATTGATCGCCAAGTGGNGCGGTGAAGTAGACTTGATTGTCGATGGGGACGCCACCGCCAGCAGCGACACGGTCGGTGATGGTGTCGACCAATTGTCCGCTGCTGTCCCTGACGTTCACTTCAACATCGAGGTCCTCAAAGAAGGCATTGGAAAGCACGCCGTAGTTGATTTGAACCGTGTCTTCCATGCCGTCTCCGTCTCGGTCCGAACGCACGGTGTTGTTCAGCGAAAGAGTGGCGGGCGAGGTGATGCGAGCGGCCTCAATGTCAACGGTACCTTCTGGATACGATGGTCCGCACGACGTGTAATCACAATCAGCAACGGTTGAGGCGTACCATGTGATGACCCAAACCTCGTCGGTGAGGTTGCCAAAGCCGGGCACCAATCCAGTGGCAACATTGTTGACGAAATTAAGGTCGGTGACACTCCAGAGTCCGTCAGAAATCGCCTTGGTGACAATCACGCCGTCAAATTGACTCTGGTCGGCGGTTAGGCGGAGGGTCAACGGAGCAGGAGATGCACCGCCTGGCGTGAATTGGAAGGAGCGAATCCCCCAGCCTTCGAGGAGGTTTCCAGTTGATGACCACGGTGTGGACCAGTCACTGTTGATCTCAGTGGGTTGAGCCCGGCAGAAAGCCCCACCCGAGCAAGCAACATTGAGGTCCAAGTTCGGATAGCCGTAGATACCCTGGTCCGAATCAAGGGTGGCGGCGATGCTGAAATTCGCAAAAATTTCACCCATCGTTCGCCCCAAGAGCCCGACTTGACCNGCTTGAGGAGAGAGGGCGAGGTTCTCTACACCTCGTCCTCCAGTGGCAGAATCCTGCACAAGTTGACGAACGGCTGGTCCGCCGCCCAAGTGCTCGGCGAGGTACATGGTGAACATNTATCCTGCGCCGTAATCAGCGATGCGCTGGTTCCACCAACGGACGGATTGTTCAGGGGCTGCCGTCCATGCATTGACGTGGCCGGTCAAGGTTGAATCGGCCCCGAAGCAGAGGTAAATGGCCACATCGGCGTTGCCTTCATCGATCCACAAATTCTCGTACGGGTCAAGCGCATTGTGCAAAAGATGCTCGAGTTCGTGGGCGAGGATGGACCGACCCCACGAGAGGGTGATGTCCGCATAGTCAACGAACACCGCTTCCCGAGAAGATGAGAAAGACGGTGCGAAATAACCGCCCGTGTTGTAGGCGCCGTCGATGTCGTAGATGACGATTTGAACCTGGCAGTTGTTGTCAACATCGGGAGGAGCGAGTCCTCGACCGTCTTGGTAGTCCTTTCCATAGTACGTGGTCATGGTTGGATAAATGGTGGAATCCCACGTGCTGGCAAGGTTGTTGAGCACGGTGGAGGAGAGGGTTCGTCCACTTTGGACAAGGAAAGCCACGGAGTTGGTGGTTTTCGCGACATAAACACCGATGGAGCCACCGGAGATGGGGACGGTGAGCGTATCTCCGACCGTGTGGGGCGTGCATGCCCGAGCGCTCGAGCGGGCCATGGAGGGTTGAATCACCATGTCATCAACGCCCGGACGGCCTTCATCAATCCAGGCTTGGCGCATGAATTGTGTAGCGGAGACGACGGGTTCATCTTCGTGAATAAACAAATACTCACTTCCGCTACTGGGGTCGAAATCTTCGAGATCACCGATGATGATACCCCCGGCATTGTAGGCCGCCGATGAAGGTGATTCGTCCTGCTCGTCAGCGGCAACGCTCAGCAGGAGCGGAGCGGTGCTGGAGAACAGCATCAGCAAGACGAAGGCAAAGGCGGGAGTGGAGCGTCGTTCCGACATGTCAAACACCAAGGAGAATCGTCATACGGATTCCCATTTTACCGAGACGAAAGGAGGTATTTAAGAGTCCGTGGTGGAGGCATCGTCATGCATCACCCAATGGAAGCCCCGAATACCGGCCGCATACGAGCCTTGGTGGCCGTCAGTGTGCTGTTTTCCTTGATGACGCTTCCCTTCACAGGAGCGGTCGGAACCGTAGACTACGACGATGCGGACCCGTGTGACCAAATCAGCCATCTTCAGTTCGATGGCCCCTCGGCCAATGCTTCGGTTCAATGGCAGGTTGACCTTGGCCCACGTTTGCCAGGCTCCAACGTGTCGGCAACCTTCCGTGATGGCATCACCTCCGACCTTCAAGCCCTTGGCTACGAGGTCACCACCCAGACGCATCAGCGCTACAACATGACGTTGACCAACCTCTTCGCTCGTTGGTCTCCAAACGCCAGCAGTAACGGACAACTGGTCTTGTCCGCTCACTACGACTCGAGGAACATTGCTGACCAAGACATGAATGAATCAAATCAGTCGCTTCCGGTCCCGGGAGCCAACGATGCGGCCAGTGGCGTCGCCGTCCTCATGGAACTGGCGAAATACATCCCAGAAATGGACCTTGACCACGACGTTGTTCTGTTTTTTAACGACGCAGAAGACCAAGAACAACGCTACACCTTGGGTGCTGAGGCTTGGGCGGAAAACTTGACCGACGAGGAAATCAACTCAACGCATGCCTTTGTGTTGTTGGACATGATTGGCGATGCTGATTTACAACTTCACAACATTGCGCCTGGCAACGAAACGCTCAAATCGCGAGTGGTAGAACTCGGTGGCCACCTCGGGATGGTGAACGGGACGATGGACTGTGACGGTTTACCCGGCAGCGACATCATCCAATATGACACGATCGTTGGTGTTCTGGATGACCATGTCCACGCCCACAAACTGGGAATTCCCGCCATCGATTTGATGGACACCAGCTACGGCGAGCCAAAACCCCTCACCTTTGGAAGCTACTGGCACACCATGGAAGACACCCCCGATAAGGTCAGTGCGGAATCACTCGCCCATGTCGGTCGCTTGGTTGAATTGGGCCTCCGAACCAATGCTTTCGTCTCGATTGGGCCACCTGAGAATCAAAGCCTCGGCGAGGCAGCCAACAACACCACCGTTGAACCTGTGGACGAACCGCAACAGCAGGAAAGTCGAACGCTCTTCGTCATTGCAACCATTGGGCTTGTTTCCATTGTTGGCTTGTTGGTGATGGTTGAATTGAAAGGAAAACAGTGATTTGAGCGCGCGGTGGTTCATCAAAGAGGTATTATCCGCGCACGCCTTCGCCGGACATAGGGGGGGAGACGATGGAGGACGACCGTGAGCAGCGCATGGAGGCCCTCCGTGCTCGCGTTCAAGCGAAGAAAGAAGCCGCCCTTAGCGGTGGAATCATCGAGGAAGAATTGGTGGTCAGTTCAACAGAACTCACCACGGAATTGAGCACCGAAGAACAGAACGAAGCCGATGATTGGTACGCTCTTTGGGACAAGGATGCAGACCGCTGGCGCAACCTTGCTGCAGCGTTCATTTTCATCGGAAGCATTCTGGGTATGCTGAGCGGCGCCATGATCCTCCAAGGAAACCCGACTGAGCTACTCAACACCTCGTTTTTTGCTGAAAGTGAAGCCGTCGACATATCGGGCACAGCCCTCGAGGATGTCGAAGGCAATGGAGTAGAGGATGTCCTCGTCGAACTTCTTGATGCGACTTCCCGAGCCTTATTGCAAAACACCACAACCGACAGTTTCGGATATTTTGCGATGGAAAACGTTCAGCAAGACCTTCACATCATCGTCTTTTCCAAGGACGGATACACCACGGTTGAACGGACCTTTGTCCCCGACAACGTTGGACTTGACCCCGTGACGATGAAACCTGGAAACGGCACGAGGGAAGAAAGCGACGATCAATCAATCTCAGGGTGGACCCTTGACAACGCCGTTGGCCTTTCAACCGCCATTGGCCTGCTCACCATGATCACGGCCCTTCTCGGCATCCAATCCGCCGTTGAGATACGAAGAGGCAAACACTACCGACGAAGCCAATACCTCGCCGCTGGTGCCCTGTTCAGTCGTGGACTGATCATTGTCGGGCCGACGTTGATTTTGTTTGGGATGATTGTCAATTTGTTCGCCAAGGAAGATTTTGAAGACGAACGTGAGGACTGAGCATGTACTTGATTTCGGTCGAGGGAGGGGACGGTTCCGGCAAAGGAGAAGCCGCCCGAATCCTTGGGGAACTGCTCAGTGAATTTCCCTTTCCTGAAGTCGTGATGACCCATGAACCGCGTCGCCACAGTGAACTTGGAAAGTTGGCCTTGCAATCGGTCAAACTTGGCAACAAAACCCCCCTTGAGGAAGCCGGCCTCTTTGCTGCTGATCGTTTGGACCATTCCCACACCTTCATCCGACCACGACTCGCTCGTGGCTCAGTGGTCATCTCCGACCGCAACATTCACTCTTCGCTCATTTACCAAGGCGTTGTGGGCGACCTCGGCCTCAAGAAAGTAGCCGGCATGAACGCCGCTGCGATGATTCCAGACCTCGTGTTTTGGATTGATTGCGACCCAGAGAAGGCCATGAAGCGCATCAAGTCAGGAACCCTCAGAATGACGAGTCAGAAACAGGAATACTTCGAAACCCAAGAAATCCAAACCACCATTCGTCAAGGATTCCACGATTTGTTCGGTCAACAAGGACGCGTCCCCGCTCCCTTCAACCAATGCTACGTTGTCGGGCCCATCATGAACGAAGGAGGACTTGACGACCTCAAGACGCAACTGCGGAAGGAACTCCGTCGTTTTTTCAACAAAAAGCCGCTCCCGCTAAACGTCGACCGGGATGAAGTTGACCGCTCCTTGCTGAATGCCTTGGTTCACGATGTCAAAAAACAGCGCCGGTTGCCCGGTGCGCCACAGGAGCGCACATCCATCCATGTTGGATGGTTGGGAGGAAAATCTCCTGCCCATTGGATGCANGAAGCCGAAGACANCTGGCCGTTGGAATCCGCTCAAGAAAACGATGTGCCCGCCACGCCATTCGCGCATTCATGCTGGTCAATTCTCGGCACCCTTTCCTTGATGGTGGGGTCCAGTGAAGTTCCTCGCTTGCATGCGGCATTGGGCCCTGTTCGGATGGTGACCCAACGCCACACTCAGCGCCTCATCAAATGGCTCCTGATCGAACATTGGGTTCACAAGCAACAAAANCACACGCCGTTCAGCGATGCTCAACTCTTCAAATTGCGAGACGAGCGACTTGGCTTTGCCCGGCTGACGCTCGCCATGTGGCCGCTGCGGAGCGCTCTTGCCAGCTGGAGAAGGGCGAACCCTGAAAAAAATTGGAGTCTGGCGCTGGAGGATATCTTTTCGGTTGAGGAAGGCAAGAACCTCGCCAACGTCTTGCAACAGGCCGTTCACGACATTCATCAGCGGCTTCAGATCCTAACCAGCGGCCACGAAGGCTGCCCCTTGCCAACGACGGCCGAGGAGTTGGCCGTGTGGTGGTCCATGCAACCCCCATCTCATTCCGATTCTTGAACGGCTTTCTCGGCAAGCGTGAAACGAGCATCTCCCGGAAGGAGAACCTGCCCAGCCCCCAGGAAGGCTTCGGCACGGGCGGAAAACATTGAGCAAAGAAGGATACCAAGGCCAAATCCGAAGGGTATGCCCGTCAACACTCGCTTGAAATTGGTCGATTCATAGGAGGTCAGCAATTGCAGGAAACCATCGAAAATGAGCGGTAAACAAAGCANCATGCCACATCCAAGCCAAAGAAGTGTGCGGCGGTTCTTGGCATAGACATCATGGAGCATCTTCTCGGGAAGCAGCGACAAGCAGGTGTCCCGCACCGTCCATCGGTTCCAACCTCGACGGGAGAACACCACACCACCGATGAAGAGTCCACAAAAGATCCCAACATCACGGGTGCATACNGGAAGTTGGTTGTTGTTTACTTCCCAAGAACGTTCCGACTTTTGGTGGCAATTGACATCCCCAAAGCCATAGATAATGGCCGCATAGAAATTGACCTCGGACCAGGCGAAGGCGGGGCAACACNGACCATCCTCAACGTTGGTGGATGTCGGTTGGTTTCCATGGGANCCAAAACCATCCTCGCTGTAATAGTCAATGGCATTGGCCCGACCTTGAAGTGGTCCAACGGTTCCCGAATCCAACGTCATGGGAGCCAAAAAGAAGGACAGGAGCAGAAAACCACCAACACCCAGCACCCACTTGCCAATCTTNGCCTCNCGGAGGCGATCGGGTAGGCCATTGCGCTCCATAATTCGAGACTCAGCAGGAATCATTTGATTGTTTTCTTCTAAACCAAGCCTTCAATTCCCTTCGGCTACAAGCACCACCATGGCCGGGGAGGAGCGACCTCGAATCGGCTTGATGACCGGGCTGCAAGCAGGAGGCTTCATCGGTCTGTTTCTTGGCTTCTCTCTCGCCGTTGTCTCGGCCCTTACGGAACCCGAAGCCCTTGGACGGCTCGTCCGCCTGATGTGTTTAACACCGGTCATTTGTGCCGTTCTCTTGGGTCCATTCCTCGGGTTTCGTCGCGCACCTGTGGTTTCAAACATCGACCCCATCCACGAGGTACGGGCTCGGCTCGAACCGTTCAACGAAGGCCAAGGGAAATGGCGCGTGCTCAGCCATGTCCGAAGCGATGGGCGTGCAGTACGCATTGACCTCCACAACTCAACCCAGCCGTTGACCATCGTCGCCTCAACCCTTGAATTGGCAGAAGATTACCCCGTTCGGTACATTGTCGGACGAGGTGAAGGACGAAGTCGAGAACCTGAATTGCGGGGGAAAGTCTTGGCCTACATTGAGGAACACGTCATGCTCAACCGACGCCGAAGAACAGCTTCTTCGGTTGAGGTGCTGCCCCCCTCGGTGATTGAGCACATGGAAGCGACGCATCGCATGCATCGGCGTTTGTTCTACTTGCTTCCCATCATTCTGTTCTTTGCGTGGCTGGAGATGCGCTAAGGCCAACGCAACAGGCTATGAGGGAGAGGGGTTTCCCGCCACCATGGCCAACGACATCGGGCGAGCCATGGCCCGACTCAAGCACCGGGACATTCGGACGCGACGCCGCGCCGTGCGCACCCTGTTTGAANACGATGATGCCGCGGTTTTGGAAGCCTTCCGGCCCTTGCTCGATGACCAGGATTCATGGTTCATTTCCAAGGCCCTCGATGCTTACAGGATGTGGGGCGTGACCGCTGGCAGTGAAGCCATCTCTGTCCTGCTACGCCATTCCAACTTGGACGTTCGCAGAGCCGGAGCGAACCTCCTCACACCCCTGGGAGAGGATGGAAAAGAACTGGCCATTGAAGCCTTGAATGACGAAGATGGAGTTGTCCAACGAAAAGCAGCNAAGGCACTGCTTCGATTTGATGAAGCAACCGCTGCAGAACGGTTGGTTCNGCATCCCAACGATGCCGTGCGCATCACGGGAATGAACCATTCAGCTCTACCAGAAGAAGCACTTCGTTCGGGCCTTGAAGACAGGAACGATGGTGTTCGTCAAGCCGCCCTCGATAGCGTCTTCAAGCGAGAGATTCAGGTCAGCATGGATGCCTTGATGCCGTTTTTAGACGCCGGGTTACAAACCGTGAACATCCTCATCTGGGTCGCCAAGCATGAGCCAAATCACCTCGGAGAACTCACGGCTCGAATCAAACCCAAGGACATGAAGGCACTCAGCGACCACCTCCGAAGCGAAGTTCAAGCCAGCGATGAACCCTTGATGCAACACCTCATCGAAGGTGGCCTCCTTGAACCGGTGGCTCGATGGGTCATCTCGCAAGGAGCCTCCGAGGATGACTTGCGATGGGAACTCATCAACGATGAACGCCTGCATGTTATCGAGCGAAGCAAATTGCTTGAACGGTTAATTGGGCGTGCTCATGAACCCAGCGTGATTGAGCGAACCCAAGCCTTGCTCTCTACAACCGGTGATGAACTTCTCAAAGTGGCGTGCGAGAACCTATCAACCGCCGCATCCGAACTCAACCCATGAGCCAGTCAACCTCGGGAATGTGCTTTTTCGCGGACGCCACCGATGGGGCCAATCATCACCTCCATGCCGGCCTCCATCTCGAGGGGCCTTTCACCTCGCTGCAAGTGGTCTTCCGATTTCCTCGTTGGGTTCCTGGGTCCTATTTCCTGCGTGAACCAATTCAACACATGTTCAATTTCTCCGCCACCGACAACCAAGGAAACGATCTCAAGTGGAAACGCGTCGGCGTGGACGGTGTTTCGGTTCGGCTGAAAAGTGATTCAACCTCGCTCACGATCAACTACACCCTGTTGGCCAAAGAATTGAGTGTGCGCTCGAACCATCTCGACACGACCCACCTTCATCTCATGCCCCCGTTCACATGGTTTTGGCCAGAACGTGGCGTGGANATGGAACGTCTGGAGTTGGATCACAGCGTTGAATTGACGGCTCCATCCACCTGGACACCGGCCNCGCAACTTCAGCTCGATGAGAGCATGGANCATGGACANAACGCCAAACGTTGGCTGTTCTCAACCACGGGAAGAGACATGTTGCTCGACAGCATCATGGAAGTCAACCCCAATCCTGCCTTCACGCACGACATCGACGGTCGANTTCATCACTTCAAGTGGTGGGACAGCGGCGGACACCAGCCAAACGGGAAGCGCCTCGAGACCTTTGTGGATGACATGGTGCGCATCGCCAAAGAGCATCATGCACTCTTTGGGGTGCCAGATTGGCCCGATTACACCACAGTCTTGCACCTGACCGACACGGGAAGAGGTGGCTTGGAACACATGAATTCACAAACCTCAATGATGCCGAGGTCATGCCTTTTCCCTGACCATCCCGATGAGTATCGNGACCTTGTTAGCTTGTTTTCCCATGAGTACCTGCACCAGTGGAACGTCAAACGCCTGCGACCCAAGTGTTTCCTGGATTACGATTTGCAATCGGAGACCCACACNGATTTGCTCTGGTGGTTTGAGGGCGCCACATCGTGGTTGGGNGACATGATTTGCGTTCGTTCAGGTGCATGGACTGAAGAAGATTGGAGGCTTGATTTTGAGCGCAAGATGAAACGGCACACCGCCAACAATGGCATGCTTCGAGAATCCCTNGCTGAATCCAGCCACGATGCATGGATTCACCTCTATAGAAGTGGACCCTACACGCGAGAGAGCCAAATCTCATACTACCTTGAGGGGGAATTGGCCCTGCTTTGTCTCGACACCGAAATGCGTCGACGGAACAACGACNCCTTCGGGGCTTGCGACTTGATGGCTGAATTGGTGCGTCGCTACGCCATTTCTTCGGACGAAGCNGAAGAACTCGGTGTGGATTACAACGACATTCGCACGACCCTCAAATCATGCCCGGGTGGGTCGTCCATGGGACCCTACCTCGACCGATTGGTTCAGCATCGAAACCACCCCAATGTCCAACGCGCCCTGTCGTCGTTCCGATTGAAATTGGTGCCTCACGCCTCGGACAAGGAAGGCAAGGGATGGCTCGGTGTGAACCTAAGGGAATCCAAAGGACGGGTGATCATCACCACGTACCAAGCCGGCTCACCCCTTCGAACCATAACCCAGGTGGGCGATGAATTGGTTTCCGTTGACGGTGTGCGCCTCAAATCCGTTGCTCACTTGAAGAAACTNATTGGAGGCCGTGCCGGCGATGAAGTCAAACTGGACATCACGCACGAAGGCATCCTCACCACCGTCACCCTCTCACTTCCCGAATCACCGCAGCATGGCGTGACCTTGAAAGGAAAAGGGAACCAACGCTGGAAAGCGTGGATCAAGACTCGTCAGGAGAAGTGAACGAAGGCAGCACTNCCAACCTCTCAAGCGGGAAAAAAATNGGGGGTGTTTCCACTGGCAGCATGTGCCGACTCGTTTTGGGNGGGAACACCGCTTGGGAGAGCGCCATGTCAATGACCTCAACTTTGGTCAGTTCATCCAAGCCACATCCCGGCCAAACCCCCAATTTAATTGAGTCGTCAGCGAGGTAGTCCACGCAGATGGCTGGAACGCGTTTAAGTTGGAGCAAATGGGCAATGGAATGCCGATGATGTCCATCCAAGATGGCNCCTGTATGCTTGTCCACGATGAGCGGTTTGGTGTATCCACCCCAACGCTTGGTCATTTCGAGGAGCTTATCCCTGTTTCTTGGTTTGATTTCTTCATGAGCCTTCAACCACTCGAGAGGCACGAGTTCGACATCGTCATCTCCCCAAGACATTGACACCTCCTGCCCCGCTCGTCACATAATGCTTTTTCACGGCCAGCCCACGACACAGGCAAGAGGGGCCCGAATGTCATCAACGAAAACCCTCCTTGAAGGCCTTGANGCCGACCTTCCTGGTGCGCCATGCCCTCCTGCCCTNCTCCGCTGGCTCGCTTCCCTTCCAGATGACCTGCTCGCTGTGCTCCAAACGCTTGCTGAAGANGGGGCAGGGACGTGGTTGGTGGGCGGATGCGTGCGCGATGCGTGGCTTGGCCAGCCTTCGGTGGACATCGACCTCTGCACAACCTGTACGCCAGAACGAATGCTGGTGTTGTTTGGTGACCAAGCCATCGCCACCGGACTTGAGTTTGGTACCATCACCATCAAAGGAGTCGGGCGNCATTNCGANGTCACCACCCTCCGAACCGAATCGCTCTATCGGGACGGTCGAAGGCCCGAGGAGGTGACGTGGGGGTCCTCGTTAAGCGAAGACCTGAGTCGCCGAGATTTCACNTTCAACAGCATGGCCGTTGACGTCGCTCGGCAAATTTTGTACGACCCTTACGATGGGNNATCCGACCTGCAACAACGCTCCATTCGCGCCGTTGGCGATGCCAACCTCCGATGCCAGGAGGATGCTTTGCGTATCCTTCGTGCTTACCGGTTCATGCGCCGCGACGAAGGTCCTCTATGGCACATTGACCATGCATTAGCGACGGCTCTTTCTCAGCACAGCACCCGTTTGCGGATGGTGGCCATTGAGCGTCGTTGGATGGAATTGGAAAANATACTGACTGGACAACGCCCCGGTGAAGTCCTTGAAAAAATGCAAACCGANGGTGTTCTTCGCCACGTGCTGGAGGAATTCGCCGTCCTNAATCCCCACCTCTTTACGGTCTTGGACGATGCAGAACTCAACCAGCTCTCGCTGGCNCAACGGCTTGCCTTGCTGATGATTGAATACCCCACCAAAGAAGCCATGAAGCAAATGGATGCCCTCCGCACCTCAAAAGCACTCCAACGCACCATAGCCAGTTTCCACGAGCAATTGGGCCACCTGCCGGCGCCACGAAAACCCCAACTTCGGGTGTTTAACCACGTGCTTGGAAACGGTGCTAAAGCCCATCTCTCGATTCTTCGGTCGTGTTGCAACGCTGCCATCAATGTCCATACCGGACTTCCCCTTCTCGCCGAAACCNTNGATGAGATCATGGCCTCCTGGACCGAACTTCGCGGAAGCCCTGCACCGGTTCCTTGCCTNGTTGATGGGCATTGGATCATGGCCCGAACAGGAACCGTCGAAGGAAGNCGCTTGGGTCGACTCAAGCAATGGCTTCACCGAATTCAAATCGAAGAGGAAATCACTGACCAAAACGGAATGGAAACCGCACTTAGTCGATTGCCCTTCAAACACGGTTCACCCGAAGATTGGCCCACCGTCTCGTTTCCCTAAAGTGGCGGCATCAATTTGATGTGGCGGTAGGTCTTGGGCGCATCATGGCCACCATCGATTTACCCGAAAAGGAAGCGTTCAATCAGCAAGTTGTAGCCATTGAACGACGCATTGAGGGCATCACACGAAGCAACAACATGGCNGGCTTGCTCAATAACAACTTCAAGAAATGGCTTTCAAGTTCGTCAATGTCGCCACTCAAGCTGACCGAAGAACTTGACACCAACAATGACGGCATCATCTCAGGGGATGAATTCGCATCATTGCTCGGAAAAATGACCGGTGAACGCCCGCCTGAATGGGTGGTTGAATTGGTCTTCTCCTTCGTGAATGCCGACGTCAAAACGGGCATTCCACTGAACGATTGGATGGCTTTCCTCGCCGCCAGTGGCCTTGATATCCCTGACGAATTGTTCAAGGAAAAAATAGAGGTCACCGGTTCAATCGGTATTTTGGAAGANCAAATCACCGCCGGCGATGAGATTTCGGTNACGGTTTCCTTCAATGTCGNTGTTGTGGCCTACGAGTTCTCCATCATCGAAGTGAATTCGGGAGGAGCCTTNCTCGACCTAATAANGCCAAATGCAGACATGGACCGTCCTGATTTTGACGAATTTCAAATTGAATTGAGCACTCCCGGCGACTACCGCGCTGAACTCCGCCACCTTGGCCTTCGTTTGGACGAGCACCGAATCGTCGTTCATCCGCGTGTTGAAGCGGTCAAAGAAGACCCAGTGGTTGANGAATCAACCCCCGCTGAAGAGCATCCTCACGAGGAGGTNCACGGTNCAGAGGAAGGCTTTGGGGCATTTGTCACCCAAATTGAAAACGTCAAGTTGCGAAGCGAAGCACAAGCCCTCATCGCCGATTCACCAGCCTTCGTTGTTGAATGCACCATTCAATCCGTTTCCAAAACCCTGCTGGGNATGGGTCTCTATCGAAACGGCTTCACGGCTCACTGTGTTTCCGATGATGGAATCACGATGCGAGTGATGCTCAAACCTTGTGAAGTACCTCCTCAGGCAGGAGAACGTTTTGACAGNACCGTNTCCTTGCACGATTGGGACGTGGCCTTGAANCAATTGNTTTGCTTGGAAGCGTGATCACTTCAACGCTCGAGCGATCACGATGCGCTGGACCTCTTGGGTGCCTTCGTAAATTTGCGTGATCTTTGCATCGCGGAAGAATCGCTCAACGGGGAACTCCTTGGTGTAGCCGTAGCCGCCGAGCACCTGGATGGCACGCTCTGAGACCCACATNGCGGTGTCGCCAGCGAAAAGTTTCGCCATGCTGGCTTCTTTTGAGTGGCGNGGACCGTCNGCGTGGTAGTGCTGCTCCTTGGTCCAAGCTGCTTTGTAGACCAGGAGGCGGGCTGCCTCAATTTGTGTTGCCATGTCGGCAAGGTAAGCCATGATCATTTGGTGGTAAGCNATGGGTTTACCGAAGGCTTCTCGNTCATGGGCGTATTGGAGAGCCGATTCGTAGGCGCCCTGAGCGATACCAAGAGCCTGAGCAGCGATGCCAATGCGGCTGTTGTCGAGGGCATTCATGGCGATNGGGAAACCGTTGCCGACCCCTTTGATGACATTCTCCACTGGGACTTTGCAATCGTTGAGGACCAAAGTGCACGTATCGGATGAGCGGATGCCGAGTTTGTCTTCCTTTTTGCCGACCGAATAACCCTCGTAATCGGCGTCAACGATGAACGCCGTTGTCCCACCGTGCTTTTTTGTGCCGTAATCGGGATGGTCAACGTCCTTTGCAAACAGGACGAGAAGTTTGGCCTGAGCGCCGTTGGTGACCCACATTTTTTCTCCATTGAGGATGTAGTGGGTTCCGTCTTCGGAAAGTTTCGCCTTGCATGACATGGCAGCCGCATCGGTTCCTGCCCCAGCTTCTGAAAGTGAGTATGCCCCTACTTCACCNGCTGCGAGNCGGGGGAGGAAGGTTTCCTTTTGATGTTCATCACCGTGAAGGGCGATGGTCATGGAGCAAAGTCCGACGTGAACACAGAACATCACGGCGAACGATGGATCTACACGAGCCAATTCCTCAATGATGATGGCTTCCGATACATCATCAATGGGTGAGCCGCCATATGCTTCAGGAATGGTGATGCCATGCAAGCCGTATTCGAGGAAGNCNTNCCACTCATCGGAGGGAGGGATTTGGTTCTGGTCTCGGTGTTCGACCGTCGGCGCAAGCACCGTTTCAGCAAAGTCTCTCACCAATTCACGAATCATCTGTTGTTCGTCCGTTTCGCCGAAGTTCATGCGCTCACCGGTCTTTCCAACAGGGGGTGTTTCTTAACCCGTTTGTTTGATTCAGAATACAAATTTACCCTCAGTCTTCATATACCACCTGTGGAAGCCGCGATACAGGCGACGAACATGGATGACGATATCATCGAATTTGTGATTGCTCAAGACAGAAAATATTCAATGGACCATCTCTGGTTTCAACAGAAAGACCAGAAACTGATGATTGGTGTGAGTGAATTTCTTCGGGTTGAAATCGGCGATGTACTCCGCGTCATCCTCCCCCAAGCAGAAAC
>PAWY01000017.1 GCA_002714305.1 Methanobacteriota archaeon | reverse complement strand
CAACGAAGCGGTGATTGAATGGACACGGTCACTCACGCATTCATCGGCCTTATTTGCGGTGAGATGGCCCCAAAGGACATCAAGCATCGACGCAAGATTGGCCTCGCCTTTGGCATGCTGCCCGATATCACCAACGTCATTCTTGTTCATCCCTACCTCGGTTGGCTGGCGGGCCGAACCATTCCCTTTGCGCTGGGCATTGACTTCATCAACTTCCCCGAAATTCTTGACCATTGGACCTACCATGTCTGGCTTCTTTCCCACAGCCTACTGTTTTGGGCCATCGTGTTTGCGCCGTTTTGGAGGCGAAGCAGCGCAGCAAAACTCGCCACCATCGCCTACGTTTCCCACATCCTCGCTGACATTCCATCCCACACGGGAGCGTATGGACTTGAACCATTTTATCCGATACCCTACATCTTTGATGGTTGGTTTGATGCGTGGTTATGGGGACCAGGCCCTATCGCAGCCAGCATTCTTGGGTTCGGACTCGCCTACCTTGCCGTTCGTAGGATTCGCATGAACTGGCTGATCTGGCCAAGTGAGCGTGTCGTTGAGCCTGCACTCAGCGAAACCCCTTGAGGTTCATTCCTCTTCAAGGACCTCAAGCATGGAATCGTACTCATGTTCGAGTTGTTCAACGCGCTCATCCGTCAAATCGTAGGTCTTGGCGAGGGTTTTGAGCAGCCGACGTTCTTCTGCCGTGATGATGCGGTCCTCCATAGCCGTGTCGTAGGCTGACAAGTAGGCGTTTTCTTCAATCGAATAGGAGGAAGGGATCAAACGGCCCGACATGCCATCAATCACTGAAAGAACGGGGCCTCGAAGGCCGAGGAACGCGGCACCTATCGCTACTCCGCCAAGTAAACCTTGACCCAAAACTTGCTCCATGAGTTCAGTGGCCGTAATGAAAAGAAGGGCACCAATTCCCGTGAACATGGCTGTTCTGAAGGTCTTCCGCAAGTTTTGGTCAATGCCAAAGACCGAGTCATTGAGGGCAGCGTGGACGAACATCAGTGCTTCAAAGCCCATGGCAAGGGGTGTCATTAAGAGCGAGAGTGTCCAAATCAAGTACTTGATTCTGTCAAGCGATGAGGCGTCTTCTCCGTACCTCCACAGGGTTGATTGCGCAAAGGTGGCCATGCTTCCATCGTTAAGGAGCGGAATAATCACCATCAAGGTGATGAAATAAAGCATGGTTCCCGAGACTTTTCCAAGGAAACCAATGTACAGCGACCTTGAGGTGAGATGGCTTGATTCCCCTTCCCGACCAGCGGCTTTCTCTGATTTCATCGATGAGCGAATGAATAACAAGGCACCGAGGGTGATGAGTGGAGAGGCCAAGGCAATCGCCCATAGACCGCCAGCCGTGCTGTCGTCAACCAGGTGAGTCTCGTAGTAGCCAGAACATGTGCCGATTTGTTCAACGGCATCCGTCATGAAGGGTTGAATTGAACCCCACCACACCTGGAGGGTGGGTTCAACACCTGCCTCGGAGCAAATCAGCCAGGCCGAATTCGCCATGTAAAATCCGTTGACGTCCCGAATGGACATCCAAATGGCGAGACCGATCAGCGGGGCGAGGTACCATGCATGCTTTTGCAAGGTTGGATTGAACATGAAGTTGAGTTTATCAATCCGATAGTAGATTGGGAGACACAGGTACAACAAAATGGCCGCAGTATGGGCATAAAAGAACACCTCAATCTTGAACACCCAAAGGTAATCCCACAACCATTCCCACTGACTGTCGTAAGGAAAGATGTCTGGAGCCAAAAANCCAGCTTTGATGCCTTCGATGATGAGCAAGACCCCCATGAATCTGTTTTCAGTCGANTTTGAATCCGCTTTCCAAACCAGATAGCTAAGGCTGAGNAGCCANATGAAAACGGCNANGGAAATCCAAGAAATGATGAGACGGAGGCCGTAGAAGCCTTCGGCATCGAAGGAGTTAGCATAGAACTCAAGTGCCGACGCCATTGGACAACCCTTNGCCTCTAGATTAAAAGAGATTTTCACAATATGCGAATTTTACAAACTAAGTCTGCTTTTATNGCGTATTGGTTCCGAGATAAATGGGACAGCGTCAGTAGGACTTTGCCAGCAAGACTCGCCGGGTGGTCGGTTCACCCGTCATGTGGCAGGGCCGCTCTGAGTCATATGGGTCGGTCGCATCACCGAGGAAAGAGAGCCCTGTGGTTCGTTCTATAACTTCTGCATGTGCGTCGGAACCGTCGAATGCCAACTCGTAGATGTGTCCATCTCTGACCTCTCCATCCATGCTCCATTGACCGTCCTTTTCGACGAACGATGGAAGCGGTTGCACGACATCATCCATGTGTTGTGAAGCACGTGAACGAAGTTCGTCGCTGATTTCATCAAGCACTCGATAACATTCCTCGACGATGTTGTCCATTGGAAGAGGTTCTTTTCCACCGGTCCTGCGGGCAGCGAAGGCGGTACCTTGGGCAATGTCTCGTGGGCCAATGTCAAGGCGAAGCGGCACACCCTTGATTTCCCAATCATAGTACTTCTGACCGGGGTGAAGGTCACGGTCGTCCACTTTGACCCGAAGGCCACGGGCCTTGAGTTGTTCAGCGACTTCATGAGCGACCGCCACTGTATCCACTTCGAGGTTTTTGCGAATCATGGGGCAAATCACCACCTGGAAGGGCGCAATCTTTGGAGGCATGATCAATCCGTTTTCATCTCCATGCATCCCGACGACCGCACCAAGCAGACGTTCGGACATGCCGTAGGTGGTTTGATGGCAATGGGTTTGTTTCGCTTCGAGGTTTTCATAGGTCACGTCAAATGCTTTGGCCCATTGGTCTCGGTAATGATGACAGGAGGCCACTTGTAAAGTGCGACCGTTGGGCATGACGGCGTCAATGCCAATCGTGTACCATGCGCCAGGGAACGTGTCCCAAACCGGCCTCTTTGCTTTGATGATGGGCAAACACAGGTCATGCATGAGCCGGTCAACAATCTCCAAGTCCTCAGCGATTTGTCGGCTGGCGTCCGCTTCGTCAGCGTGAGCCGTGTGGGCTTCAAAGAAGTGAATCTCTCGGACACGAATGAAGGAGCGGGTTTGCTTGGTCTCATAACGGAACGTGTTGACCATCTGGTAGAGTTTCAACGGCAGGTCCTTGTGGGAACGAATCCACAATGGAAACATCGTGTACATGGCCGTTTCCGAGGTCGGTCGCAAAAACATCGGAATGTCAAGGTCGTTGTCGCCGGCGTGCTTTACCCAGTAGACTTCTTTCTTGAAGCCGCCTTCCTCTTCCTCGTCCCGAAGGTCATCGGGATCAACGCCTTCTTCTCGAGCTCGCTTGAGCCGAGCCACGAGGGCATTTTCTTTCTCGAGAAGGTTCTCTGGAATAAGTAAGGGAAAGTTTACTTCCTCGTGATTGGTCCGTTCCATCTCAGCGTGCGTCAAGGCATCGATGAGTTTCATGGTCTTCCAACCATACGGTCGCCAAACGTCCATTCCCTTGATTGGATAGCGCTTGTCCACCAATTCGGCGGCTTCAACGATGAATGGATACCACTCGTTGAAATTCTCGCTCTTCGAAGGGATTCCTCGCTTCGCTTTGCGTTGGCCCATGGTTTCGGGGTGAACCTCGGTCTCATCAAGATGACGCTTCATCTTCACCCGGAACCGTGGACTTCACGAGGGAAACCATGGCCAGCACCGCTGCACCGCACCAAACGACCTCCAAGACGAGGAAAGCCCATTCATCGATGAGGAAGGCTCGCACGCCCAAGAGACCCGAACCAACGGCCATCAAGAGCAGGTAAATGGGTTGCTTGCTGTGCAATACATTCCGAGTTTCAAGAAGAAAAGCCAACAGGATGCAGAGCATACCAATGTAAGCAATGGATTCAGAGAGCAAGCCGTCGGGCGACACGAGCCTCACTTCCTGCGTGAGAGGATAAACCATCCACCTGCCAGCACGACCAGTGCAACAATGTCAGGGATACCAATGCCGCCGGATACACCGCCAACGCCACTCATGCTTTCGGAAAGAAGAGAATAGGACCAGCCATCGGACTCACCCCAAAGGTGAGGGCTCATGAGGTTGAGTCGGTCTTGTTCCGGNCCNCGGCANGTGCCAGATTCGCAAAGACCCCCGAGGATTCCGGAAAACACTCCAAAGAGGTTGACCACCACTACGGCGAGNCCAGAGGCCATAACAAAACGCAATGGGCTCTTTTTTGCCACGGGCATTGGCGGCAAGGCAAGGGTCAAATCGGGAAGTGGAACCGGGACACCGGCATTTAGTCCGGCTTCTGGAGCAATCACTTCGATGAGCATGTTCGTTGGAGGAGCGACTTCGGTAACCGCCGCAGGTGTGGCGAGNAAATCTTTGGCATCGCGAGCCTTCACGGGTTGAACGGCGGCGATTTTGATGCCGTACAGACGGTCGGCAAGACTGACCAAAGTCGGGTCGTCGGCAATGTCGGCGGCATCAATGTCCCCGTCCAACAATTGTTGAAGTCGGTCTTGAATTGACGACATGGTTCAGCCTCCTTAAGGGGGCGTAAGCGCTTCACTTCAAGAAGCCTCCTTTTGGCAAAACAACCGAAAAAGTGGATTTATGCCTCTTCGTCGTTGTATCTCTTGATGAGTTCCTGACTGACCAAGGCACCGCCACAATGTGGGCATCGGTCTGCATCCCCCAACATTTCTGGACGGATGGCCAAAACAGCAAGGCACGTTGGGCAGGCTGCCAACATCTCGCCGTCTTCCAAATTGAAGGTGTCAAGAGGGCCTTTTCGAAGGTAGCCTGCACGGTATCCGGGATGCCAGTGAAACAGCGCCCTTCTACCCGATCCCAAGGCTGCCCATGAGAATAAAACCACGAAGAGAATGTTGGTGAGCAGGCCTCCTACAATCATGATGTAGAGGAATAAAAAGGCATTGACCAGGAACACCAAGGTGGCAAGAAAAAGAACGCCCACACTCGGCCAATAAGCCCACGGTTTTCGGCTTCGGTAGCCTGAATAGACCATCAACCCCGTGAACACAACCGTAGCGAGGAAGCCACTTCCAAACGGAGTGGACAAAATCCCAGCGTTGCCGAGAATTTCAGCGAGAACGAAAACGACAATGGCTCCGTCAACCAATACGATGAAGCTGGTTCCCCGATGAATGTGTTCTACGGGGTCACTGCCGGGTTGTGGGGTGGGTGCTGAACCTGCCAGCACCATCTCATCAGCACGACTGTTGGCCACGCTTCTTCCTCACGTGAGAAGCATTTGAACCATTTGATTCCGCCGGGGCTCTCAAGCGAAGATGTCTTGACGGTCTGCAGGGTCCCAGCACCATGGCCCTCCGTGATACGGATGTTGAAACCACAGGTTCGTCGCTGGAAAAGCGGCGAATCGTGTTGGGTGTCACTGGAGGTATTGCTGCCGTTGAAACCGTCCGTCTTGCCCGTGCGTTGCGTCGGGAAGGGGCCGAATTGACCGTCATCATGACGCCCTCCGCCCAACGCATCATCACGCCCTTGGCTGTCCGCTGGGCCTCGCAAGCGGACGTCATCACGGACTGGGATGGAGATTTAACAGCCCTAAACGAGGCTGATGCCGTTCTGGTGGCGCCGGCTACAAGGGACGTGATGGCCAGCCATTTGCACGGATTGCAGCACGGTCCATTGATGATGGCCCTCTCCGTGGCTCGCTCAAGAGACACCCCTGCCATGATGGTTCCCAGCATGCACATCGACCTGGCCAACGACCCAGTCACCGATGAGATCGTTGGGGCCATGCGGGACCAAGGCATTCACGTCCTATGGGGGCCAGAAGCGGAAGGCAAGCGGAAGACACCGAGCGTTGAACGTATCGTTGCAGAACTTGCCCACCTCACCAACGCTCGAGAACCCAACCGGAAAAGCATCGTGATCACGCTCGGAGCGACCCGTTCACCGATTGATGATGTTCGCCACGTGCAAAACACAAGCTCGGGAGCAACAGGATGGAGTTTGGCTGACCACTTGCACAAGCATGGCCATGATGTGACCTGCGTCGCAGGCATCACCACCATGGAGGCACCCGAATGGTTGCCACTCGTTCTCCATTGCCCAACTCCTGAAGCCATGCTGAAGGAATGCAAGGCCTTGGCCAATGACCACATTGACGCATGGGTCCACGCCGCAGCCGTGCTGGATTATGTGGTCCAATCTCCTGCCGAAGGAAAATTGGCCAGTCAACAAGGTTCACTCAACCTTTCACTTGTTGAGAGCCAAAAACACATCATGGAACTGAAAAAGGCCTGTGCCTCTGCGGTACGCATCGGTTTCAAACTTGAATCTGGAATCAAGCAAAAGGACCTCATCCACCGAGCGTATGCTCAAATCCAGAAAGCAGAGATGACGGCTGTCGTGGCGAACCGTCTGGAGGATTTGGGCTCATCCAACAAGCCCCGTGGCTATCTTGTGGACCAGAAAGGTGCCCATTTTGTTTTGGAATCAACGGTTGAACTCAACGATGCTGTTCAAACCCTCATCGAACGAGGCAAGGAGGATTAACGATGCGTCGGTTTGCCGTGGTTGGGCACCGAGCGATGTCCAAGGGCAAGTTGCCACTCAATGACTTGGCCAGCGCAGCAGGTCGAATGGACGTGCTCATTCGAGCGCTTATGGCCGGGCTCATGACCAGCCATGGACTTCGACAGGATACGGTAGTGGTGCTCCACCTGCTTGGAGGACCGGGTCCTCCAAGGCGAATCAAATTTGACGGCTCTACCCTCAAAGGTTTGCACGCAGATGAGCGTTCTATAGCAGGAACCATTGGCAAGGTGATCGCCACGCCCCTGCCACCGATTGGCCACTGGCAACCCATGACTACCGGCATCACCCATAGCGGAGGAGGTCTTGACCTCACCCTGAAGGAATGGAAAGATGCTCCAACCGTGGTCTTGGACGCCAACACTCCTCGGTTATGGAGTGAACACGCCCATTTGCCACAGCAAAGCCAGCCTGCTTCCACCGCACTGAATTTTGTGTTGAGCGATGACCAGCCCCTCGAATCAGTTGGAGGAGAGAACATTGTTCTGAGGTCATTGGGAGAACAGTGGTTGCAAGGACACATGGCCATCGGCATCGTCCACTTCTTGTTGGACGAAGGCGTGAATCTCAATCTTTGAACAACCAGCGAGGCCAACCCTCAACCGTTTCTTCAAGAGCATGGGCCAACAAATCTTCATCCAAGGCGAACGGATGGCTCTGAGGCCACACAGCGAGGCATGACAAACTGGCTTTGTTTTCCTCGACTGCATCGCAATCGCCAGCCACCACCGGGGAATGATCCACAGAAGCAGCGCCAATGGTGAAGGTCGCCGTTGACCCATCTTCGGTTTTGGCAAAATGAACCGCATTCCTGTACCAACGAACGCCCAGGCGAGTGGTGGCCCATTGTCCGTTCCATGTGGATGGCGCATTGACGTTAAGCATCATGTCGCCGTTGGAAAAAGCCTCAAGAAGGGACGCCTCGGGATGAGAAAGCCAGCGATCGTCGGTCAACGAACTCGGCCACGAAGTGAAATAACCGGTGTCGAGGGAACCCTTTGGGCGTCCNAGGTTCTTTGCCTGCAATGGCAAAATCGAGGTCGCTCTATCAATCGCTTCCAACGTTGCTCGCACCGCTTGGTCCATGCCTTCGGGGTCAAAGGAAGTGAACGAAGCGGCCAAGGCTGGGACACCATAGAGTCCTGCTTCTCGGGCAGCTCCCATCGTCCCACTGTGATAGGAATCCTGCGAGAGGTTGGGGCCAAGGTTGACCCCTGAGACCACCATTTGTGGGTGGACGCCAGGGACAAGCTGTTGGAGCCCACCATCCAGGGCCACAATCATGGTATCGCATGGTGTACCATCCAATTCGAAGAGGTGAACCGGTGTTGCATCGACATCCAATTCCCAGCGGTCAACCAAATCTTGGCGTTCTCGAAAAGCCATGGGTTTCATGAGGTTGATTCGCATGCCGGTGGCTGAATGGTTTCCACTGGGGGCAAGCACGGCCACAGGGTAGCCAGCCTTGTGGAGCGCCTTGACCAGCATCTCAAAGCCAATGGCTTCAATCCCATCGTCGTTGGTCAACAAGAGCCAACCCTTGCGCTGAGCCATGTCACCGCCTCAAGCCGCGCCGTTTTGATTGTTCGCTTCTTCCAAGGAGACGCGTTCNGAAGCCACCACCACGGTCAACAGCCCAATCATGAGAACGAGCCCACCAAGCCAGGTCCATTTCCCTGGCACACCGGAGTCAAAAAACACCCACCCGATGATGGAACCAAGAACGGGTTCCAAGGTGACCGAGACCGAAACGATGAGGGGTGAGATGTACCGAAGGCAGGTGTTCAATCCGGTGTGGCCCAACAATCCAGCAACCAAGGCCAGCAACAAGAACCACTTGAAAAATTCTCCATCGGTCCATCCGACCACGCCGTAGGTTGCGAAATCAGGTTCGACCAACCACGAGAGAGGAATCAAGAGCAAAGCGGCCAAAAGCGTGACAGGAAAGGCATAGAGGAAGATAGGAAGCCAGGTGCGGAGAACACGTCCAACGACGATGTAGCCCACCACAAACACGGCGCCTCCAAACGCCAATGCATCCCCCAGCACCGTAACCGTCTGGTCACCTTGACTGGAACCCGCATCGAGAAGNGTGATGCCTGCNCCAATAAAACAAATCAACGCACCAAAGGCTTCGTTTTGCATGGGTTGGCGAATGGTAGCGATGGTTGGTGCCAAAAGAAACATACCGATCACAATCACCAGCGGGTGGGCAGTAACAAAGAGCAGTGAGTGGGTAAGGGTCGTTTCGTCAAGGCTTGCGACCCAGGCTCCGAAATGCGCAGCGAGAGCCAAACCGCTGGCAGAGAGAAGGAGCCATGTTTTACGGGTCAAGAATCGTTGAGCAACGTCCGCCTCGATGGTTAGCCACTGATACATGAACAAGGGGAACAAGACCAACGCGGTGAGTTGCAAGCGCCAAGAAGCACGAAGCAGAGGTGGAACAGCATCCACGTGCTGAAAAAGAGCTCCGGCACTCGATACGCCTACCACAGCGGCCACGAGAAGGCCCCAAACCCAACCAGGTGTGCTGGTTGTTGACATGAGGTCACGCTCAAGCCTCGGCCGGGCTGGAGTCGCCACCAATCACACCTGCTCGCTTGAACAGGTAGTAAATGAGGGCTCCAATGCTGACGTTGAGGAAAATCAACCCGCCCATCCGGATGGCGTACCATGCTCCCGAATTGGCAAAGTTTTCGATGCCCATGATCGTTTTGGCCCCGTCATCGTCGTACCACACTGAATCAATGAACGAAAGAATGCTTGATTCCGTTCCAAAGAATGCTTCCCCGGTCAACAGACCGGCGGCAACCATGAACGTGCTGAGAAGAATGAGCGCCCGCTGCTTTTCAGCCACCGTGGTTCCTTCTTTCTCCTTCAAAGCGTCGATGCGAGGTTGGAGTTTCTTATCCTCCCAACGGTCCCGTGCCACACCGCCGATCAACATGGGCAAGGTGTGTGGGACATCGAGGTACATTCCCAGACCGAACGAGGTACCCATGCCGGTGGCCCACTCGACAAACATGCCAAGAAGGAAACCAAGAGCCAGCAACATCAAGTCGCCTTGACCCTCTGCGAAAATGACCGAAAAGGTGGCAAAGGCGTTGGCTTGTGGTGCAATGAGTTGAATGCGCCCCTCGGCCAGTTGAATGGAAAGGAAGATGGCCACACCAGCCCCGATGATGGCACCGGGAACAACACCCATGATGTTCCCCTTGGAGATGTGGTAAGGGCGGTTTCCAATGTAGAGGCTGTTTTTGTAATCACCAATCACGGTCCCCGACATGGAAATGGCCGATCCGAAGACCGTCGTTCCAACCAAACCGAGCAGAACCGCATCTTGCGTGTTCAAGTCAAGCAGATCCTGGGCGTTAAGGAAGACACCGAGGAGCATCAACAACACGATGAACGAGGTCCCCGAAACAGGCTCGATCCCGGTTTCCCCCATCACACGGACAGCAATGGCCCCGAGCATGAACGTGGTCAAGATGAGGACGCTCGCGAAGACGAGGGCCGACAAAGGAGAAAATCCACCGATGGAGAAGATGATAATCATGGCGAAGAAGGTGATGCCCATGAAGATGGGAATGTGCTTGAGCGGCCATTCATACCAGCCTTTTCCTTCCATGTATTCTTGGCTTCCATCGCCCTTGAAGGCAGCCCCGATATCGGTGAAGATGTTAGCAAAGGTGCGCCACATCTTGGCCAGACCAAACATTCCGCCACCGACGATGGCCCCAATGGCAATCGTCCGAACGGTTTTGGCGAAAATGACCATCTGAGCCGCACCCGTTGGACTTGAGTATTTCGCTGGATTAAAGGCGTTCATGGTGGCGTGGTAGTCTTGAACTGGCACCGAAGCCCCGAGTTGAGCTTCGTAGACAGGGACNTTCAATCCGACGGCCAACGGAACGAGGAACAGCCAGCCAACCAAGGTTCCAAGGTTCACCAAAAAGGCTACTCGGGCTTTCATGAACCAACCGATGGCAAACATGGAAGGGGTGAGTGCAACCCCGACATAGGTGTAGGAAAACGGATTCCAAGCATCACCGGACCAGTGCGTGTACCCCAATGAGACGCCATCCGTAGTGCCGGAAGGTTGGTGGATTTTCCCATTGGAATAGAACGTAGCGAGGCCAATATCACCGTAATGAATGGACTCAGCGATGAAGTCAAGAAGGGCGACTTTTCGGTCGTTGGCCCAAATGAGGGGGTACTCGACCAAGAACAAGCCGACCATGGTGACCACCGTCCACAACCCAATGGTTTTCAGCGAGTCTCGAGCATGCTCAACCGCACCTGTGCTGACGTCCGAAGAGATGTCAAGCATTTTCAGCGTGGCTTCAAAGCCGGGCAGCGGAAGCGGGTCTTCGACCAACCAGACACGTCGGAAGATGATGAAATACATGACACCGAGGAAGCCAGCGAACATCGAAGCAACAATCCCGATGAAGGCCAATGTGAACGCTTCCCCGTCTTCGAGGTTGACCAATGGGCCATCGGCTAATGCATAGGCCGGTTGACTGGCCAAAAGGAAAATGGCTGGGAAGGTGAAAATGAATCCGGTGGAAGCGTGGGTTGCACCGGTGGTGGCTGAAGTAGCGATGTTCACTTCGGATGGCGACCACTTGAGAGCCATTCCGAGCAGGTAGGCGATGTACCATGCGGCGGAGATCGCCAACCCAAGTTTGAGTCCAATGTAAGCGGTGACTCCCGAAAACACTGCACCGATAGCGATGCCAATCAACACCTTTTGCGTGTTCCAGTGGGACACTTCAAACGATTCTTCGAGGTTCTTTTCCTCAAGGTACTGCTCCAAAACCCCGGTGTTGAGGTTGTTGTACATCTCGTCGTCAAGCCAGGTCAGTGTTCCTGCCTCAATGGCTTTGAGTCCCTCAGGGGTTACCGGTTGACGGTAAGCCGATTTTGAGACGGTTTTTTCCTCTGGAGCGTCCGACTTTGCCATGGAATTCACCCGCGACGCAACAGCGTACGCACTGGGGGTTGCGGAGCCACTTCATGACGGTTGCGATGCTCAAGCCGTGGCTGCATCCATTTGCCGGTTGCGTTCATCTTCAGCGCGAGCCACGGCAATGCCGTCCTCAACGTCCACCTTGCGAAGCATGATGGCGCCCGCCACAATCAGCAGCGAGATGGCAAAAATGCCCACTCGAGAATCAAACCAAACCGTCATGACCGAATAGATCAACGGTCCAAGAAGGGCGGCAACCTTTCCAAAGAAGCCAAAGAAGCCAAAGAATTCAGCCGACCGCGTTTCAGGGACCATCTGGCCAAACATCGAACGGGCAAGACCTTGGGACCCACCAAGAAGGGCGCCTGCGAAGACACCCAACAGAAGGAACTGGAAGAAGACGGTCATGCCCAATGGAGCCCAAACGAGGTTTCGTGCGGTCTCAGGAATGAAGTCCAACATGCCATCGCCGAGGCTGGTTGGGTGGTTGACTCCAAGTCCAGTGGAGTTGGCCAATTCTCCACCTTCAACGCTGTAGGAGAAGCGAGATTCATCCATCGTCGCCTCAAGAGAGGCCAGCGAAGCTGCACTCAAATTGACCACAACGGGAATTGATTTGCCCTCGTCATCAAAAGCCCATTCGACCGCATAACCCAATTTGTAGTTCGCGTTTTTCTGGACGGGCAACGCTTCTTCGTACGTGAGCGCCCACTGTTGCTCGTCATCATCGGGAAGGGCTGCAATGGGATTGACTCCTTCACGGGCGATGGCCGTGTAGGTGCCGTTGCCTTCGTCCCACGAATATTGAACGTCGTATTCTTCGTGGTTTTCAAGCTCAAGCGGTGCGAAGGAAAGGGCTCCGACAATCACGAAACACCAGCACACCAACGAGAATTGAAGCGCCTTCTTTGTGCCCCACTTCTCGGCGAGTTTGGTGAAACCAATCGCTGCAGGTGCAGCTACGAATTGAATGATGAGAATGGTCAAAATCAAACCGGTGGTGGTCAGTCCGAGGACAACGATGCCGAACACACCTGCCAGGGCGGTCACCGAATTGATACCATCGATGAAACAGAAGTAAGCAAGCATGTAGAAGAACAACGTACGGAAGCTCTTGATGTCCGAAAGCGTTGCCATTACTTCACTTAGAGCCATTTTGGTTGAAGCAACCACGCCCATGGGTTCCATCTCGTTCTCGATGTAAGGTTCAGGGACCATGCGGAAGGTCATCTGAGCAAAGCCCAGCCACCAGAGACCCGAGGTAGCCATGGCAAAGGGAATCACCCAACTTTGACCTTCAAGACCAATCACT
>PAWY01000016.1 GCA_002714305.1 Methanobacteriota archaeon | reverse complement strand
ATGATGACCGATTGGCAAGCAATGGCCAGAAGTGGGTCATCGGTGTTGGCGTTTGGCAACAAGTCGAGGAAAATATTGGAGGGGTGCTGCTCTTCCCCGATGATCGAGGTGGAACTGATGGGTTCTGTAGCGCGCTCCCCCAGCCCTCGGAGGGCGTGCTCCTCGTTCAGGTCAAAACAATCGAAGAGGTTTCGTTGGTTCGGGTCCTGTTCGAGGGGTTGGTTCTTTTCATCACTTTCAAGACGGCGTCCAAGGTCATCCAAACGTTGCAATCGCTGGTCAATCATCACCTTTTCACGGAGCAAATCAAGCGCCAACAAATCCATTGATAAGTTCGCTTGTTCAACCAGCCAATCATGGACGCTCCATTGCGGATTGACGCCAAGCATGGCGTCGGCGAGTTGGCGCACTTCGGCAGGCATGTCGTCGACGGAGACACGGCGTTCCTGCTCGTTTTTGTGCTCGTCTGCCATGGACATTCTTCTCACTTGACAGCCTATGAAGCATGCCCCTCATAAATTCTGAAACCGGTTGATTTCAAAGGATACATCCGCCGGTAAATCACTTCAAAACCTCGGCGAACCGACTTCACTTTTCTTCACTTCACGAGGGTCGCGTTCATGTAGAAGCGCCATGTGCGACAGGGCATGAGTGACCATCGCATCACGGTTCTGCCAGGCGACGGGACAGGGCGAGAGGTTGCCCTTGAAGCGCAGCGCATCTTGGACACCATTCAAGCACACTCCAATCACGGGTTTGAGCAAACGGTGATTCCCTGCGGAGGCGAGCACTACCTCAGTACGGGTGAAGAATGGGCCGAGGGGTCATTTGACATCTGCAAGAACGAAACCGATGCGATTTTCCTCGGGGCCATTGGATACCCTGGTGCACGGTTACCCAACGGCGACCTGGCGGGTGGCTCGGTGATTCTTGGTTTGAGAAGCGGACTGGATTTGTACGCGAACGTTCGACCCATCAAACTCTACGAGGGGGTCCCGCACAAAATTCACGGTGGATTCCGTCAAATCTGGGAGCCTGGTATGGTGGACATGACCATTCTTCGCGAAAACACCGAGGGGTTGTACCATGCGCTTTTGCGCCGTTCAGCCGACCGTGCCCAAGGCCGTCCCGAATACGAGCCCGAACCCATGTCTTTCCCCGGTCTTGAAGGGGAAGTTGCTTACGACCCACGCCCCATCTCGAAGAGCGGTTCCGAACGCTTGATCCGCATGGGTTTTGAAATTGCTGAAACACGAAACGGTGCACCCGTTGACGGTGTCCGTCGCGTCTCGTGCATTGACAAATCCAATGTCACCCGTGGGTGCCAACTTTTCCGTTCCACCTTTGACGAAGTTGCCGCCCACTATCCCGGGACTGAAGCGGATTACGGATACATTGACGCTTTCATGCAGTGGATTACCCGTTCACCTGAACACTATGACACGGTGGTAACCTCAAACATGTTTGGCGATATTTCTACCGATCTTGGAGCCGTGTTGCAAGGAGGCATGGGCATGGCAGCTTCCGGAAATATTGGAGACCACCATGCCTTTTTCGAACCGGTTCACGGTTCGGCACCCAAGCATGCTGGCCAAAACAAAGTCAACCCTATCGCTTCAATTAATTCAATCCAGATGATGATGGATTACCTTGGTCGAAAGACCAACGACGATGACCTTGTCGCCATTGGAGGCCTCATCGATGAAAGCGTGGCCGACCACCTCAAGGCCGGCACCTCCCTCACCTACGACCTGGGTGGAACGACTTCCTGTTCAGAGGTTGGCATCAGCATTGCGAACCGATTAGCGGACAAACTCAAGGAACGTTGAGTCAATTTCCGGTGAATGTTCCGAGCATTTCCTTCAATCCCGCCTCGAGCACAGCGACGTGGTCGTAGGTTGCGTCCGCCTCGAGTCTTCCTTCCGAAGCAGCAAGTTCCAGCATGTTGGTCAAGGCGCGTGAGAGTTCGTCAACAATGGTGATGGTTGCTTGTTGAGCTGACCGGGAGAGGGGGTTGAGGTCGATGACGATCACATCTTTCTCCATGGCGACCAGGGCTTTGCATCGGTCTCCGTCCTCGAGGGGAACCAGAATNGCATCGCTCTCAAGAATACCGTCGCGATGGCATGCCGCTCGGGGCCCTTTCAATCCGGGGATGAGGGCATCGGGGGCGTGACCAAGCACGGGCACTTCCAAACCAAGGGCCTGTTTCCGCTCGTTCATATGCGTGAGGATGGCTTCCATTCGCTCTGGAGTGCGATAGAAGATGTTGACTTCGACGGCACAGGACAACGCATCGGCCAACCGCAACATTTCATCGCAGGCCAAGGCAGCCACGTTTCCATTGATGCTCAACACCGGTTTCTTGGCGGCTTGCAAGGTGGCCAGCGCTTGCCGAGTTGCTTGCATGGCGCTGGCCGTTGTCCGCTCCCCGAGGAGGTAATCGAACGCTTCTCCTCGGCCGTGGGCAATCATGGCGCTCCCAGCCAGCATCCCTTTTTCTGCAGCGACCTCAAGGCGATGACGCATCAGTAACGAAGCATACCGTGGATGACTTGGGTCGGCCGCAATGTCGTCCATGGTATCGACTCCTCACAGGCCTTTGACGAGCATGCTCATGTCGAGGGGCTGAACGCCGCGGTTGACGACACTCGTCGAGACGACGTCCAATCCGCACTCATGCCACGATTTGAGTTCGTCGAAGACAATGCCNCCACTCGCTTCGAGCACGACGTGCTCGCGAATGCCTTGGTCCTCCATTTGCTCACTNACGGTTTTGCACTGCTCGGGGGAGAAATTATCCAGCATGACCACCAGACGGGGAACATCCCCTTCGGAACGACGTTGGGACCAGACCATGGCCGCCATCATCGCTTCTTTTTCGGTGCGAGTTTCAACTTCAAGGAAAGCACCCACTTCATTGGGGTCAACGTCTTGCAAATAGGTGACGAGGCGTTCAGCATGGGTCTCGAGGTGGTCATGCATGCTGGCCAAATCGTTCTCTTTGATCATCACTGCATCGTCCTTTGAAAGGCGGTGCGTNAACCCCCCGCCCATGTGAACCGCCCACTTGTCGAGGAGCCCCCAAATGGTTTTGCGCGTGCAAGCGATTTGTTTCGGAGCGATGGATGACCAGCGTTTTGTTTCCGTCGCAATTCCGGAGAGTTGACCCAGTGCATTGAGTGCGAGACGTTCAACGGCAAGCACGTCCTCGCTGGTGCCTGAGAACATAGCGATTTCATCTCCNGATGAGACACGTTTCCCGTCTCCTGCAAACCATGAAACGCGAACCGATGGCGCCCAAATTTGCAGCATGTAATCAACAACTGCACACCCGACGACCANCCCGTCTTGGCGGGCAAAAACCGTCGCTTCAATGGGCGCCCCAGTCCCCGAAAGCGGCATGTCAACCCCGTCATCTCCCACCATAGCGCTGACCCATCGGTCAATGCTGGCCATGAGTTTCCGGCTAGCCCCCTCTTCCATGGTCCACAGTTCATGCCCACGGTCGTGAGGCAGGAGCGGTGCATCGGCCATGATGATTGGAGTATCGGCTACCTCTTCAAAGCACCCCTTCCAACGACCTTTTGATGCGCACCCCATGGGAATGGCATGGTTCGTGTTACGGTGGTTGGTGCGGGCATCGCAGGCCTGACCGCCGCCTTGTATGCTGTGACCGCAGGACACCACGTGGTGGTGCTTGACCGAACCGACCGCATTGGAGGGAGGGCGACCTCCCAAACCGTAGAAGGCGCTCCGTTCGGTTACGGGTTGCACTTGCTGCATAAGCGCGGTCCGCTGATGAAGGTGGTTCGGAAAATCAGTCGACTGCGAATGGTCCTTTCCAGTCCGCGACTCGACCGCTTGCATGTGGTCGGCGTTGGACCGCTCCGGCCAAGAAACAACGTCCGTCTTGCGGCTCAACTCCGCCGAACTCTCAAACAAGCCGACCCCTCATCCCCAGCCGTCTTGGGCGCCGCCCTGGCTGCTGGTTCAGGCGTACAACGGTTTGATCAGCGGTATACGGCCCTCCAGAAGGGACGANTGGCCGTGGTCGGGGAAGGTTGGGCCGGNATCGTAGGTAGAATGGCCGCAGCGCTGGATGAAGTGGGCGTCCTTATCGAGGCTCATTGTCGAGTNGAAAACATCGANAATGGGCGANTCTCGCTGAAGGATGGNCGAACGTTTGAGAGCGATATCGTCGTTCTTGCGTGCGGAAAATCGCAAGCCGAACGCTTGCTTCGTTCGGTTGACGCGCAGGCTCTCTCGGGGGTCGCTCCAGTTCGAGCCAGCACCCTCGATGTCACCCTTGCCTCTCGTCCACTTGGTGAAAAACACGGCATCATCGATGCTCAGGAGGGCGCTTACATGTTTGACCTCGCCAACATTCAACCCCGGATGGGGTTGCAAGGAGCTTTTCTTTCCGCGGTGATGGTGGAGCAAGAGAATGAATCAAAAGAGGTGCGTGCGACTCGCTTTGAGCGCTTTCTTGAGCAACATGCCAAAGGTTGGCAACATCATGTGCTCCACGAACGTCGGCAAGAGAACATCGTCGTCCAAACGAAGGGCAAGAAGCCGGCGTACGACGCCTATGCTTCCAACGGCATCCTTCTCGCAGGAGAATGGGTTGCCTCCGAGCATGAATTGGCAGATGCAGCCGCCGAAACAGGACGGAAATGTGGACAGAACATTGCTTGAATCCTTATTCACCTTCACCGTTGACCGGAACCCATGCGCTTCGTTTCTTGGAACGTAAATGGGCTTCGAGCGGCGATTCGAAAAGGCATTGACGGTTATTTTGAGGACCTCAAAGCCGACGTGGTGATGCTTCAAGAAACTCGAACCTTGGAAGAACAATTGCCTAAGGATTGGGCCTGGCCAACTGGCTGGGACGTCACCCTTCACCCTGCAGAAAAGAAAGGGTACTCCGGTGTAGCGACGGCGTCCACCACAGCCCACGCGGTGGTGGCGAGGGGAAAAGGGGGCGTGCTTGACCCCAGCGACTCCGAAGGGCGCGTGTTGGTGTGCGAGGTCAACGGTGTCGTTTGCGTCAACACCTACCTTCCAAGTGGCTCGAACAAAGACGAGCGTCAGACGTTCAAGGAAGGTTGGATGGAAGAATGGCGACACTTCATTCGCCCCTATTTGGACGATGAACGACCCGTGGTGGTCTGCGGGGACCTTAACATCGCCCACACCGAGAACGACATTTGGAATCCGAAAGGCAACGCTCGTAATTCGGGCTTCTTACCCCACGAACGAGCCTGGTTTTCCGACCTGTTGGCCGACGGATGGCTTGACGCCTTCCGTTACAAGGTCGGAGATGGCGCCAAGGTGTACTCTTGGTGGTCAAACCGTGGACAGGCACGAGCAAAAGACCGAGGCTGGCGCATCGATTATTTCCTTCTCAATCCTGCTGCCGCCGAGGCCATGGTAGACTGCACCATCGTTCGCCAAGGAGGCATCGATGTTTCCGATCATGCGCCGGTCGTTTTGGATCTGGACATCTAACCGTCGAGTCGTCCAAAACGGTGCCGCACTTTCGAAACAACCCAATAAGCAGCGTCGCGAACGGGCAGTGGCACCAACCACGCTAACGGGAACCACATGGCATAGTACCACCGCATGCACAGCAGCAAGCGAATGGCTCCTGCGGAGCGAACATAGGGGCGTCCATTTCGAACGACATACACGGTGTCCATGGNTTGAAGGCGTTCGGGAAACGAAGCGATGATGGCTTGCCCTTCCTCGGAGTCAATGCCATGAACATCAAAATCCACGGATGGTTTCACCCGTTTACGAAGAAAACGAGCCAAACCGTTGCACATCACGCAGTGCGCATCGATCAAGACAGTGGTCCTGGACATGGCCTCACCCGTTGTGTGCTTCTTCCAATGCACTGAACNTTACGAGGAGGTCATCAACCCGATCGCGAAGTGCTTGAAGGTCATGGTCGACGACTTTCACGAGCAATTCAACCCCGGCATCCACGGCCTGAAGTACCGCCTCAACCCCTTGTTCTTTGGCCGCTGCAACCATCGCCTCACCGAGGGCAGAATCGCCGGACCATCGCACCTCCATCTCGTGCTGTTCGGTCATGATGGGGCCTTGAGGTGGGCTGATATGAGACTAACCATCCCGATGGGCATGGCTCAGCCTTCCGATGACCCATTCGTCGTGGCGGGAAGCGGTGGCGTGGTCTTGGGCGAGGCGAGAACCAACCACCAGGGTCGCAAAGCGCTCCTCCTCGTTCGAGGCTCAGAAGACACGGCGGAATTGAGGGCCTTGGCTGAAACGATGGGGATCACCATTGTTGAAACCGTGGTGCAAAGCGGCCATGTTGACCCACGCACCTACTTTGGAAAAGGCCGCCTTGAAGACATCGCCGATGAGCGCAGGAGCACACTTTCCGGCCATCCATGGGAGGGCATTGATTTGGCCATCATCCACACCAATGCAACCCCACGTCAACTGGTTGGCGTCAATCAAGCCCTGGGCGTTGAGGTCTGGGATCGCGTTCGCCTCCTCCTCGCCTTGTTCACAGCGCACGCCTCTTCGGTCGAAGCAAGAACGCAGGTTCGAATCGCCCAACTTCAGTCGGACCGTACCATTTTGAGAGAGCTTGCCCAACAACAAACAACCGGTGAGCGAGCAGGGTACGGTGGTGGCGGTGTGACGGCTCTCCAAAACGTCATCGCGAATCTGAATCGAGAACTCACCAACCTCCGTCGTCGGCAAAAGCGACACGCCAATGCTCAGCGTGAACATCGCCGCCAACGCATTCGCAGTGGGGCGATGACCGTCGGTTTTGTTGGATACACCAACGCTGGAAAATCCTCCCTTTTCCAGCATTTATCTGGCAAACCAGTGCTGGTTGAGGACCAATTGTTCTCCACCTTGGAGACCACCGTGGGGCGGATGGAGAAAAGCCCTCGAATTCTCTTGGCCGACACCATTGGATTTATTGATAACATACCAAATGCNACCNTAACAGCATTTAAAGCAACTATTGCTGAAGCACTAAATGCNGATTTAACGCTTATTTTGGTTGACACCTCTGACCCATTGCCCGAGGTCNCCCGAAAATTGGAAACCACCCGGCGAGAGGTGCTCGAGCGGCAAGAGCACGAGACCGAAGACCTTGACGANGACCANCCCCCTTACGTCGTGTTNACCAAAATTGACAAAGTCACATCGGCTCAACAAGCAGCGGTTTCTGACTTGGTCACTCAACTTGGCTTTCCGGCCCCTGTTGCCCTTTCATCAATGACTGGAGAGGGGGTTGAGGAGCTTCAACACTTCATCCGNGAGCGTCTTTTTGGGGCTCCGTTCCTCCTTCACATTCATCCTCCAACCGCCGCTCATCCCGACGCCAGCGAACGCATTGTTTCAGCCATTTACGACCAAGGTATGGTGGAGGAGGATGAGCGTTGGGAAAATGGAACAATTCAGGTGAACGTCTGGATGACCAAGGCGTGTCTGGCTCAACTTCGTGGTCGTTGGGGCTNGCGCATTGACATCAAGTAGGGCGCCCACCTCAGCGTGACCATGTCGGAGGGCGCAGAAGACGATGCGACCTACCTCGACGAAATGGCCGACGAGACACCCATGCTGTTTGCATCTTCCAAGGCCGTTCTCACCATCGAAGACCCAAACCTCCACCCCATCGGAAAAGCGACCGCTGTGTTTCTCCTCTTCACGTGCATGTTGGGTTTTCTCAACGGTTTGGATTATGCTTCTCCCGACGATGGTTTGGTGCGCCCGGATGAGTTCGTTTACCGATTGGCGTTGACGGCTCCTGACGATACGGCAACGTTCACCGGGACGGTGGTGGATGAGGCNGGACAACCCATGGTGAACGCCACGGTCTACCTTTCATGGTTGGACGATGCNTCAAGCATGTGGGTTTCCGAGGAAAACATGACCGACGAATCGGGGTATTTCTCCTTTGAGGAATTGGACCCTGGGTTGATTCGCGTGGACATCATCGTTCATCGCAACGACCATCGCGACGTCTATTCCAACCGCGTTCTCTTGTCCCCTCCGGCATTGATTGAACCCATTGGATTTACATCGATTGATTTCGAATT
Organism: Methanobacteriota archaeon; assembly: GCA_002714305.1. Taxonomy (GTDB): domain Archaea; phylum Thermoplasmatota; class Poseidoniia; order Poseidoniales; family Poseidoniaceae; genus Poseidonia. Next base: position 15,368 of record PAWY01000016.1, on the reverse strand, counting down.
CCCCTCCGAACAAACCTTTGCAGAAGAGCCCTGTGAAGGAACCTCCGATGAGTGTGAAATCCGTACGGTGGATCGAACCCCTTCTCAACAAGACCATCCCCTGATGGATTCCAGCGCTCAAGCCGTGTATGTTTTGGTTGGCTTTGCGTTCATGGGCCTCTCCCTCATCGCNGCTGGGTTTTCCGTGTGGGCACTGAAATCGGGTTCCATTGTTCTGTTGCGAACATCATCCGTGGTCGCTTTTTTCACGGTAGGGCATTACTGGTCGGCCTGCATTTTCGGCTTGCTTGCGTTTGTGCTCACGTTCGCTATTCCGCGGCGCCGTATTCCACTGCAGTAAACCTTCAGAGNCTATTGGTCGGCGATGGCTGGCATGGAGGAGTGATGCAGATTGATTCGCAAGGCCCCAGTGTCATCCAGCACGTAGCCGAACGTGTATTCCACTTTGATTTCGTCGCCGNCTGGCGCCGTGAAGAAATAATTCCCCATGGCCAAGGCCATTGATTCCTCNAGGANGATGTCGNTGTTCTCAAACCGAACCTTTGTCCATCCTTTGATAGCGAAGCCNTTGTCTTCAGGGCAGGCATTGTTGGAGGCGACAAAATAGGAGAGNGCTTGCTCAAAGGTCGGGCGAAATTGCTCCACGGCAGCGAGGGTTGGCTTGAACAGCACGGGGCTCATTCCGTAGGCGTACAGGGTTTCGACGTGGTTTCGAGCGATTCCGACATAATCGTCTCCTTCGAGGTGGGCCGAAGCCATCGCTACAATCCCGTCGCCCCATGCGCGTTGCGCCTCTTCAACCCCGTCGCGTGTGATCATACCTTCATCCCTAAGCCGTGTTGTTCACGGTAGCCTTTCTTTTTTGCTCGCTTGGAGTGAATGCCAAAAAATGTGGATGAAGTTGATGCTTCCAAGCGACCTCCTTATGTCGGTGGAGACCTTCCTCGTTGCATGGACCTCAAGGGTGCGACATGGATGGTCCGAAGTTTGGACCAACCGGTTTCCATGGTTCNCCTCTCCTCCGAACAGGACGTTTTTGCTGGAGGCTGGCATGGCCGCTTGACGCACTGGGCCCACGACGGAGAACACCGGTGGACCGCTCAAACCAACGACCGGGTCAGCGCCATCGCCTTGAGTGAGGATCAAGTGGTTGTGGCCAGTGGTTTGCACGTCGTCTCCCTTGACAGAAACACCGGTGAAGAGCTGTGGTCAATGGCGCTCGAGGGAAGCGCCGACGNCATCATTTGGTGGCAAGGCGATGTTGTGGCCATCTCTTCGGTGTACGACATCGAACACAACGATTTCATTGAATCAGCAATTTGGAGAATTGCTTCTGACGGAACGTTGCTTTGGGTTGAACGGATGGATGAACGCCCCTGGACCCTCGTTTGCGCCGATAACGCCTTGCTCGCCGGCTTGGGGCGTCCACGATGCGGACACCTCGACATTTCAGGCGCTCCGCCCTTCACCCACACAAAACCCCCCACTTCTTCTCCCACCACCGCCGGAGCGACCGGTCGAACTCAAGGCTTGTTTGGGCAAACCGACGGGAGCGTTGTTTCCCACCTTGGAACGGTGCTCTCCACCGAAGACGGAGCCATTGAACACTTGACGTGCATGGTCAAAGGCTACGTGGCAACCACCGATGCTGGCCTTGCCGTTGGTCGAACAGAAAAAGGCGAGAAGTGTTGGTCATCGTCTGGCTCTCCGGTGTCAGCCCAAACCGAAGCCATGGAGCAAAACGGAGCCTCACTTCTGTGGTTGGCCCGTGATGATGGCCAGGGGAGTAGACTCAATGTTTGGGCCACCGANNAAGGCGGAAAAGTTGCGACAGGTGAGTTTGCCAAAGTGCGGAGCATGCACGGCACTCAGGAGCGGGCNGCCATCGGATGCGAAGACGGGCAAGTGCACGTTTGGGACCGTGAAATGCTGCACCGCCGCCTGAACAGCCAGGCGCCTTCAATGGCGGAACAGACCGATGAGCGGACTTCTGCCCTCCAAGCTAAACTTCGGGCCTTACGCCGTTCTTGACTCAGCGTTGATTNGGGCCCGTCATNCGCTCGGGGCGAACCCAATCATCGAACTCATCGTTGGTCAAGTAGCCCAATTCAAGCGCAGACTCCCGAAGGGTCGTTCCTTTTTCGTGCGCGTTTTTGGCAATCTTGGCCGCCTTGTCGTATCCGATGTGGTTGTTGAGGGCCGTCACCAGCATCAGTGAATTTTCCAAATGGGATTGGATGTTGCTCTCAACGGCCACCAAACCCTCAACACAGCGGGTTCGGAAGGTTCGGCATGCATCCGTGAGCAGGTCCACGGAGTGCATGAAATTGTGAATCATCAGTGGCTTGAAGACGTTCAATTCGAAGTTGCCTTGGCTTCCCCCGATGGTGATGGCTGTGTGGTTGCCCATGACTTGGCAACACACCATGGTCATGGCTTCGGATTGGGTCGGGTTCACCTTTCCAGGCATGATGGACGAACCCGGCTCGTTGGCCGGCAAAGCCAATTCACCGAGTCCGCAACGAGGGCCAGAGCCCAACCAGCGAACGTCGTTGGCAATTTTCATCAGCGACGCCGCCAAGGTGTTCAGTGCCCCGGATGCTGCAACGATGGCATCGTGAGCAGCCAGTTGAGCGAATTTGTTCTCTGCAGAGCAAAAGGTCAGGCCTGTGATGTTGGCGATTTCATCGGCCACCATCTGCGCGAAAAGTGGATGGGCGTTGAGNCCCGTCCCCACGGCCGTTCCACCGAGCGCCAGTTCAAACAGATCATCCAGNGCAAAATCAAGGCGCCGGAGGTCGGCATCCAATTGAGCAACCCAACCCGAGGCTTCCTGNCCNAGGGTNANNGGGACGGCGTCCATNAGGTGNGTGCGNCCGATNTTGACNATGNCAGCGCCACNCNNCGGNTTTGGCGTGNANAGCNTCNCGCAGGGCGCGGACACTTGGAAGCAAGCGGTGTGTAAACGCCTCGGCAGCNGCGATGTGCATGGCGGTTGGAAACGTGTCATTGGACGATTGAGCCCGATTGACGTGGTCGTTGGGATGAACGGGTGATTTGGAGCCCAAGACTCCCCCTGCGATCTCGATGGCTCGGTTGGCGATCACTTCGTTGGTGTTCATGTTCGACTGGGTGCCACTTCCGGTCTGCCAAACACGGAGAGGAAAGTGGTCGTTGAGGTGTCCATCAATGACCTCTTGCGATGCAGCGATGATGAGGTCGCCAACCTCGGGGTCGAGTTGTTTGAGCGCCACGTTGGTCTTTGCAGCGGCTTGCTTCAACACGCCAAAGGCGCGAACAACACCCAACGGCATGGTGTCATGGCCGATGTCAAAGTTGAGCAAGGAACGAGCGGTTTGGCATCCAAAATAACGGTCGGCGGGGACGTTGAGTTCACCCATGGTGTCGGATTCAACTCGAACATCTCCTTCGTTCGCCTCAGCGCGACGCGCTTCGACAGGGGGCGTTGAAACCGGGGATGGTTTTTCTTCCAGCCCCTGTTGAATCAATCGAGCAATGGTGGCAGATCGACCCTCAGCTCGGCCTTTGCCTACTTTACGATCAAGTTTTTTTGCCAAGTCTTCGGGAAGACTGATGCTGATAATTCGACGGTCGCCCGCTCGGTGTTTTGCCATGTTTTCATTCCGGAGGAGGCGTTTAATAAGTAATGCGCAACCCAGNCCAAGGCGACTCAATCGCCAACAACAACCTCAACTTTTGATGACCGCTTTCAAGATTCGAAGAGCGGTACTTTCGCCACCGGNCATGTTNCCCATGGCGCGCATCTCCTCAAATTCAGCCCATTTTCCAGCCAACTGGCCTTCTGCCCAAGCCTCGAGGAACCACGGATGAATGTAGGATGAACGGCACACNGTTCGTGTGTTTCCGAGGTCNGCAGCGACAGTATCAATCACGGCCAGCATGGCTTTGTTCCTGGCGGCTTCACTGGCAGGAGGTGTCCAATCACCTTTGCTCCACAATTTCTTNATCGATTCAACCTTCGGAATGGACCTCATCCATTTTTTCATCTCTTGGCTGGTTTTTGGCGTGGCCAGGAAGGCCAAGCGTTCTGCACAACGGTACGTCGCCGCCCATGTTCGGAAATTTTTGGCCGTGAATGCCATACCGCTCGACTCACGAATGTACTGGTTGATGTGCTCTGCCTTGAGGTCAACCTCGTTTCCAGCGTCCGAGATGTACATGAACAGGTCAGCGTTCTTCGCCCCGAGACGATTGGTTTTGAGAATCAAATCCACAAGGTAGTCGTCTTTGATGGTGATTTCCCAATCCTTGCCCGACTTGCCCGTGAAGGAGAAAACAGCATCATGACGTCCTTCTGCGTCGTCTCCTTTGATGTGTTTCACGTGCATGGATTTGAGGGTGGTCAAACCGTANGATTCGTTGGATTTCGCGTATTCATCCGACCCCACTCGGATGTTGTAAAGGTCAATCAATCGAACCACAAGGGCGGCGACCGTGTTGAGGGTCATTCCCCCCGACTCCAAGTCTCGTGCAACTTGACGCCTGAGGCGAGGGAGTTGTGAGGCGAAGTACACCACGTCATCGTACTTCATTTCGGTCGTGATCTCCGTCCAATCCGAATGGTATCGGTACTGCAATCGGCCCTTCACGTCCCTGCCAGTTGCTTGGATGTGACCTCGTGGATTGGGACAAATCCAAACGTCTTCCCACGCCGGGGGCAACCCCATTTTATTCCAGCGTTCAATGATGTCTTCCTCTTCAACGNGNTCACCNTCNGGNGCNAGGTACTCCCACNGGATTTCACCTTCTTCGGTCGCTGCATTGCGGCGGGATATGCCTCGAAGTGAAGGGTCNCTGCGAATCAACGTTGCTCTGCGCAAGGCTTCATCCGCATCCACAGGCATAAGCCTCCGGTNCGCCTAACAGGTNATGAACTTAGGGGCGTTTATGATTGAATGAACTCCGGTCCNATGCCAACTTGCACCCTGCCATCTNGAAAGACCCCTCGGTACATCAACATCGTTTGGAATGGCATGACCACGTCGCCTTGGTTGTTGAGGGCAATCAATCCTCCCCGGCCACCAAACGGTTCCACCTCATCCAACACANGCTCTGCTGCCTGTGTCAAGGACGTCGTGCGGTGGTGAATGGCCATTGAATGGGCCGCCGCCGTTCGAATGAACGCCTCACCAATCCCGGTACATGAAACCGCTATGCTGGCGTCTGCCCAGGTGCCCGCTCCGATGATGCCCGTGTCGCCAACGCGTCCGGCCGGCTTCCCGGTCATTCCACCGGTGGACGTGGCTGCAGCCACGTTTCCATGGACGTCCAAGGCCACCGCTCCAACCGTGCCCCACCCGTCTTCATCTCCATCGTGGTCCAGCAAAGCATCCTCCTCGTCGGTTGCCCCGGGACGGAGGCGTTGGTCTTTCCATTTGGCCCACTGCGCTTGACGCAGTTCGGTTTTGAGCCATGGCAATTCCACCTGTTCAAGCCCCACTTCCNCAGCAAATCGGTCGCCGGCCGAACCGGTCAACATCACGGGCCANCCTTTGGCCAACAGCTGATGTGCCACTCGTATCGGGTGGCGTGAGGTCTTCACGCCGATGACGGCGCCAGCCGCTTGGTCCANGCCTCGCATGATGCTGGCGTCCATGCTCACCTCTCCGTTTTCATCCAACACCGACCCTTTTCCGGCGTTGAACAACGGTTCGTCTTCCATGGCTTCAACCGCTAAGGTCACCGCTTCGGTCGCTGTGAGTTCACCCGAGGCGAGGCGCGCACCAAGTTTGCTCAGGAGCGTTTGCATGCAAGCGACTCGCTGGGGGTCTGCATCGGTCATGCCGCGCCACGGGCCGTCGCCACCTGCACCTCCGTGCACGGCGAGAACTACCAAACCTTCACGCTCCGAGCGAGGGTCACTCTACGACGGTGCAGCGGATGATTTGTTGAGGTTGAGCGGGGCGGTCACCTGGCAATTTTTGGCATCGCTCGATGGTGTGAACCACGTCCATGCCCTCACTCACCGCTCCAAAGACGGCGTGGTTTCCGTTGAGCCATGGTGTGGCGACGGTGGTGAGGAAAAATTGCGAACCACCGGTGTTCCGTCCAGCGTTGGCCATGGAAAGAACACCTGGTTTGTCGTGCTTTAGGGCGAGCGCCGANGGCTCGCAGGGAATTTGCCATCCAGGTCCACCGGTGCCTGCGCGNCGGGACATGGGGTCCTTTGAATGGGGGCATCCGCCTTGAATCATGAAATCTTCAATCACGCGGTGGAAGTGGAGGCCGTCGTAGTGCCCCATCTCGACGAGTTTAACGAAATTCGCAACGGTTTCGGGTGCGCTACCGTGAAAGAGTTCGATCGTGATGTTGCCTGCGGTGGTCTCCATGAGAATGTCCATGGCCNCACCACCAACCGGCACTTCAAGAGGATTTGCCTGTCTTGCAGTAAACCACACATTGATAATTAATGGGCGTGGAAAATAAATCATGGACAATCCACTTGACATCCCCTTCNAGAACATGGACGGCGAACAAACCACCCTCCGAGCACTCGGCGGCAACCGTTGGCTGGTGGTGAANGTGGCCAGTGCTTGTGGAGCAACGCCACAATACGCTGGCCTCCAGTCCCTTCACGAGGCCCACGAGGATTTGACTGTCGTCGGTTTTCCGTGCAACCAATTCGGCCGTCAAGAGCCTGGAACACATGAGGAGATTTGTGAATTCACCTCCTCTACCTACAACGTGACTTTTCCCCTCATGGCGAAAGCCGATGTGAACGGGGTGGACCGCCTTTCACTCTTCGATGCCCTTTGCCGCACCGCTGACGCCAAAGGTCACGATGGCGATATTCGTTGGAATTTTGAAAAATTCCTCATCGAGAACGATGGTACAGTCACGCGATTTTCCTCCGGTGTCAAGCCCGATGCCCTCGGGCTGTAATCAAGGCGTTTTGTAGCGCCGCTCTTTCAAATCGTTTTGATAGCGTTTACCAAAGGACGCTCCGTGCTCTGCAATCCATTGTGAGAACAAACGCGTGCCCACTGGAGGNGCCGTCGAAGCCATCAATCCTTGACGAAGGCCTTTGATTTCGGCGCGAGTGATGACATCGTCTTGCAGGAACACACCCAACACCCTTCCAAACATCCACCCGGCCAGCGGAGGTATGGGGATTATCATCCGCCTCAATCCCATGGCTTTCACCATGTGGCGAATGTAATCTTTGTAGCGAAAGGTCTCGGGGCCCGTGACGTCAACGATGGCGTTCTCTTTGGCCTTNCCTTGGGCGATGGCCACCTCTGCCACGTCCTCAACATGAACCGGCTGAATCGGATAATTCCCAAATCCAAAGACGCCGAATACGGGGAANCGTCGGAGCATCCAAGCGATGTTGTTGATGAGGACGTTTCGATGGCCACCAAACAGGACCGTCGGACGTAAAATGGCGTAGGAGAGGCCCGANGTTTCCAACAATCGCTCAACTTCCACCTTGCCTTCAAAATACGTCCAATTCGGCGCTTTCGTCGGGTTGGCTACGGAGAATTGGACGATGCGCTTGACGCCGGCCANGCTTGCTGCCTCAAACAACCGTCGCGTGTTTTCNACGGCGGTGTTGTGAGCGAATTGCTTGTCGCGCTTGTTGTAGCGNACCCAATACGTGTTGTAGAGCACTTCAGCACCACGCAAAGAGTCGACCAATCGGTCCATGTCGCTGAAATCAAGGCCGTGCACTTCCACTTNCCCATCAAAGGGATCGTCCCGNCCTACGGCGTTGGTCAACGTTCGAACGTGCACGTCCTCCTTCAGCAAGTGGTGAGCAATCCANCGGCCCGAGTAGCCGAACGCGCCGGTTACGACATGAAGAGGCCGGTCCATGACCCGAAACCGATGTCAGGAACAAGAAACCCATGGTTGGTTTTTATGGATATCAAACCGAATGCTGCGTTTGCCTTGATTGCGACCCTCGGTGTTCATAGGGAGGGGGTTGGAGGCCGGAATGGAGCGGTTGGTCCGAAGGCTACGGTCGCGGGGTGTTCGTCCTTGAGGCATCGGCATGTCAACCTTCAGCGATTTGGAACTTGATGAACGAATTTTGGAAGCNTTGGATTCCGAAGGTTACCAAACCCCTACGCCGGTTCAAGCCGAAACGATTCCAGCCCTCATGTCGGGCCGCGACGTCATGGGCATCGCACAAACCGGTACNGGAAAAACGGCAGCTTTTGCTCTCCCGATTCTCCATCACCTCGCCGGTGAACAACCGGGCTCTGGGCGCCCCATCCGGGCACTCATGCTCACCCCGACCAGGGAACTGGCAGCCCAAATTGCTGAGCGACTCCGCGTTTATGGGCGCCATCTTCCCTTGTACTCAACCGTCATCTTCGGCGGGGTTGGTCAGTCGCCTCAGGTCAAAGCACTCCGACGAGGNGTGGATATTTTGGTAGCAACNCCGGGGCGGCTTCTTGACCTACACAATCAAGGACACNTTGATTTGAGCTGTGTGGAACACTTCGTTTTGGATGAGGCTGACCGCATGCTTGACATGGGTTTCAGCAAGGACGTTGAGCGTATTCTTGCCCTNGTCCCAAAAAAGCGTCAGAATCTCATGTTCAGTGCTACCATGCCCAAAGCCATTGGAACCTTGGCCGGACGAATGCTTCACCGTCCTGTTGAGGTNGACATCAGTCCAGAAGCGCCCACCACCGACCGGATTGAGCAGTACATTGCGTTCGTCCAGAAAAGTGACAAGCGNGAGTTGCTGATCGATCTTATCGAGGGGCAAATGGTGTCTTGTGGCATTGTGTTCACACGAACGAAACACGCCGCGAACCGTTTAGCNAAGCANCTCAGCAAGGTCGGTATTCCATCCGATTCCATTCACGGGGACAAGAGCCAAACCGCTCGTACGAAGGCTCTTGCNTCGTTCAAGAAAGGCGACGTCTTTGTNTTGGTGGCCACCGATATCGCCAGTCGCGGCATNGATGTAGAAGACATCACGCACGTGTTCAATTTCGACCTTCCCAATGAACCGGAGGTCTACATCCATCGCATCGGCCGAACGGCACGNGCAGGACGAGAAGGATTGGCCTACTCNTTTTGCGATGAAACAGAATCNGGGTATTTGGTGGGCATTCAACAGCTTCTGGGNGAGGAGATTGAAGTCCTGGAAGACCAACCGTACCATTTCGAGAAGGCACGTCCCAAGCCCGGACAAAAACCAGGGCGGGTCAAGGGCTCNCCAGGAGGCGGGCGTTCCCGGCGCGGCACCGGGCGCGGCAGTGGAATGCGTCGCTACAACCGTGGTGGGCAGAAGCGAGGCGATGGAGGCAACCGGTCCGGAGGTCAACGCGGTGGCAATCGGTCCGGAGGTCAACGTGGCGGCAACCGAAGAAACGACGATCGTAAGTCAAACAACCGCTCAAATCGACCGGGTCAGAAAAGTGACCGTCCAAACCGTCCGTCAGGCGGCCGCCCTCCACAACACAACGACCGTCGTGGAAAGCAACAAGGNCGTTCAAACGCTTCCAACCGACGATCTTCGAACCGTTCAAATCGCCGCCAGCCTCGACGCGATGACCGCTGAAGATGCGCTGGCGCAAACATGACGATTTGAGAGCGCTCCACACGGAGCGGCTTACGCTAACGGAGCAGGCGCNGCACCGTTGACTTCCGCCGATACGCCNGCTTCGTAGCGCTTGAAATTCTCATTGAACATCGANGCTAATTTGTCAGCCGTTGCATCGTAAGCAGCCCCGTCTGACCACGTCGACTTGGGTTGCAAAACCTCAGCAGGGACGCCGGGGCATGAGGTTGGAACCTCAAACCCGAAGCGTTGGTCGATGACAAATTCAACATTGTCAAGGTCGCCGTCAAGGGCAGCGTTGAGCATGGCGCGAGTGTACTTGATTTTCATGCGGTTTCCTTCCCCGTATGCTCCACCGGACCACCCGGTGTTGATGAGCCAGGCCGTTGAGCCGTGTTGGTCCATTTTGTCGGACAGCAAATCGGCATACACGCCGGGGTGCATGGGCATGAAGGGTTCGCCGAAACAGGCCGAAAAGGTCGCCTGCGGCTCCTTGACGCCAATTTCGGTCCCGGCCACTTTGGCGGTGTATCCCGAGATGAAGTGGTAGGCTGCCTGTGAAGGGGTGAGGCGGGAGATAGGAGGGAGGACGCCAAAGGCATCGCAGGTGAGGAAAATGACATTTTGCGGGTGTCCGCCCTTGGAATCGGCCGTGCGGTTGTCGATGAATTCGATGGGGTAGGAGCCACGGGTGTTTTGGGTCTTCGTGGTGTCATGGAAATCCGGTACGCCCTCGTCGTNCAACACGATGTTTTCCAACACGGTGCCGTATTTTCGGGTGGTTCCAAAGATAGCGGGTTCGTCCTCTTCGGAGAGGTCGATAAGNTTCGCATAGCATCCTCCTTCAAAGTTGAACACCCCGTTGGAACCCCATCCGTGCTCATCATCACCNATGAGTGCCCGCTTCGGGTCGGCTGAAAGCGTGGTNTTTCCTGTGCCGGAAAGCCCGAAAAAGATGGCGGTGTTTTCTCCGGTGGTGTTGGCTGAGCAGTGCATTGGAAGAATGCCTTTCTTTGGGAGAATCAAATTCATGACCGAGAAAATTGATTTTTTGATTTCACCCGCATAACGAGTTCCACCGATGATGACTTCCTTCGCTGCATAATTGACGATCACAAAGCACTGNGAATTGAGCCCGTCCACTTCCGGGTCGGCTTCAAAATGAGGGGCATGAAGAACGGTAAATTCTGGTTCATGCTTCTCGAGTTGCGCAGCGTCGGGACGAATGAACATGTTTCGTGCGAAGGTGTTGTGCCAAGCGTTGTGGTTCACGACTCGAATGGGGAGCGCTTCAGAGAAATCTGCACCGCAGTAGAGGTCTTGCACGAAGAGGGAATCTTGGGCTGAAAGGAATTCCACAACTTTGGCCCTCATGCGAGTGAACGTGTCAAGGTCGGTGGAGACATTGACGTCGCCCCAATTGATGTCGTTTGAGACCGAAGCTTCGTCCACGATGTATTTGTCGTTGGGNGAACGTCCTGTGCGTTCGCCGGTTTCGGTGACAAGGGCTCCATGAGCACTGAGTATCCCCTCTCCACGCTCGACGGCGAGTGCGATCAAATCCTTGGCTTCAAGGTTCCAGTGCACGGTTCCAGTGGGGGAGATACCGTGCTGTTCGAGGCTTCCGGATGGAGTGCCCAGTGTGCCGCCCATGCTGACCGTTTCCGCCGCCCCTCTTTGTCCCTTTTGGCGCTCTCACAAGGCGAACCCTTCGTTACTTCGAACTCTTGATGCANGGTTCGGCTTCGTATCAACGGCTCAAAACTGGAACCTCTTTGGTACGGTGAGCGGTCAAGTTCAAGTTGAAAGGGACCGACTGGCCTTCATGGATGGGAGTGGTTCGGGCAAAGAACCCCGTCCTTCTGAGGAGGACGACGTCCTTCGAGAGCAATCCTTCAAGCGCCCTCAAGGCCTCAACCTTGGCTCATTTATGGTNGATTCTTCACCTCCGACACAGCCGGATGCTGAGGTGGCNGACGAGCGCCCCGAAGAACCCGTTCAAACCGACGCTGCGGTTGGCGAGATAAACGAACTCTTCACCNTGGAAGTCTCCCAATCTCCTGTGCCTGATTCAACCACGCAGATGGCNGTGCACGCTGAACAAACCATCGGCAAAGGCTTGGCGGTCGCCATGGTGGTGGTTTGGACCGCCATTGGTGCTCTGGTCGGAACCGTTCTTCCTCCGTTGNTGGGCGGCTTCGGGCTGCTGTTGATGGCCGCCTTTGGACTGTTCCTCGGCGAACGGTGGATTCGCCGGGACGCCATGCACCTCCTCGGCATCACGTGGGTCATCATCTCAATGAAATTGCTCTACGGACTGGCCCTTGACGCTTGGCGGTGGGGCTGGCTGGATGGACTCGGTCTTCCGGAGAGCCAAGTCTTGGGAGCGTTGATGCTGGCCTTGGTTGGATTGAACGTGGCGCTCGCCTTNCGTCATGATGAAGACGCTATCGCCGCACAATCTGCTTTGGTGTTGTTTGCCATTGGCAGTTCAGCCGGTGCGGTATACGGTGAGGTTGGCATTGCGATTCTCATCGTGATGGCCATGGCGCTCATGCACGGTTTGGCGCTGATTCGTTCGTCGGGAAACCTTGCCAGCCTCGGCATCTCAATGTCCTACCTCTGGGTTGGCGTGCACGCCCTATCAAACGACTGGAACATTCTTTCCCTGACCCTCTTGACCATCGAAAACGACCTCACGTTGTTCNTGCTCCTCAGCGTTGTCACGGCGGCCAATGCCNCGATGGCGGCAGCCTTTGTCCATCATGAAAATTGGTTGAGTCAGGCCGTCAAGGCCGTTGGTCTTGGCAAACCTGGCCTNTGGGCCGTGTCGGTTTCTTTGGGCATGGTGGGGGCCCTGATGACCATCGCGGCTCACCGCACCGAAACAGGATANGCATTGGCCCAGTTGATGCTGTTAACCTTGGCTTTCACCTCCTCCTATTTGGTCGTCAGAGGTGTTTCATGGACGCGGCTTATGCCCTTTGTACTGGCNCCAATGCCGTTTCTCATCGCCGGTCTTTCATTGCTGAACGCGGGCATCGTTGACCTTTCGTTTCCGTTTGCGTTGGGCGAATACTCCGTCTTTGCCTTGGTCACGTCCGGCTTGTGCATCGGTGTACTGCTCACCCACCAAGCCAATGTTTCCGACCATGTCCTTTGGATGGGGGGATTGGTCATCGTNGTGTTGTTGACCTTGCTCATTCCGGCCCATGAGGGNGGTGGACATCCGCGTTTACTGTTGGCCACGCAAGGGGCCGTTTGGCTCGGCCTCGGCGTTATCGCGGTGCTGCGCAGCTCACCCAGCATTGCAGGCGTGGCCGTTCTTGCCCCCTACCTCTGGTTGCTGGTGTTCGCCACCGATGTTGAGCAACGCCTCGTGAATGCCGACCTCGTTCCAATTGCACTCTCGGAGCGCGACCTCGGCGTGTGGATGTTGTTGTTGGTGGCTCAACAAATTGGTGTGAACCGTCGGTTGGGAGAGGCGAACCTCAACGTGGCCGGAGGCTTGGCTGGGCTATCGGAAATGAGTTCCAGGCTTCGAGATTCAGACCTCCTCAATCTCTGGAACCTTGGCTTCCTTTCCGCCTGTCTTTCCTTTGTGGCCATNGCCCGACCCGATGGGTTGACGGCTCTTGGCGTCTTGGGAGGCATGGCGGCGTTGTTGCTGGCGCATGCCGGCATGACGTGGCTCGGCCTNCATCAAGGGCGTCCTCAAACCCTCGTCATCGCGTGGTCCGTTGCCGCCTTGTCCATCGCTTGGAGGTACGGTATGGAGGCGGGTTGGGGGGCCGCGCTCACCGTTGGAAGTTTGGTGTTGATCCTCGCCTNATCAAAACGCGCCGGAGCCGCTGAGGAAGATCCCGATGCTTCACTGCNAAACCTCCCNGGACGATTGCTGACGGTGCATTTGGGGATGATGACGGCGTTGTTCATCATCGTCGCCTTGGGNCCCCAGCGCTCCACAGAATTAACCGGNCAATCGGCCCTTATCGACGTCTTCAACCATCAATGGCTCACCGTTATTGGAGTGGTTTCGTTGGTGCTCTACATGCAACGGTTGACCACCGTTGAGGCCTTACTTCCTCCGACGGTTGCCGCCCTTGGCCTGCTCATCAGCATGGCCCTTGCGGGTCAATCGATGGATGATTCGTTCATGCAATCGACAGCGCTGGTCATGTTCGTTGTCGTCGGTGCCTACTTGGCGTTCCAGGGCGATGTCAGGTCCGGATTGCGGGCCCTTGCGGCCAAGGAAGAACGGCAAGCGACCTTTGCTGCAAAACGAGAACGGGTGCAATCCTTGGTGTCGACGGTGAGCAGCGATGGTGCCACTTCGGTGGCGCTCAAACAATTGGATGCGGAACTGCTGCAGCTCGCTCAGCAGCAGAAAAAACGGGCAAAACGAGCGGGTGCTGCGGAAGGGGACGACCTGCTTGTCGGGGATATTCACTACCGTCCGGTTGTCCTGTTGCTGTTTCTCGTGGTCGCTTTCATCGGGTCCACTTGGTTTGCTTACGCCACGCCATATGGGCTTCTTGCCCTTGGTTTCAGCGCAGGCTTTGCCCTCGTGTTGGTTGGCCTCACCCGTCTGCGGGCGAATTCAATTGGACTTCGTCTTCCCGATGTCGCAGGGGTTGAGCTCCCCATCATGGTCGCCATGTGCGGCATGGTGTTGGTCCACGTAGCCGGTAGAATGACGACGGGCGTTCTCGCCGATGATGCGCTTCACCAAGCTCTGTTGACCATCACGCTGGCGATGCTCGCTGGCATGGGCCTCATGGGTCGAAACGACCTCGGGCTTCGAATACCGAGTGCGCTGGAAGCTCTGCTCGGCTTGTTGGTGATTGACCGCATGGTCTGCATCGTTTTGGGCGGTGAGGTTCCGATGCCGTTCACCACTGACCCTCTCGCATCCTCCTTCCTTTCGTGGGGCCTCCCACTGTTCGGCGTTGAACTGGCCTTGTTGGGCATGGTGTTGTTGTTCGATTGGGTTGAGGGGGAGCGTCTTCGCCGTGGTCTTGACGACCATCGAACCGCCCTTGGCCGGAGCGCTTGGGTTGGAGGTGCCGCCTTGCTGTCGCTCGGCGTGGCGAGCTTGCTGGCCTTGGTGTTCGGGTTGAGGCGCAGCCTGGGTTGGCGTCAACCAGCGGTGGCCATGACGGTCCTGCTTCTGTCACCCCTTGTGGTCCAGGCTTGGGTCGCTTGGGCGCTCGCCTCCTTCTCGACCCTCCTCGCTCCAAGCCACGTGGCCGCCGCCTTTGGGCTGGTCAGTTTGGCTTGGACAGTGGCCGTTGTCGTTCGTCAAGAAGGCCTGTGGCTTTCTTCCGCTCTTTGGTCAAGCCATGGGCTTCTCCTTCCGGCCGCCATGATGATGCAGTCCCTTGTGGCCCTGTCCTTCGCAGCGCTCTTGGTTTCCGCCACGGCTTGGGTCAGCGGCATTTTGACCCAACGAAAATCATGGAGAATCGTTGGCGCAGCTGACCTCGTGGGAGCGTGGATGGTGGCCGCCGTTGCACTGGTCGCCGGCACAGGAGCATCGTATGTTCTGTTGTTGCTCGTGTCATCGGCGGTCCTTCTCTTCGCCGTCACCACCCTCACGCAGGCGAACGAAGCGGAATTGATGGACGACTAAAGGGCGGTCAAGGCAGCCGCTAAGGTGTCCTTTACTTGCTCCACCATTTGCATGTAAGGCTCGGGGTCGATGCCCTTGGACAAGCGAACCGACAAACTGGTCTTGGCTTGTGTGCCGCTGTTTCGTACACCGAAGGAGGCGACACCACGCGAAGAAATGCCATGAAGGAGAAGG